>JANOQS010000583.1:0-1918 GCA_031414975.1 Methylibium sp. | reverse complement strand
GAAAAGTTGTCTGGCGACGGCGTTGCCTACAGCTCCACCATGTCGGTGCTCGGCGGGCTGGAAATGACCACCAGCAAGGACGTGCTGGAAGCGGTGTCGGGCGGCACCGGACCCAGGCGCATTCTGGTCACGCTGGGTTACAGCGGCTGGTCGGCTGGGCAGCTGGAAGACGAGATCGGCCGCAACGGCTGGCTGACGGTGGGCGCCGACCCGGTGGTCATCTTCGACACGCCGATCGACCAGCGTTATGACCGCGCCTTGCGGCTGCTCGGCATCGACCCGCACATGCTGTCGCAGGAAGCGGGGCATGCCTGAGCACGGCGCGGTGGCGATCACCTCCTACCTGGCCTTCGATTTTGGCACCCGGCGCATCGGCGTGGCGAGCGGCAACACCTTGCTGCGCATCGCAGCGCCGCTGACCACGGTGGCCGCTGAAGGCGACGCGCGTTTTGTGGCTATCGCCCGGCTCATCACCGACTGGGCACCCGATGCGCTGGTGGTCGGCGTGCCCTTTCACCCCGACGGCGCGGCGCACGACAATACGCAGCGAGCCCGGCGTTTCGGCCGTCAGTTGCACGGCCGCTTCAGGCTGCCAGTGCACGAGGTGGACGAGCGTTACACCACCACCGAGGCACTGGCCAATGCGCGCAACGGCGGCGAGCGTGATGCCGATGCGGCTGCGGCTGCGCTGATCCTCGACCAGTTCCTTTCCCAGACCGCCGAACCTGCTGCGACCACCACGCACGCCGACCATGCTGACCATTGACGCCGAAGCCCTCTACGCCGAGCTTTTGCGCGGCGTGCGCCCGCTATTGACAGAGGGGACCGAGGGCGCCGTGCTGGTCGGCATCTGGTCGGGCGGCGCCTGGCTGGCCGAACGCCTGCAGCGCGACCTGGGCCTGCCGGGTGCGCACGGCGTCATCTCCAGCACCCTGCACCGCGACGATTTCCGCTCGCGCGGGCTGGCCGCCGGCCTTGACGCCACCCAGCTGCCGTTTGAGATCGAAGGCCGGCGCATCGTGCTGGTCGACGACGTGCTGCACACCGGGCGCACCATCCGCGCCGTCATCAACGAGTTGTTCGACTTCGGCCGGCCGGCCAGCGTGAGCCTGGCCGTGCTGGTTGACCGGGGCGGCCGCGAACTGCCGGTGGAGGCCGCATATGCCGCGTCGCGCATCACCTTGCCGGCGGCGCAGCGGCTCTCGCTGGCACGCGGCGAGGCCGGCCGTTTTCACTTCGACGTGCGCGGGGCTGCCTGATGCTGTCGCGCCGCAACCCGCAGCTCAACCGCCACGGCGAGCTGATTCATCTGCTGTCCACCGAAGGGCTGCCGAAAGCGGTGCTGACGCAGATTCTCGACACCGCGGGCACCTTCCTGAGCGTGAATGAGCGTGACGTGAAGAAGGTGCCTTTGCTGCGCGGCAAGAGCGTGTTCAACCTGTTCTTCGAGAACAGCACGCGCACGCGCACCACCTTCGAGATTGCCGCCAAGCGGCTGAGTGCCGACGTCATCAACCTCGACATCGCGCGCAGCAGCACGGCCAAGGGTGAGAGCCTGCTCGACACCATCGCCAACCTGTCGGCGATGCATGCCGACATGTTCGTCGTGCGGCACAGCGAGGGCGGCGCGCCGCACCTGATCGCCCGCCACTGCGCGCCGCACGGGCGCGTGGTGAACGCGGCCGACGGCCGCCACGCGCACCCCACGCAGGGGCTGCTCGACATGTACACGATCCGCCACTTCAAGGGCGATTTCACGAACCTGACGGTGGCCATCGTCGGCGACATCGTGCATTCGCGCGTCGCGCGCTCCGACATCAATGCGCTGACCACGCTCGGCGCCGCCGAGATCCGCGCGGTCGGCCCGAAGACGCTGGTGCCCGGCGACCTGCGCGCGATGGGTGTGCGCGTGTGCCAC
>JANOQS010000582.1:0-5863 GCA_031414975.1 Methylibium sp. | reverse complement strand
GGCACGGCGGCGGTATCGGCGGTGGCCAGCGACAGCGCCAGGCGATAAGCCTGCATGCGCATGCGCCCGGCCTCGTTCACGGCCGCGGCGCCACCTTCGAGCTGCCATGACACCCACAAGGTGAGTGCGATCGACAACACGGCCAGCACGATGAAAGGTACCGCCACCAGCGTGAGCTTGGCCCCCAGGCTCCAATGGCGTCGGTCCGACATGCCGGCAATCTAGTGCGGCGGGCCGGACGCACCTTGATGCGCGTCAACGCGCGGCGGTGGCGCCTCGGCGGCGCGGCCCGTCAGGCCTTTTCCAGCTTGAACACGCTGACCGCCTGCACCAGTTGCTGGGCCTGGTGCTTCAGGCTTTCCGCCGCGGCGGCGCTTTGTTCGACCAGCGCGGCATTCTGCTGCGTGGCCTGGTCCATCTGCGAAACGGCCTGGCCGACCTGGGCCACGCCGGAGCTCTGCTCGGTGCTGGCCGAGCTGATCTCGCCGACGATGTCGGTCACGCGGCGGATGCTGGCAACGATCTCTTCCATCGTCGCGCCCGCCTGGTCGACGAGCTGCGTGCCCAGCTCCACGCGCTCGACGCTGGCGGTGATCAGCGCCTTGATCTCCTTGGCCGCTTCGGCGCTGCGCTGCGCCAGGCTGCGCACCTCGGCCGCCACCACCGCAAAGCCGCGCCCCTGTTCACCGGCGCGCGCGGCCTCGACCGCGGCGTTCAGCGCCAGGATGTTGGTCTGGAACGCAATGCCGTCGATCACGCTGATGATGTCGGCTATTCTTTTGCTGCTGTCGTTGATGCCCTTCATGGTCTCGACCACCTGGCTCACCACCGCGCCGCCCTTGACGGCCACGGTGCTGGCGTTCAGCGCCAACTGGTTGGCCTGCGAGGCGTTGTCGGCGTTCTGCTTGACGGTGGAGCCGAGCTGCTCCATCGACGCGGCCGTTTCCTCCAGCGCACCGGCCTGTTGCTCGGTGCGCTGGCTCAGGTCCTGGTTGCCCTGCGCGATCTGCGAGCTGGCGGTGGCCACGCTGTCGGCGCCGCTGCGGATGGCGGTGATGATGGCCGAGAGCTTGCGCTGCATCGCATCCAGCGTGCGCAGCAACTGACCTTCCTGGCCGACGGCGGTGGTTTCGACGGCCTGGCTCACGTTGCCCTCGGAGATGCCACCCGCGATGCCGTTCACATTGCGCAGCAGCGCACTGAAGCGCTGGTGCAGCGCGGCCAGCGCGGCCAGCACGCCGAGCGCGAGCAGCACCACCGCCACCTCGGAAACGTGCATCCACAGCGCCTGGGCCGAATTGGCGGCGGTCACTGCCTTGGCGGTGCGCGCGTCCAGCAAGACGAAGAACTCGTCCACCGGCTTCATGATCTTGGCCTTGTTGATGTGGTAGGCCCCGTCGTGCATCATCGCGCGGGCCTTGGCGCGGTTGGCTTCGATCTGGGCCGGGTCGCCTTTGCTGCCGTCGGCATTCAGGCCCTTGACCAGGTTCATCGCCACGGTCTCGGTTTGCACCAGGCCGTCGGAGTTGGCCTTGGCTTCCTCGAGCTTGGCGAGTTCGGCGTTGTCGAACCGGTGCTGCTTCATCAGCTCCAGCAGCGCCACCGTGTCGCCCGGCGCGCGCGGTGCGTCGACCCCGGCGGCCCGAAAGTCCCAATAGATGCGCTCGTAGGCCAACGGCCGCGGCAGCTTGCCATTGCGGATGTCGAGGATTTCGAAGTACTGCTTTTCCCAGCGCGGTTCGCCGTCGCTCACCACGAAGGTGCGGGCCAGACGTGTCAGATCGTCCGAGCTTTGGCGCAGCTCGTCGGCGAGCAGGAAGGACTGGTAGCGCTGCGCTGCCGCCTGCTGCGCCTGGTCGGCGCTGCGCTGGCTCATGAGTGCGGCGCCAATGGCGGCGGCGCCCAGCATGGCCGCAAGAACGCCAGTGGCCGCAAAGAACTGCTTGAGGCTGAGTTGCATGGGGTTTGCTCCGGAATGCGTTGTTGAGGTGCCCGCCAAACGCAGTCGGAAGACGGCAACCCCGCCCTCCGCACCCACGCTGCGACGGCCATGATCCGCGCTGGCGCGCCGGCACGATCGGCTGAAAAGGGCGGTCATTTGCCTTTTGCGGCCGCTTTCGGCCGGTTCTCGGCGCAGGCCGCCCTCAGGCGCGCCGCAGCACGCGCGCCAGGCCGGTCAGCAGCCGCTCGGGCGAGATCGGCTTGACCCAGTACTCGTGCGCGCCCAGGCTCATGGCCTTGACAACGTCGATCGAGAAGGTGTCGGCCGTCAGCAGCACCACGCGGAAGCGCTTCTTCGCGATCAGCTCGCTCAGCGAGCGCACCACCTCCAGGCCGCTGATGTCGGGCAGGTTCAGGTCGAGCAGGATCACGTCGGGCATCTCGGCCTGCGCCACGCGGATGCCCTCGCGCCCGGTGGTCGTCTTGATCAGCTGAATCTGCGGCGACTGCGCCAGCATGGCCTCGACCAGGGCGTGATGCACCGGCTGGTCTTCGATGTAGAGCACCTTGCCCTGCATCGGCTCGGCGGCGGCAGCGGGTTGTGTGGGTTCCATCGTGCAGGCCCTTTCGCGCGTCCGCGCACCGGCGCATTCTGAACTTCCCGTCAGCGCTTGTGTGGCCGAATCTTTAGCCCTCAATCCGGTATCTCTGCACACTTCCGAAACTGGCGGGCCTTTGCCGCACTGATCCCGCCTTCGCCGGCACTTGTATCGAGGTGTACTGTCGCGGCTTCGAGAAAAAAGTGCCGCTGCCACAGCCTCAGGCACTGGAGACCGCTGCTTTGAGAACACCGACATTGCGCCCCTTGCCTTGGCACCGCCCGCTCACTTGCGGCCTGCTCTGCGTTGCCGCGCTCACATTGGCGCAGGCCGCTGCCGCCCGCTGCATCGACGAAGACACGCCCGACAGCCCGGTGCCCGGAAGCGCCGCGGCACTGGCCGCCGACGCCAGCGCGCCGCGTCTGGGCCTGCAGAGCATGGTGCAAGAGGCAACCCGGCGCAGCAATGCCGTCGGCGCCGCCCGCCTGCTGGCCGAAGCCGCCGCCAGCGACGTGGAAGAAACCCGTGCCGCGAGCAAGCTGCAGGCATCGATGTCGGGCAGCTTTGGGCTGGCCTCCAGCTCGGGGCAGAGCGTGGCGACCCAGACCGGCGCGCAAGCGGTGTTCAGCGTCAACCTCGGCGCGCCGCTGTACGACGCCGGCCGCAACGCCGAACTCACCGGCTGGCGCAGCAGCCTGTCCGAAGCCGCCCGTCTGGGCCAGTTGACGGCGCAGGACCAGGTCGCGTTCCAGACTGTCTCGCTCGCACTGGAACGCAGCCGCTACCGCCAGCAGTCGCGCGTGTACGGGCAGTACGCGCGCAAGATGAGTTGCCTGGTCGAGGCGCTGGAGCAGATCGTCAAGGCCGACCGCGGCCGCGCCAGCGAACTGGTGCAGGCGCGCAAGACCTTGCAGCAGGCCGAGCTGGCGCAGTCGCAGACGCTGTCGCAGGTGCGCCAGATCGAAACCCGGCTGAAGCGCTTCATCGGCGACGGCATGCCCAGCAGCGAGGGAATGAGCTCGGTGCTGCTCGACGTGCCGCTGCTGGCCGACATCGAATCGGTGGCCGAACGATCGGCCGAGATCGGCCAGCTCGACGCGCAGGCCCAGGCACTCGACAGTTATTCGCGCGCCGTGGTGGCCGGGCAGAAGCCGCAGGTCAACTGGGTCGTCAGCGGCTCCAAGGCGGTCGGCAACGGCCACCCGGGGTCGGTGCTGGCGGGCATCAGCTTCAACGTGCCGCTGCTCAACCCGGGCGGCGACCACAGCATCACCTCGGCCCGCAAACGCGCCGAGGCCGCGCGGCTGCAGCGTGCCGACGCGCTGGAAGGGCGCAAGAACCGCATCGCCGAGGTGCATGAGCAGGCCACCTCGGCCTTCGACCGGGCGCGCCAGGTGAGTGCGGTGGTGCGCAACAGCGACCGGGTGCGCGGCTCCACGCTGCAACAATGGCAGCAGCTCGGGCGCCGTTCGCTGTTCGACGTGATGTCGGCCGAGAGCGAACACTACAACCTGCGCGTGGCCTACGTGAACGCGCTGCACGACGGGCAGCAGGCCTCGGCGCTGTTGCGTTCCCTGGGGCTCGGTATTTCGGCCTGGCTGGAGTGACGATGAAAGCTGTGATCCTGGCCGGCGGCTACGGCAGCCGCATCTCCGAGGAAACCAACCTCAAGCCCAAACCGATGGTCGAGATCGGCGGCAAGCCGATCCTGTGGCACATCATGAAGATCTACTCGGCCGGCGGCGTCAACGAGTTCGTGATCTGCTGCGGCTACAAAGGCTACGTGATCAAGGAGTACTTCGCCAACTACTTCCTGCACATGTCCGACGTGACCTTCAACATGGCCGACAACAGCATGCAAGTGCACCACCGCCAGGCCGAGCCATGGAAGGTGACCCTGGTCAACACCGGCGAAGACACCATGACCGGCGGGCGCTTGAAGCGCGTGGCCGACTACGTCAAGGACGAAGAAGCGTTCTGCTTCACCTACGGCGACGGCGTGGCCGATGTGGACGTGGCGGCCACCATCCGCTTCCACCGCGCGCACGGCAAGCTGGCCACCGTCACCGCCGTGCAACCCCCGGGCCGCTACGGCGCATTGCAGCTCGACGGCGACCAGGTGCGCGGCTTCATGGAGAAACCGCGCGGCGACGGCGGGCTGATCAACGGCGGCTTCTTCGTGCTGTCGCCCCAGTGCATCCCGCGCATCCAGGCCGACTCGACGCCGTGGGAAGCCGAGCCGCTGACCAGCCTGGCCGCCGAAGGGCAGCTCATGTCCTACCCGCACAACGGCTTCTGGCAGCCGATGGACACCTTGCGCGAGAAGAACCTGCTCGAAGAGCTGTGGCAGTCCGGCCGCGCGCCGTGGAAACTCTGGTGATGTCGCCGAGCCCAGCGCCCAGCCCCGCGCCCAACCCAGCGTTCTGGCACGGCAAGCGCGTGCTGCTGACCGGCCACACCGGCTTCAAGGGCGGCTGGCTGGCGCTGTGGCTGCAACGCCTGGGCGCACAGGTCAGTGCGTTGGCGCTGGCGCCAGCGACGACGCCGAGCTTGTTCGACGCCGCGCGCATCGCCCAGGCCTGCGACAGCAGCTTCATCGACATCCGCGACGCTGCCGCCGTGGCCACTGCCGTGCGCCGCGCCGAACCGCAGATCGTGCTGCACCTGGCCGCCCAGGCCCTCGTGCGCGCCAGCTACAAGGCTCCGCTGGAAAGCTTTGCCACCAACGTGATGGGCACCGCCCACGTGCTCGACGCGCTGCGGGGGCTGCCCGGCGTGCGCGTGGCGGTGATGGTCACCACCGACAAGGTCTACCGCCAGCGTGGCGATCACCCCAGCGGCGCGCAGCCCTACCGCGAAACGGATGAACTCGGCGGCCACGACCCCTACAGCGCCAGCAAGGCCGCGAGCGAAATCGTCGTCGCCAGCTACCGCGACGCCTTCCTGAGCGCCCAGGGCGTGGCGGTGGCCAGCGCGCGCGCCGGCAACGTGATCGGCGGCGGCGACTGGAGCGAAGACCGGCTGATCCCCGACGCCGTGCGCGCCTGGCAGGCCGGCAGCGTGCTGGCCATCCGCAACCCGCACGCCACCCGTCCCTGGCAGCATGTGCTGGAGCCGCTGGCGGGTTACCTGCGCCTGGCCGAATGCCTGTGGAACGATGCCCAGCTGGCCGGTGCCTACAACTTCGGCCCGCACACCGCCGAGGCCGCGAGCGTCGGCGACGTGGTCACCCTCGCGCGCCAGACCTACGGCCGCGGCGAGTGGCTCAGCCAGGCCGAAGCCGGCGCCCCGCACGAAGCCGGCTGGCTGGCGCTCGAAGTGGC
>JANOQS010000581.1:0-6449 GCA_031414975.1 Methylibium sp. | reverse complement strand
TCGTAGACTGACTTGTCGCCGCCTGTTTGAGCGTAGCGCGGCGAAGCAAGCGGAGCGAGTTCGGCGACGGGCCGCGAGACCGATGCAGTGTGCCCGGACGAAGAACAGTCCCTGCGGACTGTTCTTCGCCTGGCACACGCCTTGGCGCCTGCAAGCGCCAAGGCACGCAGCGCAGTCGGAGCGCCAGCGCAGACCGTCCCAGCATGAGCCCCCGCCGGGCACCGCCCGCCGCGAGCCGCACAAGCCGAAACAGTAAGACTCGACGCGTGCAGCTTCTGCGCTGAAGGGTCACGCCAGGTGCGCAGCGCTGTCGAACCCGAATCGATTCATCCGGCCAAAGGCAGGCACAGCCGGGTGCGGCACGAAGCGCGTGCGGCAATCGAGCACGGCCGGCAGGCCCGAGGCGAAGGCGCGCTGCAGCGCCGGCGCGACATCACAGGCACGCTCTACCGTCTCGCCATGGCAGCCGAAGCCGCGCGCAATCGCGGCGTAATCGGTGTCGGCGAGCGAGGTGCCGAACTCGAAGTCGAGCTGGTTGCGCTGGCCGGCGCGGATGATGCCCCACGACGCGTTGTTGTGGATGACGGACACGACCGGCAGCCGCTCGCGGCGTGCGGTGTCCAGCTCCTGCAGCGTGAAGCCGAACGAGCCGTCGCCGGTGATCTGCAGCACCGGCCGCCCCGGGTGCGCGAGCTGCAGCGCCAACGCATAGGGCAGGCCGAAGCCGAGCTGGCTCATGCCGGGTTCGTGGAAGCGCGTGCGCGGCGCGTGCACCGGCGTGCAGTCGTTGCTCCAGAACGTGGTGTGGCCGCCGTCGAAAACGGCGATCGCATCGTGCGGCAGCGCCCGGCCGATGGCCAGCGCGAGTGCGGCCGGGTGCATCACCGCCTCGTGGTCGTCGCTCGCCAGCTGCTCGATGCGCGCTTCGTGCGCGGCGCGCGTGTGGCGCAGACGCGGCAGCCAGTCGGCTTCGGCCGCGGCTTTGACTTCGGCGTCGGCTGGCAAGGTGCTGCCCTGCAGCGCGGCCAGCAGGTCGTCGAGCGCGGCCTTCGCGTCGGCGAACATTGCCACCTCGTGCAGCGCGGGCGCACCCAGCGCCGAAGAGTCGATGTTGATGTTGATGAGCCGGTGGTGGCGCCGCGCGAGCGGGCCGTTCTCGTCCCACAGCCACGACGAAAAGCGGCAGCCGATGGCGACGACGACGTCGGCCTCGTCGAAGGCTTGCCGGATCGCGTCGCCGCCGATCAGCCCGCCCGCGCCGATGAAATGGGCGCTGTCGCTGGCGACCACGCCGAGCGCCATCTGCGTCGGCACGACCGGCGCATGCAGCCGCGCAGCCAGCGCACGCACCCCGTCGACGGCGCCCGAGACGATCACGCCGCCGCCGGCCACGATCAGCGGCCGCTTCGCGCCGCGCAACAGCGCCGCGGCCGCCACCACGGTTTCGGCCGCCGGCCGCGGTCCCGCCAATCCGCGGTAGCGCGAGGGCGGAATCTCGAACTCCTGCGCCGGCCAGTCACAGGTGCCGCCCAGCACGTCGTGCGGAATGTCCAGATGCACCGGCCCGGGCCGGCCCGACAGCGCCTCACGCAAGGCCGTGCGCACCAGCTCGGGCAGGCGCCGCACGTCGTGCACCACGGCGTTCCACTTGGTCACGGGCGCAAACACCGCGCGCGCATCCAGGTCCATGAACATGCCGAGGTGCGGGTACACGGCGGCGCGGTGCTGGTTGGTGGTGACCAAGAGCGCCGCCAGGTGGTTGTTGAAGGCCACACCCGCACCCGAGGCCAGGTTGAGCCCGCCCGGCCCCATTTCGCCCATCGCCAGCGCGATGCGGCCGGTGCCGGCAAAGATGGCCGCCGCCATCATCGGCGCCGCCGCTTCATGGCGCACGCCGGTGAAGTGGATCGGCGACTGCGACAGCGCGTGCAGCAGCGGCCCGAGCTTGCCGCCGACGATGCCGAAAGCCTGCGTCACGCCTTCGGCCTGCAGCAGGCGCACCAGCGCTTGCGCGCCAGTCAGGCGGACGGTCCGGAGGGCGTACATGCCGGTCAGTCTTCCGGTGTGAAACCGGTCGCCTTGACAAGCGGTGCCCAGCGCGCCGTTTCGTCCTTCACGAGCGTCGTGAAGGCTTCGGGCGTCTCGCGCATCGCCAGCAGGCCATTGCGGTTGAGCACCTCCTGCATCTCGGGCGACTGCAGCGCCTGCTGCACCGCGGCGGCGAGCCGCTTGACCACGTCCGGTGGCGTCTTCGCGGGGGCGTACCAGCCGAGGAACTCGACCGCAGCAATGTCCTTGTAGCCCAGCTCCACCAAGGTCGGCACGTCGGGCAGCGCCGCCCAGCGTTGCGGGCTCGCCGTCGCAAGCGAGCGCAGCTTGCCGCTCTTCACATGCGGCAGCACTTCGCTGACGACGTTGAAAGCGACCGGAATCTGGCCGCCCATCAGGTCTTGCAGCAGCGGCGCGCCACCCTTGTAGGGAATGCTCTTCATCGGCACGCCGGCCGCACGCTCGAACATCATGCCGATGAAGTGCGGCACCGAGCCCGGCGCCGGAATGCCGTAGTTGGCCTTGTCGGGGTTGGCCTTGGCCCACTGGAGGAAGTCGGCCACCGTCTTCACGTCGGCCGGCACACCCGGCCCCACCGTCATCGAGAAGGTGTACGCGGCCAAGGGCGTGATGGCAACGAAGTCGACCAGCGGGTCGTAGGTCAGCTTCTTGCCGTAGAGGTGCGGGTACAGCGTGATCGGCGAGGACGGCAACTGCAGCAAGGTGGCCCCGTCCGGCGCAGCACGCTTGACGAAGTCGGCCGCGATGCGGCCGCCCGCGCCCGGCTTGCTGTCGTACACCAGGGTGCTCGGGTACTGGCCCTTCATGCGCTCGAGCAAGGGGCGCGCCACCTGATCGCCCAGGCCGCCCGGCGGAAAGCCCGACCAGATGAGGGTCTGCGCGGGTTGTGCGAGGGCGGCCCCGGCCAGGCCGAGCAGGCCGAGCCACAGTGACAGCTTCAATGACAGCTCAAAGAGAGGGCGGCGTGGGTTCATGGCGAGTCTCCGGTGAGCAGCTCTGGTGGCCGCGACAGGCGCGCATGGTGCGCCTGATGCTCCCGCGCGGCCATGGACATTCCGGGCGGCTCCGGTACATTCCCGGCCTTGATGAAGACCTTGTCGCCCCTCGCGGTTGCCTTCAGGGAGGTGCGCCATTTCGCACCGGACGACTGCCTGCACGTCGAATCCCTGGCGGTGCGCGGCGAAGAATACGCATGGACGATTCCGGCGCATCGGCACGAAGGCCTGCACCAGTTCATGTGGGTCGAGCGCGGCACCGCCAGCGTCTGGCTGGACCAGGTGCCGCACACGCTGCAGGGGCCGGCCGCGCTGATGCTCGCGCCCGGCTGCGTGCATGCCTTCGAATTCGCGCCGGCCTGCAGCGGGCTGCAGGTCACGGCGCCGACCGAGCGGCTGCAGCGCTCGCTGGCGGCATCCCCCGCGCTGGTGGCCAGGCTATTGCCGTCGCTGTTGCTTCAGGGGGAAGACTTCGGTGCCGAGGCGGCCACCGGGGCCACCTTGTTCGGCGCGCTGCGCGCCGAGTTCGAGCGCGCCGCGCCGGGCCGCAGTGATGCGCTGCAGGCCCACCTGGTGCTGTTGGCCACCTGGTTCCTGCGCCAGGTGCCCGGCGCGCAGGCCGAAGGTTCGCGCCAGGCGCTGCGCGACACGCTGGTGCGGCGTTACCGCTCGCTGCTGGAGCTGCACCTGCGCCGCCATCCGCCCCTGGGCTTCTACGCCGGCCAGTTGGGCGTGACGCCCGACCACCTGAGCCGCGCCTGCCGCGCCGTGACGGGGCTGTCGGCGCTGGACCTTCAGCACGAGCGGCGGCTGCTCGAATCGCGCCGCCTGCTGGCCTACACACAGGCCGCGGTGGCGGATGTGGCGCACGAACTCGGGTATGACGACCCGGCGTACTTCAGCCGGTTTTTTGCGCGCCGTGCGGGCTTGTCGCCGCAGGCCTTCCGCGCTGCACTGGCGAGCGGCACGGTGCAGCCGCCTTGACTTGCGGCCTGCCCTCTCAGTGGCCGACCACCGTGGCGGCCGCCGGCGCCGGCAGCATCAGCTGCTGCGCCACCGCCATGCACTGGTGGATGTGCTGTTCGCACACAAACCGCAGCGCCGAATACGTCAGCAGTGCCGACAGCGCCTGGCCCGCCACCGGCACGTACTTGGCCGCCTGCTGCGTGGTGAGGCGCACGCCGACGATCTTGAGCGCATGCAGCACCAGGTCACGCGTGATCAGCTTGCCCACCAGCAGGCTGCCGCCGGCCGAGAGCGTCTTGTAGACCACCAGGCGCCGGTCGGGCGACAAGCGCTCCACCTGTTCCGGCGTCAGGCCGAAGGCGCGGTTGATGTCGGGGATGAGTTTGAGCAGCACGCCCACGTCAGTCAACCAGTCGATGCCGGGAATCGGCACGACGGCCACGCCCGCGGCCACGAGAGAACGGCGGTTCACCATGCGCCGGCAGTCGCGTGCGGCGGCCTCGACCTGTGCCGGCGTGCCCGGCACGATCACCCACTCGACGGCTTCGGCCATGGTGTGCGTTCGTGTGCGCTGGTGTGCGTACTTGTGCCTCGGTGCGCCCTGCCGCGCCGCGAGATCAGGAACTGGAAGCGCCGCCCTTGACCTTGCCGACGACGAACAGCAGCACGATGGCGCCGACCACCGAGCCGATGAAGCCGGCGTTCTGCCCGGCCTGGTAAAGCCCCAGCGCCTGGCCCGCAAAACCGGCGGCGAACGAACCCGCAATGCCGAGCACCGCAGTCAGGATCAGACCCAAGGATTGGGTGCCGGGCAGAACGGCCCGTGCGATCAAACCGACGATCAAACCGACCACTGCCATCCAGACGTAGCTCATGTGTTTCTCCTTGTGCTGACAGGTTTTCCAACGACGTTGCCGCCGGTTGGAACCGGTCAGCGCCCGCAATGTAGCCCATCGCGCCGGCCTGCCGCTACCCCAACAACTGACCCCACACCTTCTCCAGGCGTTTGACACTGACCGGTTGTGGTGTGCGCAACTCTTGCGCGAACAAGCTCACGCGCAACTCCTCCAGCAGCCAGCAGAATTCGCCCAGCCGCGGGTCGGCGGTGCCGCGGCGTTCGGCCAGCACACGCCAGAAGCGCTGCTCCAGCGGTCGCAGTTCGGCCAGCCGGTCGGTGTCGCGCTGCGGGTCGGCGCGAAGTTTGTCCAGGCGCATCACGATGGCCTTCAGGTAACGCGGCAGGTGGGCCAGCTGCGGCCACGGGGTGGCGATCACAAAGCGCTTGGGCACCAGGCGCGCGAGTTGCGCGCTGATGTCCTCTGTCACCTCTTTCGGTGGGCGCGCGTCTTTCAGCTTGCGGGCTGCGGCGGTGTACTCGATCAGCACCGCGCCCGCGCTGCGCGCCACCTCGCCCGCAATCAGGGTCAGCCGCCCGCGCCCTTCGGCCAGGCGGCGCGTGAACGCGGCCGCGTCGGTGGGCAGCGGCTCGGCCAGAAAGGCGCGCTCCAGCGCCAGCTCGATAACCTGGTCGCGCAGTTCGTCGGCCGAGCCCAGCGGCATGTAGGCCACGGCCATCTTCTGCAGGTCGGGAATGTTCTTTTCCAGGTACTTCAGCGAATCGCGGATCTGCAGCGACACCAGGCGGCGCAAGCCGGCACGGTGCTTCAGCGCCGCCACATCGGGCTCGTCGAAGACCTCGATCTCGACGTGCGTGAGCTTGTCGATCAGCGCCGGAAAGCCGATCAGCGATTGCGCGCCGCGGCGGATTTCCATCAGCTCGGGCAAGTCACCGAAGCTCCAGTCGGTGTAGCGCTCAGCGGGTTTGTGCGCCGCCGGCGCGGCTGCCGTGGCCGGGTCGCTGGCCAACTTCGAGGACACGATCGTGGTCCTCGTGTTCGGGTTTGCGCTCTGGGTAGCGCCGTGAGCGACGTTCGGGGTCGTCCCCGCAACAGCGCCGGTCTGCGCCGCCGGCGCCGCCTTCAACACCGCCAGCGCCTGAAAGGCCGACCGTGCCTGCCCGCCCAACTCGGCCTTCAGCGCCGGCAGGTTGCGCCCGGTGCCGAGCTGGCGACCGTGCTCGTCGACGATGCGGAAGTTCATCTGCAAATGCGCCGGCACCTGTTCGAGCTTGAAGTCGGCGCGTTTGATGTCGAGCTGGGTCTTGTCGCGCACGCTCTTGAGCAGCACGTCGAGCAGGCCGCCCTGCGCAAAGTCGTGGGTGGCGACAAACTCATCAACGTAGTCGGGCAGCGGCACCAGCCGCGTACGCGGCTTCTGGTGCAGGCTCTTCACCAGCGCGAGCAGCTTGTCCTTCAGCATGCCGGGCACGAGCCACTCGCAGCGTTCGTCGTTCACCTGGTTCAGCGAGTAGATCGGCACCGTGACCGTGACGCCGTCTTTCGCATCACCCGGGTCGTG
>JANOQS010000580.1:0-2161 GCA_031414975.1 Methylibium sp. | reverse complement strand
CGCGTCCAAGGCCGTCACCGTGATGGTGTTCGAGCCTGTCTGCAACTGGATCGACGCTGCCGACCAGGCCGCTGCCGTGTTGGTGCCGTCCAGCGTGGCCATGCCCGAGCCGCCGCGACTGTTGACCCAGTTCACCCGGCCCACGCGCATGTTGTCGGTCACCTGGCCCTTCAGGCCCACCACGCCGGTGCTGCCGATGTTCGTGGGTGCGCCGATGCTCACGCTCGGGGCGATCTGGTCGATCGCCCTCCAGCGTTGCCGCTCGGCCTCTTCCAGACTCAGGCTCTCGTCGGTGGTGGCCCCTTCGGTTGTCGCCGCGCCGCCGCAGCCGATCAGGGTCAGCACGGTCGTGGCCTCGAGTGCCGCGAGCAGCAAGACGTTCAATTTGAGCTTCATGGTCTGGATTCCTTCTTCGAGATCGGTGTGGGGCCCGCTGCCGGCCTGCGGCAGCAGTGACCCCTCGTCAGTACGGTTGAACCGCTCAGCGCTCCACGGCGCCCAGGTCCATCGCGGCACCCTTCACGGCGCGGGCGATCGGCACGAAATTGGCGCCGAGTTGCTGTGTCACGCCGTAGGCGCTCGCTGCGCCCGGGGCGGCCTGCACGGCGTCGAGCACCACGCTGCTGGCCAGTGGCGTCATCGTCGTCAGGTCGATCGGCAGGCTGCTGCCGGCGAGCATGTTGGCCGCGCCGATCAGTTGACCCTTGACCGGGTGGTAGATGTCGGAGTCGGCCCAGCCGCTGCTGATCCAGTTGCGGCCCAGGTTCAGGATGCCGCCCGGCGTCCAGCCTGCACCCACCTCGCGGCTGGCGCGCATGCTGCGCTGGCCCACCGGCACGCTGTCGGCGAAGACGAAGATGTTGTTGAACACCTCGGCGCGCTCTTCGGTGGTGTCGAGCTGGAACAGCTCGGCGCCGCTGCCGGTGATGTGCAGCGTGTTGTTGAAGAAGTAGAGCGTGCCCTTGCGGAAGATCGGCTCGCCCCAGCTCGCGCCGGCGCTGCTGCCGTAGTGGTCACCGCCGTAGTGGATGACGCTGCCGGTGTTGCCGTTCTTCTTGATCTGGTTGCCGTAGACGAAGCTCGTGCGGTAGGCCGGGTCCTTCAGCGCATAACCGGGGAAGTCCTCGGCCTCGACCAGGTCGACCGCACGGGCGCCTTCGTCGATGCGGTTGAAGCGCACCACTGTGCCGACCGAACGGTCCTTGATCGAGTTGCCACCGGCGCCGGTGCGCAGCGGGCCGTAACGGTTGAACTCGATCAGCGTGCCCACGCTCTGCGTGTAGGTGGTGTGCTCACGGTCGCTGCCGCTGATGCCGTGGCCCCACAGGTAGTTGCCGGCAATGCGCAGGTTCTTGCTCAGCGAAAAGTCGCCGTCCTCGGTCGACTTGCTGAAGATGGCCATCTGGCAGTCGCTGATCTCGTTGTCGACGATCTGGATGTTGTGGCCGCGCTCGACCCATATGCAGGCGCCGAATCCGTCGTAGCGCTTGCTCACACCGGCAGCGTCGGTGAAGCTGTAGTTCGGGTGACCGCGCTTGATGTTCAGGCCGTCGATCTGCACATGCGCCGGCACCGCTTCCCAGGCCTGCGTGGCCAGCGGCTTGATGACGATCACCGAGCGGGCCTGGTGGATGTCGCTGGTGTAGGCGGAGTTGCCGTAGGCCGAGGCCAGTGCGCGGCGTGACACCGCGCCGTTGCCGTCGATGACCGGGCGCTCGCCATTGGCGCCGCGCACGCCGCAGATGCGCACCGGCGCGGCGGCCGTGCCTTGCGCGGCGATCAGGAACTTGCCGTTGTAGGGCGTGGCACGCGCAAAGATGCGCACCGTGTCGCCGGCCTTCAGGGCTTCCCACGGCACCTGGTCGAGTGCGGTGTAGGACTTGCCGTCGCCGACCTGATAGTCCGTGCCCTTGCCCGACGGTTCGCAGGCGGTCAGGGCCAGGGATGCGGAGGGAGCAGGTGCGGGTGCGGGTGCCGGGGCAGGCGCCGGAGCGGGTGCGGGGGCCGGTACCGGTGCGGGTGCGGGTGCCGGTGCCGGTGCCGGTGCCGGTGCCGGTGCCGGTGCCGGTGCCGGAGCCGGAGCGGGTGCGGGGGCAGGTGCCGGAGCAGGTGCGGGTGCGGGTGCCGGGGCAGGCGCCGGAGCGGGTGCGGGGGCCGGTAC
>JANOQS010000579.1:0-11203 GCA_031414975.1 Methylibium sp. | reverse complement strand
GTGCACAAGCATGGCCACGTGGCCGAGCTGCTGTTCACGTTCGGGCTGGCCTTCATGATCGAAGAGATCGTGCAGATGGTCTGGGGCAAGGTGCCGGTGGACTACCGCGTTCCCGAGGCGCTGAACTTCTCGGCCTTCACGCTGTTTTCCACCACCTACCCGGCGTTCCGGATGTTCATGCTGCTGATGTCGGTGGCGGTGTTCATCGGCTTGCTGC
This sequence comes from Methylibium sp., assembly GCA_031414975.1. GTDB lineage: Bacteria > Pseudomonadota > Gammaproteobacteria > Burkholderiales > Burkholderiaceae_C > LGRD01. The sequence continues at coordinate 10,986 of JANOQS010000579.1, read as the reverse complement.
TGCTGCTCACGCGTACCCGAGTGGGCCTGATCATCCGCGCCGCGCTGACGCACCCGAACATGGTCGGCTCGCTCGGCCACAACGTGCCGCTGGTGTTCATGCTGGTATTCGGCGTGGGCTGTGCGCTGGCGGCGCTGGCGGGGGTGATCGCCGGGCCGGCGCTGGTCACTCAGCCGGCGATGGCGGCTTCGCTCGGGCCGATCCTGTTCGTCGTGGTCGTCGTGGGCGGGCTGGGCTCGTTGCCCGGTGCGTTCATCGCGTCGCTGCTGATCGGGTTGATCCAGACCTTCGCGGTGGCGCTGAACGTGTCGCTCGCCGACGTGATGGCCCACCTCGGCGTCACGCTCACGCGCCAGTCCATCGGCGGCGACCTGTGGATGGCGACGGTGGCGCAGGTCGCGCCGATCATTCCGTACCTGCTGCTGGTGCTGGTGTTGATCTTCCGGCCCAAGGGGCTGATGGGGGATCGCGACACATGAACACGTCTGCGGGCCCGCTCAAGACCTACGGCGCGTGGATCGCCGCCGGGGTCATCGTGCTGGTGCTGCCGTACATCTTCACCAGCGGCGCGTCGATCACGATGATGAGCCTGATGGGCTTCGCCATCATCTTCGCGCTGTCGTACAACATGCTGCTGGGCCAGACCGGCATGCTGTCGTTCGGCCACGCGGTGTATTACGGCCTCGGTGGCTTCATGACGGCGCATGCGCTGAACGTGGTCGGCGCCGGCAAGCTGCCGATCCCGCTGCCGTTGCTGCCCCTCGTCGGCGGCCTGGCCGGCCTGACGTTTGCGATCATCTTCGGCTGGGTCTCGACCAAGCGCGCCGGCACCGCGTTCTCGATGATCTCGCTCGGCATCGGCGAACTGGTGGCGGCGTGTTCGCTGATCCTGCGCGGATTCTTCGGCGGCGAAGGCGGCATCTCGACCAGCCGCACGTCCACCTTGCGCCTGTTCGGCATCAGCTTCGGCCCGCAGATCCAGGTCTACTACCTGATCGCCGCGTGGTGCCTGCTGTGTGCGGCGGCCATGTACGCGTTCACGCGCACGCCGCTGGGGCGCATGTGCAATGCGGTGCGCGACAACCCCGAGCGGGCCGAGTTTGTCGGCTACAGCACACAGGTGGTGCGCTTCATCTCGTTCTGCGCGTCGGGATTCTTTGCCGGCGTGGCGGGCGGGCTGGCGGCCATCCACTACGAGATCGTCACCTCCAGCGTCGTCGGCGCCGGGCCGTCGGGTTACGTGCTGCTGATGGCCTACATCGGCGGCGTGGCCTTCTTCATCGGGCCGATCATCGGCGCGGTGCTGATGACCTTCCTGCAGATCTCGCTGTCCGACTACACCGGCGCGTGGCTGCTGTACGTGGGCCTGATGTTCGTGGTGGTCGTGATGTACGCGCCCTGGGGCCTGGCCGGGCTGCTGCTGATGCACCAGCCGCTGATTGCCGCCGGCACCTGGAAGCGTGTGATCCCGGCGTATGCCACGGTGCTGGTGCCGGTGGTGATGCTGGCGGTGGGCGCGGTGCTGCTGATCGAGACCGCGCATCACCTGCTTGTGAAGGCCTCCGACGGCCCGGCGATGCGCGTGCTGTGGATGAACTACCAGGCCAACTCGCCGATCGTCTGGGTCGCGGTGCTGCTGCTGCTGGTGGGCGGCGCCGTGCTGCTCAAGCGCGTCGGGCCGCGCGCGGCCGACGCATTCCACGCGGCGGCGCAGGAAGCACAACGCGGGCGGGCGGCATGAACGCGCCCACGCAAAAGTCCACGCACAAGTCGGCGCTGCAGCTCATCGACGTGCACAAGAGCTTCGGTGCCACGCCCATCATTCGCGGCCTGAACCTGGACGTGAAGCAGGGCGAGCGTCACGCCATCATCGGCCCCAACGGCGCGGGCAAGTCCACCTTGTTCCACCTGGTCAGCGGGCGCTTCCCGGTCACCTCCGGGCAGGTGCTGCTCAACGGCGAGAACATCACCGGGCTGGCCCCGTTCATGATCAACCGGCGCGGGCTCTCGCGCAGTTTCCAGGTCACCAACATCTTCCCGCGCCTGAGCGTGTTCGAGAACATCCGCTGCGGCGTGCTGTGGTCGCTGGGCTACCGCTATTCGTTCTGGCGCATGGTCGAGCGCGCGCGCGACGCCCGCGAGCGCACCGAAGCGATCCTGGAGCAGATCAACCTGGTCTCGCGCCGCTCGGTGCCGGCCGGTGTGCTGACCTATGCCGAACAGCGCGCGCTCGAGATCGGCATCACCATCGCCGGCGGGGCCGACGTGATCATGCTCGACGAGCCCACCGCCGGCATGAGCCGCTCCGAAACCGAACACGCGGTGGCGCTGATCCGCCGCGTCACCGAAGGCAAGACCTTGGTGATCGTGGAGCACGACATGAGCGTGGTGTTCGACCTGGCCGACCGCATCTCGGTGCTGGTCTACGGCCAGGTGATCGCGACCGACACGCCGGTGGCCATCCGCGCCAATGCTGCGGTGAAGGAAGCGTACCTGGGCACCGCCGCGGAGGCCAGCCATGCTTGAAGTCAAGGACTTGCATGCGTACTACGGCAAGAGCCACATCCTGCAGGGCGTGGACTTCTCGGTCGGCGAGGGCGAGATCGTCTCGCTGCTGGGCCGCAACGGCGTCGGCCGCTCGACCACCATCAAGGCCATCATGGGCGAGGTGGTGCGCACCGGTTCGGTCAAGTTCAAGGGCCAGGAGACGATCCACCTCAAGCCGCACCAGGTGGCGCGCTGCGGCCTGGGCTACGTGCCCGAGAACCGCGACATCTTCCCGCAGCTCACGGTGCGCGAGAACCTGATCCTGGGCATGAAGTCCACCAAGGAAGGCGGGCGCTGGAGCATGCAGGACATGTTCGACCTGTTCCCACGGCTGAAGGAGCGCATCGACACGCCAGGCGGTGTGCTGTCCGGCGGCGAGCAGCAGATGCTGACGATCTGCCGCACCTTGATGGGCGACCCCGACCTGGTGATGATCGACGAACCCACCGAAGGCCTGGCGCCGAAGATCGTCGAACTGGTGGCTGAACTGCTCGAACGCATCGCCGCGCGCGGCGTGTCGATCCTGCTGGTCGAGCAGAAGCTGACGATCGCGCTGCGCATCTCCAAGCGCCTGTACGTGATGGGCCACGGCCACATCGTGTTCGAAGGCTCGGCGGCCGACCTGAAGGCCAATGAAGGGGTGCGCAAGGAGTGGCTGGAGGTGTAAGGCCCCGGGAGGGGCGAGGGCGGGTGACCTAGCATCGCCTGGGGTCGTGTGACCCACGCCATGTCAGAGAACGCCTTGCCGCACCGAACCGATCACCCCTTTCTCACCGACCGCAAGATCGTCTTCCTGCTGGCCCTGTTCTGCTGCGTGCTCTGGGGCAGTTCGTTCCCGGCCATCAAGAACGGCTATGCGCTGTTCGGCATCGCGGCCGGCGACATCGCGGGCAAGCTGGTATTCGCCGGCTGGCGCTTCCTGCTCGCGGGCCTGTTGCTGCTGGTCTATGCCGTCGCCAGCGGCAAGCGCATCGACGGCTTCTCGGGGCGAACGCTCGGTCAGTTCGCGGTGCTCGGCCTCTTGCAGACCACGCTGCAGTACGTTTTCTTCTACATCGGCCTGGCCCACACCACCGGCGTGAAGAGCTCGATCATGAACGCCACGGGCACGTTCTTCAGCGTGCTTCTGGCGCACTTCATCTACTACAACGACCGGCTCAGCGGCAGCAAGGCCCTGGGCTGCGCGATCGGCTTCGTGGGCGTGATGGTCGTCAATTTCGGCGCCGGCCTGGACGGTCTTCTGCAGATCGATTTCACGCTGCTCGGCGAGGGCTTCGTCGTCATCGCAGCGGCGGTGCTGGCCGCCGCGAGCATCTACGGCAAGCGCATCTCCAGGGGCATCGACCCGATCGTGATGACCGGCTGGCAGCTGGTGGTCGGGGGCGCGGCCTTGCTGATCGGCGGCTACGGTGCCGGTGGCGAGCTGCACGGCTTCACGCCGGCGTCGACCGCGTTGCTCGCCTACCTGGTGGTGCTGTCGTCGCTGGCGATCTCGATCTGGAGCCTGCTGCTCAAGTACAACCGCGTGAGCATGGTCACCGCGTTCAACTTCATGGTGCCGGTGTTCGGCGCGGTGCTGTCGGCGCTGTTCCTGAACGAGAGCATCCTCGAGTGGCGCAACGGCGCCGCCCTGCTGCTGGTCTGCGGCGGAATCTGGTTGGTGACGAAGGACCCGGCACCCGAGCCCGTGCCGCCTGAAGTGGAGCGCAGCCGGATTCTCTGAACGCGGAGCTGCCACGCGGGAGTTTCGGTCGCGCAGGAATTGCCTACGGGAACCCCTCGCAACGGGCCTCAGTGCCCCGCCTGATCCCCCCACAACTGCTTCACCCGCGCGTCGCGCCCGCAGCTGGTTCGGTAGTACTTGTATCGCACCGGGTTCTTCTGGTAGTAGTCCTGGTGGTAGGCCTCGGCCGGGTAGAACGGGCCGCCGATCAGCACCTCGGTGACGATCGGTTCCTTGAACGGCTTGCTTTTCTCCAGCGCCTGGCGCGATGCGTTGGCGATCTTCAGTTGCGCGTCGTCCTGCGCGAAGATGGCGCTGCGGTAGGGCGAGCCCACGTCGCAGAACTGGCGGTCCTTGGTGGTCGGGTCGATGGTGCGCCAGAAGTGTTCGACCAGCTTCTCGTAGCTGACCCTGGCCGGGTCGAAGACGATTTCCACCACTTCGGCATGGCCGGTGCGCTTGGCCGACACCTGCTCGTAGGTCGGGTTCGCCGTCGTGCCGCCGGTGTAGCCGGAGGTGGTGGACAGCACGCCCGGCACTTTGTCGAAGTCGGACTCGACGCACCAGAAGCAGCCGCCGGCGAACACGGCCTTGGCGGTGGCGGCGGGCGCAGAGGCTGTCGGGGGCGCCGCTGTCTGCGACCGAACGGTCACCCCACACGCCAGCCCGATGGCCAGCGCAGCGGCGACCGTACGCGCTGCCACGACCGGCCTCACGTCGCCACCTCCGTGCGGTCGCGCTTCATCGTCGGCTGGTGGGGTCGGTGGCTCGGCGGCATTGCGCTGGCCGATCCCCTGAAGGGGCCCCTCGTCCTTCGCTTCATGCCGCCACCTCGAACTTCAACGCCACGCCGTTGTTGCAATAGCGCTTGCCGGTCGGGCGCGGCCCGTCGTTGAACACATGGCCCTGGTGGCCGCCACAGCTCGTGCAGTGGTATTCGGTGCGCGGCAGGATCAGTTTGAAGTCGGTGGAGGTGCCCACGGCGTCGGGCAGGGTCGTGTAGAAGCTCGGCCAGCCGGTGCCGCTCTCGAACTTCATCTCCGACGTGAACAGCGCCAGCCCGCAGCCGGCGCACAGGTAGCGGCCCTTGCGCTTTTCAGCGTTCAGCGGGCTCGTTCCCGCACGCTCGGTGCCGTGCTGGCGCAGCACGTCGTACTGGGCCGGTGTGAGGCGCTGCTTCCATTCGGCATCGGTCAGCTTCGGCGCGTCGGCGCGTGCGGCGCCCGATGCCGCCGGCGCAGGGGTCGCGGCAATCACCTTGGGCGCCAGGCCGAAGCTGCCGAGGAACGCGAGCAGGGGGCGGCGGGTCATGGCAAGAAACTCCTTGAAGGGCATGGTTCACCTCTGTCGCACGGGGGGCACAAACCTTTCCGACGCCGGATGATGTTCCTTCGTTCCTTCTACAGCGGGCGGAACAAATGCGCATCAATGCGATGCAAGACCGTGAACTGCGGTGGCGCCAGGCGTTCCAGCAGCGCCCGGTGTTCGGCATCGAAGGCAGCCACCTGGTCGGCCGCCAGGGTCGCGCCGACGCCGCGGCAGGCGCGCATGCGGCCGGCCCAACTTTCGCGCGTGAACGGAACGGCGTCGTCGAACCAGAACATCGCCTGCACCGCGGCCCGGCCCACCGACCATGGTGGCACCGACGGGATCTTGCCGGCCCAGCCTGCCCCCTGCCAGGCCGGGTTGAAGCGCAGCACCAGTTCTTCGCTGGCGCGCGCGATCGGGTCGGCCTGCGCCAGCCAGCTGAAATGCGTGGTCACCAGCACGCCGCCCGGCTTGAGCACGCGCTTGACCTCGGCGAGGGTGCGCGCCGCGTCGAAGTAGAGCCAGCACTGGCTGGCGGTCACGGCGTCGAAGCTCGCATCGGCGTGCGGGCAGGCCTCGGCCGGCGCGACCTGGAAGTCCACGCTCAGCCCGTCGGCCTGCGCGAGCTGGCGGGCGGCTTCGATCTGCCCCGGCGCGACGTCGGTGCCACTGACCCGGCAGCCGCGGCGCGCGAACTCGCGCGCCAGCAGCCCGGTGCCGGTGCCCAGATCGAGCAGGCGCTGGCCCGGCCGGCCCACACCCAGCAGCGCCAGCATGTCGTACAGCCGCGCGGGCGGGCCGGGGCGGTGGGCGGCGTAGTCGCCCGAGGTCAGGCTCCAGTCGATCTGGCGGCCGGGGTCGATGGGGGGGACGTCGTGCACTTCGGCTCTCCTGATCCTCAGGGCTGGATCGGCCACAGCGCCCACATTCGCAACGCCTGCTTCATCCGGCCGGCCTGCGCCTCGGCCTCATCGCCCCAGCCCCAGAAGTAGTCGGCCCGCACGGCGCCGACGATCGCACTGCCGGTGTCTTGCGCCATCACCAGGCGGCGCAGCGGCGTGTTCGTCAGCGGCTCGCTGGTGTCCAGCCACACCGGCGTGCCGTACGGAATGCTCTGCACGTCCACCGCGATCGAGCGGCGCGGCGTCAGCGGCACGCCTTGGCCGCCCAGCGGCGCGGCTTGCGGGTCGGGCAGCGGCTCCTCGCGGAAGAACACCACGCGCGGGTTGCTCCACAACATCTCGTTGATGCGCTTCGGGTGGGTCAAGGCCCACTGCTTGATGTCGGGCCACGAGGCCTGGTCGGCGCGCAGCTCGCCCTGCTCGATCAACCACTTGCCGACCGACTTGTAGGGCTGGCCGTTGTGCCCGGCGTAGCTCAGGCGCACGGTTCTGCGGCTGCCGTCGGCCTCTTTCATCTGCACCCGGCCCGAGCCCTGGATCTGCAGGAACAGCGCGTCCAGCGGGTCGGCCACGTAGGCCAGTTCGCGCCCGGCCAGCGCCGCTTTGGCGGCGGGCAGCGAGTCGAGCTGCTGGCGCGTCCAGTAGGGCTGGCGCGTGGCCAGATCGGCCGGCGGCGCGTGGATCGGCACGCGCACCTGGCCGGACGGCAGGCGCTGCGCGTCGATGCGCGCTTCTATATAGCCGGTGATCAGCCCGTCGGCCGTGCCGTCGAGTGCCTCGATGCGGTAGGGGCGCAACTGCTGCTGCAGCCAGGCGCGCGCGTCGGCGTCGTTCTGCGGCGGCAGCTTGCTGGCCGCAACGCACACGCTGGCCCAGCCGGGTGCGGGCCGGTCGCAGCCGCGCAGCAGGGCCGGCCACAGCTCCAGGGTGCGGTCGGCCTGCCAGCCGGGCAGCTCAGTCCAGTCGACCGGCACCCAGCGCGAGCGTGGCCGCACGAGGCTGGTGGAAGGCCCGGCCGGCCCGGTCAGGGCCGGCTCCGGCTGCACGCTGACCGGCGGCTTGGCCGCATCCCCCGGCGCCGCATCCGGCACCGGCGGCGCACCGGTGCAGGCGGCGAGCAAGGTAGCCAGCAAACCTAGAATCCAGGCCGTCGAATTCCGGCGCGCGCAGTGAAGGACCGTGAGCATGTGGTTGATTTTGCTGGAAGCCCTGGGCGCATTGCTGCTGCTGGGGCTGATCGTCTGGTGGGTCATGTTCGCCGGCCGGCGCAAGGGCGAACGCCGGGGCGGCGACTCAAGCGACGAATGACTCAGGTCGGCGGCGGCACGATGAACGACATCGGCCGCCTGAGCAAACGGCGCCGGATCGCCCGGTAGATGCGGCTGCGGTCGGCCAGCCGGATGCCGCGCGAACGCAGGGCGACCTTGAAAGCCAGGAAGAAGCTCACCGCCAGGTTCAGCACGCCGGTGGCGGCAATGCCGGCCACGCACCACCAGAACCCGGCGTGGCCGAGGATCGAAAAACCCAGCGCGCCGACCGCCGCCGCCAGTTGCCCGGTCGACAAGGTGACGTGCCGCACTTCGACCGGCAGCGCAAAGAACGCCGCCACCGCCGGCACCAACCCCAGCATCAGCCCGAGCGAGATGTTCGACGCCAGCCCCGAGATGTTGTGGCGCCACCAGGCCGCCCAGCGCGCCGCGCGCGGCTGCCCCAGGCGGGCGATGAAGCGCGGGTTCCAGGCGATGGCACTGTCGAGCCGGTGCCAGACGAACCAGTTCTCGACCCAGCCCCCGATCAATGAGCTGGCAAACAGCAGCACGCCGGTGAAGGCGGCGAAGAACGGCGTCGGGCCGAGCAGGCTGATCGTGTCCAGCACGTGTTGGCCGTCCTTGGCGCTGATGGCCGGTGCGCCGAACGCTGCCTGGCTGGCCGACTGCACCAGCAGCACCAGCGGAATCACCGCCGCCAGGTTGCCGATGATGCCGGCCGCCTGCGAGCGGATCAGGTTCGCGACCTCGTCGACAAAACGCTCCACCGCGTCGTCCTGGCTCAGGTCGGCCAGCTTGTCGGCCATGGCCGGGGCGGTCATCGCCGGCTGCTTGGTCGCCATGGTCCAGTGCATCAGCTGGATCACGACGAAGCTGGCGGCGTAGTTCAGGCCGGCCCACAAACCGCCCCAGAACGCCGACAGGCCCAGCGCCATCAACATGAACTTCACGAACGTGGTGCCGGCAATCACCGCGCCGCCGCCGAGCGCGGCCTTCAGCATCGCGCGGTACTCGGCGGCGTCGCGGGTGATGTAGTGCTCGCCGGTTTCGGCGCTGCGTTCGGCCACCTTGCGCGCCAGCAGCGAGTAGTGGCTGGCGAACAGCGCGCCGATGCTGCGCCGCTCGTCGGCGGTGCGCACCAGCCCGGCCAGCAGGCGCGCAATGTCGGGGCCCGGCGCCGGGCTCAGCAGGCAGTTCAGCAGTTCTTCGATGCGCGCCGTGCGCTGGCGCAACTGGTCCAGCTCGAACACCAGGTCGACCGACACGCCGTGCTCTTCCAGGTGGTCGAGCACGCTGTCGGCGCATTGGCGGCAGGCGTCGAGCAGCGCGCGCAGGTAGTGCGCCTCCTGCAGCAGCGCGGCGGTGTCGCCGGAGCGCGCGTGTTCGCGCAGGCGCTCGGCAATCTGCGCCAGCTCGCGGAACGGCGCTTCGCCGCCAGCGCCGGTCAGCAGCTCGGCGCTCATGCGCTGGCGCAGCGGGCCCGAGAAGCCGGCCGCGCGCACCGCGCTGGTCAAGTACATGATGGCGTCGAGGAAGGGCGTGCGCCAATCGTCGGCAGGCGCCGACGGGGGTTCGGTCTGGGCCGGCCGCAACAGTGCCGCCACGCGCACCAGCGTGGCCTCGTCGAGCGCTTCGAGCCAGGCGCCGTCGTCCGACTGCGGGAACAGCAGCCCGAACAGGTCACCCAGGTCGGTGGTGGCCGGCGTGAGCGGCAGCAGGTGGCCGCGCAGGCGCTGGGTCAGTTCGCCGCCGAAGTCGCGCCGCGGCGAAAAGCCGAAGTCGGCCAGCAGCGCGGCGTTGTCCACCTGGCCCCAGAAGCGCACCAGCAAGCGGCTCACGTGTTCGCGGTGCTCGGGGTTGCGGTCCAGCACATTGAGCAGGTGGCGCAGGCGCAGCACCGGGTTCGGGGACGGTGCCACAGCGGCCATGTCGGCCGCCAGCGGCGCATGGCGCAACCAGTCGAGCAGGCGGATCAGCCACAGGTGGCGCTCGGCCAGCGGGGTGCCGGGGTCGGCGGCAAAGCCCGCGGTCTGCAGCAGCGCCGCCAGGTCCCAGACCTGGGGCGCGCGGCGGCGCCACCTCGGCCACTTCATCGGCCCGGGGTCTCGCTCAATGCAGTGAAGACGGCAGGGTGAGCCCGAACTCGGGCACCGCAGCGTCGAACGGTTCGGCGTCTTCGGTCATGCAGTAGAAGGTGCCGCGCATCGTGCCCTGGGGCGTTTCGAGCCGCGTCCAGCTGGTGTATTCGAAGCTCTCGCCGGGCTTGAGCAGCGGCTGGTGCCCCACTACGGCGAGGCCACGCACTTCCTGCACCTGGCCGTTGGTGTCGGTGATGACCCAATGGCGCGCGATCAGCTGGCCGGTCACGTCGCCGCTGTTCCGAATCGTGACCGTGTACGCGAACGCATGCTGGCCGTTCTGCGGGTCGGACTGCTCGGGCAAATGTCGCACGCTGACCGTGCTGGTGAACTGGGGCTTGGGCATCTGCACATTCTAGGCAGCGGGCACGCCGCCGCGTGCATCCCGGCCCACGCCCGTGTACGCACTTGGTTGCAATCGCCGGCCGCGCCGGTGCCGCGGGCGCTCCAGAACTGCCTTTGAGGTGAGGAGTTGTAAAGGCGCCTGGGCCGCCAACGGCACCCATTCATGGGCCAACAAGGGGCTCTCCCAGGGGGAACCCTGACCCATCGGGCAGCGTTTCGCACGCGATTGGGGCGCGGGCTGACTGCGTCCCACGCCGTTACAGGTTTGCGGCTCCGTTACTGGCGCCAGGGGGGGGCCCCCCTAACCTGTCAATTCGGCACCAGACAGCTCCGTCTCGTCAAGAAAAAAGGCACCCATGAAACTCAGGCTGAACATCCTCTTGCTCGCAGCGCTCCAGGCCACGGCCGCGCTGACCCTGATCGGCTGCGGCGGCGCGGCCACCCCCACGGAAGAAGTCGCCAGCGACGACGGCGCGGCGCTGGAAGAGGCCGAGCGGCAACGCTGGAGGGGGATCGACCAGATCGCCCCCAGCGTGAGCATTGGCGCACCCACGAACCTCGGCAGCAGCGGCGTGGTGGGCCTGAAGGGCCAGGTGACCGACAACATGCGCGTAGGCCGGGTGAACTGGGTCAACAGTCGCGGCGGCTCGGGCATGGCCACGCTGGACGGCACCAACACGGCAGCGGCCTGGTCGGCAGCGTCGATCCAGTTGCAGACAGGCTCGAACACCATCACGGTGACGGCCTTGGACGCG
>JANOQS010000578.1:0-2834 GCA_031414975.1 Methylibium sp. | reverse complement strand
CGCCGCCGCAGTGTTGGTGATCTTGCGCAGGTGCTCCAGCGGGTGCTCGCGCAAGGTCTTCAGGTTCATCAGCAGCGAGAAGGCCGTGGGCACGCCGGGGAACACGGTGACGCGTTCCTTGGCACAGGTTTCCAGCACCTTGACCGGGAACGAGAACGAGCGCTCCAGCACCACGGTGGCGCCGACCAGGAAGGCCATCAGCACCTGGTACAGCCCGTAGTCGAAGGCCAAAGGCAGCACGCAGACGATGCGGTCGTCGCGCTGCAGTTCGAGGTAGGTGCTGATCGAGCGCGCCGCCGACACCATGTTCAGGTGCGTCAGCATCACACCCTTGGGGTCACCGGTGGAGCCGGAGGTGTAGATGATGCCGGCCAGGTCCTGGTCGATCGTCGGCGGTACCGCCAGCAACTGGGTGGTCTGCGTGGGGTAGGGCAGGCAGCGTGGGTCGGCGGGGGCCGGTGCATCGTCGCGCGCGCCGACGACATAGCAGGTGCGCACGCTCTTGTTCTGCGCCAGCGCATCTTCGAACTCGGGCCTCAGCGCCGCATGCGCGATCAGTGCGCTCGCGCGCGAATCGTTCAGCAGGTAGGCCAGCTTGTCGCGTTTGGTCAGCGGGTTGATCGGCATGAACACCGCACCGCACTTCAGCGCGGCGTAGATCGCCACCACCGCTTCGACGCTGTTGTCCAGAAGGGTCGCGACGCGGTCGCCGCGCTGCACACCACGGTGCTGCAGCGCGGCGGCGAGTTGGCTGGCGCGGCGGTCGATGTCGGCGTAGCTGAGGCGCTGGCCTTCGAAGACCAGCGCTTCCTTGGTCGGCGACTGGCTGGCGGACTGCTCGAACAACTGGTGCAGCAGCATGACGTCTGGGGTTCCCTTCTGTTTTGATGTTCTGTGGTTCAGGCCACGGCGGCCAACGGTTCAGCCGAGGCGATGGCCGGCCGCGCCGACATGGCCTGGCCCTTGATGAACATCTCATCGATCAGCATCGTCGACAAGATGCCGACGAAGGCCATGTTGTCGCCGAAGCCGATCGTGCGGCCCGCGCGGCTCTTCTCGAACAGCTTGCGCACCGCCTTCGGCTCGAAGTAGCCGGCCTGGGCAATGCGCTCCTCACTCATCAATTCGTTCACGTACTCGGGCGCCTTGCCGGCTATGAAGAAGCTCTGGCTGTCCGGCGCGCGGTAGGGTTGTTTGCTGCGTGTGCGCACGCTGTCGGGCAGCAGGCCGGTCATCGACTTCTTCAGCAGGAACTTTTCGGTCAGCCCCATCAGCTTGTAGCGCGGCGGCAGGCGGTTGGCAAACTCGATCACGCGGTGGTCGAGAAACGGGAAGCGCCCTTCGATTGAATTGGCCATCGCCATGCGGTCGCCCTGCGAGTTGAGCAGGTAACCCGACATCAAGGTGTGCGCCTCGACGTACTGGTCGCGCGCCATCGGCTGCCAGCGGCGGATGTTCGCGGGCAGCGTCGCCTCGATCGCCGGGTAGGCTGACCAACCGGCCGTCGCGTCGCGCAGGCCGGCAGAGAAGAACTGCGCGATGCGCCCGGTCGTGTTCCAGCGCGGGATGTGCGCGAAGTACGGCTCGTTCAGGTGGGCTATGCCTTCGCTGAAGAAACTCTTCGCGAACGCACCGCTGGTGGCCGGCGAATGTTTCAGGTACGGGTACAGGCGCTTGAGCAGTTGCGGGCGCACGCTCGACTGCGGCGCACGCGCCATGAAGCGCCGCACGCGCGCTTCCTTGAAGATGTCGTAACCGCCGAACACCTCGTCGGCGCCCTCGCCGGTCAGCACCACCTTGTAGCCCTGCTCGCGCACCGAGGCCGACAGCAGCATCAGCGGCGTCGGCGCGGTGCGCAGGATCGGCGCTTCGGCGTGCCACAGCGCGCGCGGAAAGGCGGCGGCGATGTCAGCGCGGGTGCAGCGCACCTGGGAATGCTGCGTGCCGAGGTAGTCCACCAACTGCTTCTGGTGCGCACTCTCGTCGAACTCGTCGTCTTCGAAGGTGACCGAGAAGGTGCGCAGCGGTGTGTCGGTGAAGTTGTGGATCAGCGAGGTGATGATCGACGAGTCGAGCCCGCCGCTCAGGTAGGCGCCTACAGGCACGTCGGCGCGCAGTTGCAGGCGCACCGCGTCGATCATCAGCTCGCGCAGTTCGTCGGCATAGTCGGCCGCCGAGCGCTTGCCTTCGTCGATCGGCTCGGTCGGGAAGTCCCAATCCCAGTAGCAGCGGGTGTCGGTCTTGCCGCCCTGCACCGTCATGATGTGGCCTGGTGGCAGTGACTGCACGCCCTCGAACACCGAACGCGAACCGACCGGCGCCCAGAAGGTGAAGACCTCCGCCAGCGCCAGCGGGTCGAGCCGGCGTGGCACGCCGGCAATCGCGAACAGCGCCTTGGCTTCGGACGCGAACAGCAGCCGCCCGTTCACCGTGGTGTGGAACAGCGGCCGGATGCCGGTGCGGTCGCGCGCGAGCACGAGGCGCTTCTTGTGCACGTCCCACAATCCAATCGCGAACTGGCCGTTCAGGTGCTGCACGAAATCGTCACCGTGCTGCTCGTACAGGTGCACGATCACCTCGGTGTCCGAGTGTGTGTAGAAGCGGTGGCCGGCGCGCTCCAACTCGGCGCGCAGTTCGATGTAGTTGAAGATCTCGCCGTTGAACACCACCCAGACCGACTTGTCTTCGTTGTGGATCGGCTGGTCGCCGCCCGCCAGGTCGATGATGCTCAAGCGCGCATGCGCCAGGCCCATTTCGCCCTGGCAGTACGCGCCGGTGCCGTCGGGCCCGCGGTGATGCAGTTGGCCGATCATGGCCGAGCTGTCGGCCATGAT
>JANOQS010000577.1:0-2400 GCA_031414975.1 Methylibium sp. | reverse complement strand
GGGCGTGATCAACACGCAGCGCATGATCTGCGCCAACCAGCAGCAGATCCTGCAGTGTTTCCCGGGCCTGGGCCAGGTGCGGCCGGTGCTGATCGACTGGCTGCCGTGGAACCACACCTTCGGCGGCAACCACAACGTCGGGCTCACCGTCTACAACGGCGGCACGCTCTACATCGACGAGGGCAAGCCGACGCCGCAATTGATCGGCGAGACCCTGCGCAACCTGCGCGAGATCGCGCCGACCGTCTACTTCAACGTGCCCAAGGGCTTCGAAGAGATCGCCAACGCGCTGGAGGCCGACAGCGCCCTGCGCGACCGCTTCTTCAGCCGCGTGAACATGCTGTTCTTCGCCGGCGCCGGCCTGTCGCAGCCGGTCTGGGACAAGCTCGACTCGGTGGCCGAGCAGGCCTGCGGCGAACGCATCCGCATGCTCACAGGGCTGGGCATGACCGAGACCGCGCCGTTCGCGATCTGCGCCAACGGGGCCGAGGTCAAGTCCGGCTACATCGGCCTGCCCGCGCCGGGCATGGAACTCAAGCTCGTTCCCAACGCCGGCAAGGTGGAAGTGCGCTACCGCGGCCCGAACGTGACGCCCGGCTACTGGCGCGCGCCCGAGCAGACCGCCGAATCCTTCGACGAAGAAGGCTATTACTGCAGCGGCGACGCGCTGAAGTTCATCGACCCGGCGCAGCCCAACCTCGGCTTCGCGTTCGACGGCCGGATCGCCGAAGACTTCAAGCTCGACACCGGCACCTTCGTCTCGGTCGGCCCGCTGCGTGCGCGCGTCATCGCCGCCGGCGACCCGTGTGTGCAGGACGTGGTGGTGGCCGGCATCAACCGCAGCCAGATCGGCATCCTGATCTTCCCGCGCCTGGACAGTTGCCGCGCACTGGCCGGCCTGCCTGCCGGTGCGCCGACCCTGGACGTGCTCAATGCACCGCCGGTGGTCGCGTTCTTCCAGACGCTCGTGAACCAGATGCACGCCAGCGGCACCGGCAGCGCCACCCGCGTGGCCCGTGCGCTGGTGCTGGTGGACCCGCCCAGCATCGACCGCGGCGAGATCACCGACAAGGGTTCGATCAACCAGCGCATGGTGCTGCAGCACCGGGATGCGCTGGTCGAGCATCTGTATGCGGGCGGCGACGGCGTGCTGCTGCCGGCCAAGTCCTGAGCTTCGAGAGACGACCATGAACATCCAAGGACAAGCAGCCCTCGTCACCGGCGGCGCCTCGGGCCTGGGCGCGCAGACGGCGCGCGAGCTGGCGAGGCGCGGTGCCAAGGTGGCCGTGCTGGACCGCAACGGCGACGGTGCCAAGGCGCTCGCCGCAGAAATCGGTGGCATCGGCATCGCCTGCGACATCACCTCCACCGACAGCGTGCTCGCCGCGCTCGAAGCCGCCCGCGCCGCGCACGGCACGGCGCGCATCCTGATGAACATCGCCGGCATCGGCAGCGCGAAGCGCATCGTCGGCAAGGACGGAACGCCTGCCCCGCTGGAAGACTTCCAGCGCATCGTCGAGGTCAACCTGGTCGGCACCTACAACATGACGCGGCTGGCCGTTGCCGAAATGGTCAAGCTCGACCCGCTGGCCGATGCCTTCAACAGCAACGAGCGCGGCGTGGTGGTGTGTACCGCGTCGGTCGCCGCCTTCGACGGGCAGGTCGGCCAGCAGGCCTATTCGGCCTCCAAGGGCGGCGTGGTCGGCATGACCTTGCCGATGGCGCGCGACCTGGCGCAGTTCGGCGTGCGCGTGGTCACCATCGCGCCGGGGCTGTTCCTCACACCGCTGCTGGCCGAGCTGCCGCAGCCGGTGCAAGACTCGCTGGCGGCGAGCATCCCGTTCCCCAAACGCCTCGGCCGGCCCGAGGAGTTTGCTCACATGGCGGCCAGCATCGTCGAGAACCTGGCGCTCAACGGCGAGGTGATCCGCCTCGACGGCGCGCTGCGGATGGCGCCGCGATGAGCTCGATCCCTCGCCGCACGACGCATTACTCGGTCGACGTGCAGTTCGGCGACTGCGACCCGGCGGGCATCGTCTTCTTCCCGAATTTCTCGCGCTGGATGGACGCCGCCTCGCTCGCCTTCTTCATGCAGTGCGGCCTGCCGCCCTGGCGCGAGCTCGTGAAGACGCGCGGCATCGTCGGCACGCCGCTGCTCGAGATCAACACCAGGTTCATCAAGGCCGTGACCTACGGCGAGACGATCGACATCGCGACCTGGGTCGACGAGTGGCGCGCCAAGGTCTTCGTGCAGATGCACCGCGTGACACGCGGCGACACGCTGATCTGCGAAGGCCGCGAGGTGCGCGCCTTCGTCGTGCGCGACGCGCAAGACCCCGACCGCCTGCGCGCGATACCTGTTCCCGAAGACATCCGGGCCCTGTGTTCCTGAAGTCCCCC
>JANOQS010000576.1:0-3283 GCA_031414975.1 Methylibium sp. | reverse complement strand
GGTGTGGTGATGCGGCGCTACGACTTCCCGACCGCGCCGGTCGTCGTCGGCATGATCCTGGGCCCGCTGGCCGAAGCGCAGATGCGCAACGCGCTGTCGATCGGCGAAGGCAAGTGGGGCGTGTTCCTGGAGCGGCCGATGTCGGCCGGGCTGATCGTCATCGTGGTGGCGATCCTGGTGCTGCCGCGCTTCCTGAAGTGGCGCAAGGGCAGGGCGGGGTAGTCGTCAGGATCAGCGTCAGGATCAGGACGGCGCGCCCTGCGCCAGCGCGCGCTGGCGCGACGCCTCCAGCGTCGCCTCGTCGGCCGCGGCCTGCGTGTCCCAGCCGCCCATGTGCTGGATGGCAATGCCGGCCAGCGCAGCCATCCATTCATGCTGGTCGTTCAGGCAGGCTATGTAGTTGAACTCGGCGCCGCCGGCCTGCAAGAAGGCCTCGCGCGCTTCCTGGTTGATCTCTTCGAGCGTCTCGAGGCAGTCCGACGTGAATCCGGGGCACATCACGTCGACTCTCTTCACGCCTTGCTGCGCCAATGCCACCAGGGTCGGCTCGGTGTACGGTTGCAGCCACTCGGCCTTGCCGAAGCGGCTCTGGAACGTGACCAGCACGTGTTCGGCTGGCAGCCCGAGCTTTTCACGCAGCAGCCGGGCGGTCTTCAGGCACTCGCAGTGGTACGGGTCGCCCAGTATCAGGGTGCGCTTGGGCACACCGTGGAAGGTCAGCACCAGCTTGTCGGGCCGGCCGTGCACGAACCAATGGTCGGTGATGCGCTTTGCCAGCGCAGCGATGTAGCCGGGGTCGTCGTGGTAGCGGTTGACGAAGCGCAGTTCGGGCAGGTTGCGGACCTTGCGCGCCCAGTCGTACACCGCGTCGCTCACGCTGGCGGTGGTGGGGCCGGAGTATTGCGGGTAGGCCGGCAGGATCAGCACCCGCGTCACGCCGTGCGTCTTCAACTCGTCCAGCACCGAGGCGATCGACGGGCTGCCATAGCGCATGGCATAACGCACCCGCACGCGGTGGCCACGCTCGCCCAGGTAACCACGCAACAGGGTGGCCTGCTTGTCGGTCCAGACCTTCAGCGGCGAACCCTCGGGCAGCCAGATGCTGGCGTACTTGGCGGCCGACTTGGCCGGCCGCACGCGCAGGATGATGCCGTGCAGGATCAGCCACCACAGCGCGCGCGGAATCTCGACCACGCGCCGGTCGCTCAGAAATTCAGCCAGGTAGCGGCGCAGCGCCGGTGCGGTGGGTGCATCGGGCGTGCCCAGGTTGCACAGCAGCACGGCTGTGGAAGAGGGTGTGCCGTGCACATAAGGGGGTTCGGGGATGAAGCTCAAGAGAAGCTCATGGTCTGCGGGCTGCGCGCGGCCGGGTTCAGTGCTGCAGCGCGCGGTGGCCCGCGCCGCACGGGCGCGGCCCTCAACGCTTGGGCCCGCTTTGCGCGCTGGGTTCGTTCTGCCCGCTCTGCTCGCCAGCTTGCCCACTGGGCCCGTTCGGCGCGAACTCGGTGGCGCGTTGCGGCTGCGTGTCGCCGAACTTCATGACTTCGAAACGAACGCTCGGGCTCATCGGGTCGACCGGCGCGGTGCCCAGGCCGATGATGCCGCTGGCGTGCAGGGTGCAGCTGCCACGCCGAAGGCTGATGATCTCGGGGTCGTTGTCGAAGCGCACATAGGTGCCGTTGTAGCTCAGGTCGGTGAGCTGGAAGGTGCCGCCGTGCCAGTCGATGCGCGCATGCGAGCGCGAAACGCGGTTGTCGTCGATGCAATACGCCGCCTGCGGGCTGCGGCCCAGCACCACCGGCAGGCTGGCACCGGTGTAGACGCGGTTCAGATCGAGCCAGACCAGGCGGATGCCTTCGGGTTCGGGCACCACCGCCATGTCGCCGAAGGCGGTGGTCGCGGTGTCGCCGAAGCGGCGCTCGGGCTCGAGCAGGTGCACATGCACCGGTTCGGCGCGGCCACGCAGTTGCATGCGGTCCAGGCTGCGAAAGCGCTCACGCTCCTTGTCGGACAGGCCGTTCAGCACATTGGCGGTGGCCAGGGTTTCGTTGTCGCCGGCGTGGTCGAGCAGCCGGGCGGCCACATTGACGGCGTCACCGAACAGGTCGCCGGCCATTTCGACCACTTCACCCTGGGCCAGCGCCACCTGCAGCTTCAGGGGAGGCAACTGGGCCGACACCGCCAGGCCGCCGGTACCGAGCGGGCCGATGCGTTCGAGCGACTCGTGCATCTCGTCGGCGGCCTGGATGGCCGAGGCCGACTCCTGGAAGATGGCCATCAGCCCGTCGCCCAAGGTCTTGACGACACGCCCGCCCCGGGTGCGCACGATGTGCGCCAGCAAGGCCACGCTTTGCGTCACGACCGCCGTGGCCTCGGAATTGCCCAGCGTTTCGTACAGGGAAGTGCTCCCCCGCAGGTCCGTGAACAGAATGGTGCCTTCGACGATTTGTGTCATTCGGGCAACTCGTTCTTCATGGGGGCGAGTTTATAACGGCCCTGTGACCGGCAAAAGTGGCGCACCGAGGGAACCCGGGGCCTCTCCCCACAAAGGGGGAGACGGTCAGAGGTTGTCCAGATAGGTTCTGAGCTTGTCGCTCCTGCTCGGATGCTTCAACTTGCGGATCGCCTTGGCCTCGATCTGGCGAATGCGCTCGCGCGTCACGTCGAACTGCTTGCCCACCTCTTCCAACGTGTGGTCGGTGCTCATCTCGATGCCGAAGCGCATGCGCAGCACCTTGGCTTCGCGCGGGGTCAGGCTGTCGAGAATGTCCTTCACCACGTCGCGCAGGCCGGCCTGCATGGCGGCTTCGATCGGCGCGGTGTTGTTGGTGTCTTCGATGAAATCGCCCAGGTGCGAATCGTCGTCGTCGCCGATCGGCGTTTCCATCGAGATCGGCTCCTTGGCGATCTTCATGATCTTGCGGATCTTGTCTTCCGGGATCTCCATCTTCTCGGCCAGGGTCGGCGCGTCGGGCTCGAAGCCGAACTCCTGCAGGTGCTGACGGCTCAGCCGGTTCATCTTGTTGATCGTCTCGATCATGTGCACCGGGATGCGGATCGTGCGCGCCTGGTCGGCGATCGAGCGCGTGATCGCCTGGCGGATCCACCAGGTGGCGTAGGTCGAAAACTTGTAGCCGCGCCGGTATTCGAACTTGTCGACCGCCTTCATCAGGCCGATGTTGCCTTCCTGGATCAGGTCGAGGAACTGCAGGCCGCGGTTGGTGTACTTCTTGGCGATCGAGATCACCAGGCGCAGGTTGGCCTCGATCATTTCCTTCTTGGC
>JANOQS010000575.1:0-39140 GCA_031414975.1 Methylibium sp. | reverse complement strand
CGCGTTCGTGGTTGCTTACGATCCCCCCCGCGCCGCGGCAAACGCGTTCCCGGCGGTGCCAGCGGGTGCGCACTATGGGGTTGTCGGACATGCGCCCGCGCGGGCTGCGCGCCACGGCGATGAACATCATGTCGCGCTCGGCACTCGCCTTGTCGATCCACACCCCGCGGCCATTGGATTCAAGCAGGTAGCCGGCGGTCCACATCAGCACGTCGTGGTCGCCGCACTCGGCGACCAGGGCGAAGGCGGTTTCCTCCCACAGATCGGTGCTTTGGTGCGGCAGCAGCGCAAAGCGCGGCGTCTCGTCCTCGAGCGTGATCGGCGGGGCGTGTTTCTTCGCGTGGGTGGCGATGTACTGCTGGTCGTAGCCGTCGTGGTCGGAACTCATTGTCGTGTCTCCTGTTCATTCAGTCGCGCGTGACCTTGGCCTCGCGCACGACGCGATGCCACTTCTCGCTTTCCCTGCCGACGAAGGCGCGCGTCTCCTGCGGGCTCATCGGCGCCGGCGCGAGCCCCAGCGCGAGAAACTTGTCGACCACCGCCGGGCTTTTGAGCGCGGCCGACAGAGCCTGGTTGAGTCGCTCCACGGTGGCCGGCGGCGTGCCGGCCGGCGCGACCAGCAGGGTCCAGACGCCGGCATCGTAGCCGGCGACGCCCGACTGGGCGACGGTCGGCAGGTCCGGCAGCAGGCGCGAGCGCTGCGAACCGGCGGCGGCCAGCGCCTTGATCCGGCCGGCCTGGAGGTGCGGCAGCGCCACCGCAGAGGAGAGCATCGCCAGATCCACGTGACCTGCGAGCAGGTCGGTCACTGACGCCGCGTCGCCCCGGTAGGGGATGTGCACGACGTAGAGCCCGGCCATCGACTTCAGCAGTTCGAAAGCCACATGCACTGGGCCGCCCGACCCTGACGAGGCGTAGCTCAGCCGGCCCGGCGCGCGGCGCGCCAGCGCCAGCAGTTCGGGCAGGGTCGACGCCGGCAGGTCGCGTCGGCCCACCAGGATCAGCTCGGAGTAGCCGCTGTGGCCGATGAACGCGAGGTCGGTCAGCGGCCGGTACGGCAGCTTGGGGTCCAGCGCCGCCAGCAGGATGGTCGGCCCCACACCGCTGACGCCCAAGGTGCAGCCGTCGGGTGCCGACTTCGCCACGTGGTCGATGCCGACGGCTCCGGCCGCGCCCGGCCGGTTGTCGACCAGGAAGACCTGGCCGCTGGCCGCGCGCATCTCGTCGGCGAGCAGCCGCGTCGACACGTCGGTGGGGCCGCCGGGTGGAAAGGGCACGACGATGCGCACCGCCTTGCCGGGGCACTCCTGTGCCGCCGCTGCGGCCACGTAAAGTGCGGCCCAGCAGGCCAGGGTCCAGCGTTTCGCAGCGTTCACAGCGTGTCTCCAGTGCCGAAGATGGCAGTCGCCTGGCTCGACAGCACGCCGCCGTTGCCATGGGCCAGCGCGAGCCGGGCACCGGCCACCTGGCGCGCGCCGGCAACGCCGCGCAACTGGCGCACCGACTCGACCACCGTGAAAAGGCCGAACATGCCCGGGTGGCAGTACGAGAGCCCACCGCCGCTGGTGTTGACCGGCAACTCGCCCCCTGGTGCGATGCGCCCGCCCTCGACGAAGGGGCCGCCTTCGCCCTTGGCGCAGAAGCCCAGGTCTTCGAGGAACAGGATGGGGTTGATGGTGAAGGCGTCGTAGAGCTGCAGCACGTCGATGTCGGCGGCGCTCACGCCGGCCTGCGCATAGGCGCGCGCGCCGGACTGCGCGGCGCCGGTGACGGTCAGGTCCGGCATGGCCGCGATGTCGGCATGCGTGACTGCCGACGCGGCGCCGAGCAGGTAGACGGGGCCGCCGGCGTGGTCGCGCGCGCGCTCCGAACGCACCATCACCACGGCGGCTGCGCCGTCGGTCACCAGGCAGCAATCGCGCACGCCCAGCGGGTCGCTCACCAGGCGGGCGCCCACCACCGTGTCCAGGTCGAGCGGGTCGCGCGCCACCGCCTCGGGGTTGAGCTGGGCCCAGCGGCGCGCCGCCACCGCCACTTCGGCCAGCTGCCGCTTGGTGGTGCCGTACAGGTGCATGTGGCGCGCCGCCGCCAGCGCGTACGACGAGATCGGCCGCAGCGGCTTGTACGGCGCCTCCCAGGTCGATGGGCGGCTGGTCTGCAGCAGCTTGCCGCTGGCGCTGGCCTGGTTGCTGCCGTAGGCGATCAACGCCACGTCGACCAGGCCCGCGTCGAGCGCCAGCGCGGCGTGCTCCAGGTGCAGCAGGAAGGCCGAGCCGCCGCTGCGGTTGTTGCTGCTGATCGTGGGCGCGATGCCCAGGTATTCGGCAAAGCTCAGCGTCGCCAGCGGGTCCTGCGCTTGGGCGATGAAGAGGGCGTCGACGTCGGCCGGTTTCAGGCCCGCGTCGGCCAGCGCGAGCAGGCCGGCCCGGGCGGCGAGTTCGATCGCTTCGAAGCCCGGCGCCTTGCCGACCCCGAAGGTGGCCGCGCCGATGATGGCGGTCTTGCCGCGTGGGAAGCCGTGCATGGTCCAGCCCTGTGGTCTCACCCGGCCGGCTCGAAAACCAGCCGCGGCTCGCCTTCGTTGGTTTCGCCGGCTTCGATGCGCGCGCGCACCGCCATGCCGATACGCACCTGCGCCGGCGCGATCCCGGTGACCATGCTCATCAGGCGCGGGCCTTCTTCCAGCTCGATCAGCGCCACGTTGTAGTCGGCAGCCGGCGGCTTGCAGCGCACCGTGGTGGTGGAGTACACCGTGCCGCGGCCCGAGGCCGGCTCCCAGGCAAGGCCGGTCTCGCCGCTGCCGGGCACCACCACCCGCGGCGGATGCACCCAGGTGCCGCTGGCCGGCGCGCGAAGCAGCATGAAACGGCCCCGGGCCAGGTGCTCCAGGTATTCGGCCTGCGGGTGCTGCACGGGGTGATCCACGCTCAGTGCCCGCTGAACTGCGCCTGGCGCTTGTCCTTGAACGCCTGCGTGCCTTCCTTGAAGTCCTCGGCCTGCACCGCCAGCGGCAGCATGCTGCCTTCCAGGTCCATGAACTGGTCCAGCGTCAGCGTGGACGCCACGTCGAACATGCGTTTGGCCAGGCCGAGCGCGATGGTCGGCGCGGCAGCGTATTCGTGCGCCAGCGCCAGCGCCTCGTCCATCAGCGCCGCGTCGGGCACCAGCTTGTGCACCAGGCCCAGCGCCAGCGCTTCGGCGGCCGGCAGCATGCGCGCCGAGAAGGCCAGGTCCTTGGCCTTGGCCACGCCCAGGTGGCGCACCAGGAACCAGGCGCCGCCGGCATCTGGCGGCAAGGCGATCTTGCGCTGGATCTGCGAGAAGCGCGTGGTCTCGGAAGCGACGATCAGGTCGGCCGCCAGCGCCATCGAAAAGCCCATGCCCACCGCCACGCCGCGGGTGGCGGCGATCAGCGGCTTCTGCACGCGCGCCAGCGCGCGGATCACCTTGTGCATGTGGCGAGCGCGCAGGAACGAGCCGTTCAGCCCGCCCATGCCCATTTCGCCGATGTCGGCGCCGGCGCAAAAGTCGGTGCCCTCGCCGGTCAGCACCACGGCGCGGATCTCGGGGCGGTCGTTGATCTGCTCGCACAGGTCGGCGAGCTGGTCGCGCATGGCCAGCAGCATCGCGTTCTTCTTCTCCGGGCGCGAGAGGGTGACGATGGCGACCGCGCCGTCGGTGGTGAACTCGATGCTCATGCGTGTCTTAATATAGTAAACGTAGTAATCTAAGTGTACGGCGCGGCGAGCAAGCGTGTATCAGGGATCACCCCAACATATTCAACCTAGTTAACTATATAGAATGCGTCCATGCGTTGGACCACCCTGCCATGAGTCCGTTTGCCTTCGAGCCCGTCACGCTGCCCGCGTCCATTCTGGCCTGGCGCCGGGAAGTGCGCGACTTCGTGGCCCAAAAGGTCGCCGCCATCGCGGCGCCGCGGCGCGCCAACGCCTGGTCGGTGTTCGACGCGGACTTCAGCGCGGCGCTGGCCCGGCGCGGCTGGATCGGCCTGACCTGGCCCAAGGCCTACGGCGGCGCCGCGCGCAGCGCGCTCGAACGCTACGTGCTGCTGGAAGAATTGTTGGCCGCCGGCGCGCCCGTGGGCGCGCACTGGATCGCCGACCGCCAGAGCGGCCCGGCCCTGCTGCGCTACGGCAGCGAGGCGCAGCGCCAGCGCTTCCTGCCCGCGATTGCGCGCGCCGAGTGCTTTTTCTGCATCGGCATGAGCGAGCCCGGCGCCGGCTCCGACCTGGCGGCCGTGCGCACAAAGGCCGAGCGGCGCGGCGAGCACTGGGTGCTCAACGGCCAGAAGCTGTGGACCACGCACGCCCACCAGGCGCACATGATGATCGCGCTGGTGCGCACTTCCGAAGGCGCCAGGCGGCACGAGGGCCTGAGCCAGTTCCTCGTCGACCTCAAGACCCCGGGCATTACCGTGCGCCCCATCGTCGACCTGGCCGGCGAAGTGCACTTCAACGAGGTCTTCTTCGACGACGTGGCCGTGCCGCAGGACATGCTGCTGGGCGCCGAAGGCGAAGGCTGGGCCCAGTGCACCAGCGAGCTGTCGCTGGAGCGCAGCGGGCCCGAGCGCTACCTGTCCAGCCACGCGCTGTTCGCAGAATTCCTGCGCCAGGCCGATCCGGCGTCGCAGGCGCAGCGCATCGAAATCGGCCGCCTGACGGCCGAGCTGTGGACGCTGCGCCAGATGTCGCTGGCCGTCGCCGGCCGACTGGCCGCCGGGCAGGACCCGGCGCTCGAGGCGGCCATCGTCAAGGACCTGGGCAACAGCTTCGAGCAGGCCCTGCCGCGCCGCGTGCAGGCCCTGCTCGGCGACGGCCAGGCGCTGGAAGACGAAACGCCGCTGGCACGAACGCTGGCGTTGCTGCTGCAGACCTCGCCATCGTTCTCGCTGCGCGGCGGTACGCGCGAAATCCTGCGCGGGATCATCGCGCGCGGACTGGGCTTGAGATGAGCGCTGACCGGTCGATCCCGAAGCGCTCGCTCCCATCCAGTGGAACGGCGCGCGGCGCCAAAGGAGCAACATGAGCAACGAACAAGCCACCCTGTTGGCCGACACTTTGCGTCGGCTGTTCCGCGACCACGGCAAGACCCAGGCCGCGTTGTCGGAAGCTTGGAACGATCCGCTGTGGCGCCAGCTCGACGAGATGGCACTGCCCGGGCTGCTGGTGGAAGAGGCGCAGGGCGGTGTCGGCGCCACCTTCGAAGACGCGCTGCCGGTCGCGCTGGCGCTGGGTGCCCATGCGGTGGCCTTGCCGCTCGGCGAGGCCATGCTGGCGCGTCGCGCCGCCTCGCGCTGCGGCCTGGCGCTGGACGACGCGGTCTCGCGCGTCGGCCTGGCCAGCACGGTGGCCGGTGTGCTGGAGCCGGGTGCGGGCGGCCCACCACGGTTCACCGGCAGCCTGCACGGCGTACCCTGGGGGCGGCACCTGCAACTGGTGCTGGCGGTGCTGGAAAACGCCGCCGGCCTGCAACTGCTGGCCCTGCCGGTCGACGCTGCACAATGCCGCCCGGCCCACAACCCGGCCGGCGAACCGCGCGACCGGCTGGTGTTCGACAAGGTCGCGCCGGTGTCCACGGCCGCCTGCACGATCGAACTGGCCCAAGGCCTGCACTACCTGGGCGCGCTCTGGCGCGTGGGCCAGATGGCCGGGGCGATGCTGGCGATGCTGGAGCGCACGGTCGGCCATGCGCGCGACCGCGTCCAGTTCGGCAAGCCGATCGGCAGCTTTCAGGCGGTGCAGCAGCAGCTTGCGTTGTTCGGCACCGAGGCGGCGGCCGTGGTCTGCGCGGCGCAGGCGGCGTTCCGCAGCGCCACGCGCGGCACGGCCCACTTCGAGATCGCCGCCGCCAAGCTGCGCGCCAACCTGGCGGTGGAGACCGCCACGGCGGTGGCCCACCAGGTGCATGGCGCGATCGGCTTCACTCGCGAGCACGACCTGCGCCACTTCACGCAGCGGCTGCTGGCCTGGCGCAGCGAATTCGGCAGCGACCGCCATTGGAGCGAGGCCCTCGGCCAGGCCGTGATCGCGCGTGGCGTGGACACCTTCTGGTCGGACCTGACAGCGCGCGGCGACGCCGCGGCGCTGGAAACTACATGAGCGCCGCACGGCCGCCCGAAGGCGCGAACGCCCCCTCGGGGGGCCGGCCCGCCAGGGCCTCGGGGGCATCATGAACGAGGTCGCCATCGTCGCCACGGCGCGCACGGCGATCGGTCGTGCCTTTCGCGGTGCGTTGAACAACACCCACGGCGCCGCGCTCGGCGCGCATGTGATAGTCGCCGCGCTGCAGCGCGCGGGTGTGCCGATCGATGCGGTCGACGATGTCGTGCTCGGCTGTGCCTGGCAGGAAGGCGCCACCGGCGGCAACATCGCGCGCCAGGCGGCCCTGCGTGCCGGCCTGCCGGCCAGCGTGCCGGCGGCGACGCTTGACCGCAAGTGCGCTTCGGGTCTGAACGCGATTGCGATCGCGGCCAACGCGATCCGCTGCGGCGAGGCCCGCATCGCCGTGGCCGGCGGGCTGGAATCGGTGTCGCTGGTGCAGGACCATCGCAACCGCCATCGTGCGGTGGATCAAACGCTGATGGCCGCCTGGCCCGGCGTCTACGCCACGATGATCGCCACCGCCGAGAACGTGGCAAGCCGCTATCGCATCGACCGTGACGCGCAGGACGCCTACGCACTGCAGAGCCAGCAGCGCACAGCCACAGCACAGGCAGGCGGTGCATTCGACACAGAGATCGCGCCGTTCGATGCGGTCCAGGAACTGCGCGACAAACAAGGCCAGGTAACCGGCACGCAGGGGGTGCGGCTGGCGCGCGACGAAGGCAACCGGCCCGACACCACGGCCGCCGGCCTGGCGGCGCTCAAGCCGGCGGCGGGTGAGGGCGGCACCGTGACCGCGGGCAATGCGAGCCAGTTGTCCGACGGTGCCTCGGCCTGCGTGCTGATGGATGCCGAGCGTGCGCAGCGCGAAGGCCTGCCGGTGCTGGGCCTGTTCCGCGGCTTCGCGGTGGCCGGCTGTGCGCCCGACGAGATGGGCATCGGCCCAGTGCTGGCGGTGCCTCCACTGCTGCGGCGCCACGGCCTGCAGGTCGGCGACATCGGCCTGTGGGAGTTGAACGAGGCCTTCGCGGTGCAGGTGCTGTACTGCCGCGACCGGCTCGGCATTCCCGACGAGCGGCTCAACGTCAACGGCGGCGCCATCAGCATCGGCCACCCCTTCGGCATGAGCGGCTCGCGCCTGGTCGGCCACGCGCTGATCGAAGGCCGGCGCCGCGGCGTGAAGCACGCGGTCGTGACGATGTGCGTGGGCGGCGGCATGGGTGCCGCGGCGCTGCTCGAGATCACATGAAGAAGGGTTCACGATGAACATCATTTCTAAAGTCCAGGTCCAGCAAGTCCAGGTCCAGCAAATCCCGGTCCAGGAAGGCCTGTTCACCTGGCCGTCGCAAGCACCGCAGTTGACCGGCGGGCACTGCAGCGACTGCGCCGGCTGGCACTTCCCGGTGCAGGACAACTGCCCGCATTGCGCCAGCCTGGCCGTGCAGCGCCAACCGCTGTCGCGCCGCGGCACGCTGTGGACCTGGACCATCCAGACTTTCGCACCGCCGGTGCCACCCTACCGCGGGCCGGTGGAGGACTTCGTGCCCTTCGGCGTGGGCTACGTCGAACTGCCCGAAGGCTTGCGGGTGCAAGGGCGCCTGACGGTGAACGACGAAGCGCAGCTTCGCATCGGCATGCCGATGGAACTCACCGTCGAGCCCTGGTACGTCGACGCACAGGGCCGGCAGGTACTCGGCTACGCCTTCGCCCCGGTGGCGGCCTGAACAAGGAGAAGCAGAACATGGCCAACGACATCGCCATCATCGGCGTCGGGCTCTACCCCTTCGGCCGCCACGAACATGTGTCCGCCATCGACATGGGCGTGGCCGCCGCGCGCCAGGCCATGGCCGATGCCGGCGCGCACTGGAAGGACATTCAGGTCGGATACGCCGGCAGCCTGTCGGTGATGATGCCCGAGACCATGGTCAAGTTCCTCGGGCTGACCGGCATCCCGTTCTCCAAGCTGTTCAACGGCTGCGCCACCGGCGGCAACCTGCTGCTCAACACCATCAACGCCATCCGCACCGGCCAGGCCGATGTGGGCATTGCGATCGGCCTGGACAAGCACCCCAAGGGCGCGTTCTCGTCCGGCGAGAGCATGGACTCGACCGGCCTGCCGCAGTGGTATGGCGAGGCCGGCCTGGCGGTCAACCCGCAGTTCTTTGCAATGAAGCTGCAGCGCTACATGCACGACTGGGGCATCACGCCGCGCACGCTCACGCGCACGGCGGTCAAGGCCTTTGCCAACGGCGCGTTGAACCCCGCGGCATGGCGGCGCAGTGCGCTCAGCGCTGAGGAGGTCGATGCCTCGCGCATCGTCTGCCACCCGCTGCGCAAGTACCACTTCTGCTCGCCCAGCGACGGCGCGGCGGCGGCCATCGTCTGCCGCGCCGACATCGCACACCGCTTCAGCGGCACGCCGATCTACGTGCGTGCCGGCGAGTTCCGCACCCGCCTGGGCGGGTCGTTCGACGTGCAGAACACCTCGTTCTCGGCCCGATCAACGCCCGGTGCCAGTGAAGCGGCGGCGAAAGCAGCGTTTGAATCCGCCGGCATCGGGCCGGACGAGATTCACATCGTGCAGGTGCAAGACACCGAAGCCGGCCACGAAATCATGCACCTGGCCGAGATCGGTCTGTGCCAACACGGTGAGCAGGAAAAGCTGGTGCACGACGGCGCCACCGAACGCACCGGCCGCCTGCCCACCAACACCGACGGTGGCCTGCTGGCCAACGGCGAGCCGATCGGCGCCTCGGGCCTGCGCCAGGTCTACGAGATCTGCCGCCAGCTGCGCGGCGTGGCCGGGCCGCACCAGGTGCCGCGCAAGCTGAAGACCGGCATGACGCATGTCTACGGCTTTCCCGGTTCGAGCTGCGTGACCATCCTGTCGCGCTGAGGCCATGCGAGCGGCCATGCGAGCCTGGGTCACTCACGGCGCCGGCCTCGAGCATCTGAAGCTCGAGTCGCGCGACACACCGCGCCCCGGCGCCGGCCAGGTGCTGCTGCGCATGCGTGCGGCGGCGGTGGCGCTGCGCGACTGCAAGATGGCGCTCGGCGCTTACGGCTCGGCAACGGGGCGTGTGCTGGGCGGCGAAGGCGTGGGCGAGATCGCGGTGTTGGGTGAAGGTGTGGCGGGTTGGCGCATCGGCCAGCGCGTGAACCCGCTGTTCGTGCAGGCCTGGACTGGCCGGCGCATTGCCGGCGAAGACATCGCTGCCAGCTCGCTGGGGGGCTTGCAGCGCGACGGCTGTTTTGCCGAGTACATGCTCGCCGACGCGGCGGCGCTGGTCGAGCCGCCGCCGCATCTGAGCGACGCGCAGGCAGCGACGCTGCCGTTTGCCGGCTTGACCGCTTGGTGCGCGCTGGGTGGGGAAGGCGGTGGCGCGGCCGGCGTGCAGCCCGGCGACTTCGTAGTGGTGCAGGGCACGAACGGCGCGATGCTGTACGCGCTGCAGCTGGCGCTCGCGGCCGGGGCGCAGGTCATCGTGACCTCGAAGAACGACGCCAAGCTGGCACGCGCCCGCGCCCTCGGCGCGGCACACACGATCAACTACCAGTCCCTGCCCGAATGGGCCGCCGCCGTGCGCGAGCTCACGCAAGGCCGCGGTGCCGACCGCGTGCTGGACCCGGGCGGCACGGCCACCATGGCGCAGTCGCTCCAGGCCCTGCGCCCCGGCGGCACGTGCGCCGTGGTGGGCGCGCTGGGTACCAGCCCCGAGCTGGGCGTTTCGCTGCCCTGGCTGCTGGGTCACCAGTTGCACTTGCTGGGCTGCAACGCGGGCTCGCTGGCAGCGCACCAAGGCCTGGTGCAGGCGGTGGCTGCGGCGCGCCTGAACCCCGAAGTCGAGCGCGTGTGGCCTTTCGGAGCCTTGCCCGACGCGCTGGCCGCGGCACCGAAGGCCGAGCAGTTCGGCAAGGTCGTTCTGCAAATCGAATAGGCCACCATGGACTTCAGCGACACCCCTGACGAAGCGGCCTTCCGAGCCGAAGCGCGCGCCTGGCTGGCCGCGAACGCGAGGCCGCGCAATGCGGCGAACTCGCTCGCCATCAACCAGGAGACCGGCGACTTCAGCGCCGGGTTCGAGGCCGCCTGCGCCTGGCAGGCGCGCAAGTTCGACGGCGGCTTCGGCGCCATCTACTTCCCGGCCGAGTTCGGCGGGCGTGGCGCCAGCGCACTCGAGCACATGATCTTTGCGCAGGAAGAAGCCGCCTTCGACGTGCCGGCCACCAACCACTTCATGATCGTCAACCGGGGCTGCTGCGCGCTGCTGATGAAGCATGGCAGCGAGCCACTGCATCGCGAGCTGATCCACCCCTCGCTGCGCGGCGACACGATCTGGTGCCAGCTCTTCAGCGAACCGGGTGCTGGCTCCGACCTGGCCGGCGTGCGCACGCGCGCCGTGCCCGCATCGGGCCGCGAGGGCAGCGACTGGGTGGTCGACGGCCAGAAGATCTGGACCAGCAACGCCCACCTGGCCGACTGGGGTGTGCTGCTGGCGCGCACCGACCCCAGCGTGCCCAAGCACAAGGGCCTGAGCTTCTTCATCGTCGACATGAAGTCGCCCGGCATCCGCACCCGGCCGATCAAGCAGCTCACCGGCGGCAGCAACTTCAACGAAGTGTTCCTCGAAGGGCTGCGCGTGCCCGATGCCTGCCGCATCGGCGCCGTCGGCGCGGGTTGGAAGGTGGTGGTGTCGTTCCTGGCGGGCGAGCGCGGCAACATCGCCGTGAAGGAACTGCAGCCTCTGATCGCCGCGCTGGTGCGGCTGGCCCGGCAGGTGCACATCGGCGGCCGGCCGGCCATCGAGGACGGCGGTGTGCGCGAGCGCCTGGCCTCGTTTCACGTGCGTGAAGCCGGCGTGCGGTTCACGGTGCAGCGCATGCTCACTGCGCTGGCCCGGCGCGAAGAACCCGGGCCTGAGATCGCGATCGGCAAGCTG
This sequence comes from Methylibium sp., assembly GCA_031414975.1. GTDB lineage: Bacteria > Pseudomonadota > Gammaproteobacteria > Burkholderiales > Burkholderiaceae_C > LGRD01. The sequence continues at coordinate 28,078 of JANOQS010000575.1, read as the reverse complement.
GTGCTGGGTACCCTGGTGCAGGAGATGACGGCCTTCGCGCTCGACCTGATGGGCCCGCAGGGCGCGGTGAGCGACGCCGCACATGCGCCGATGGCCGGCGTGTGGCAAAGCGAATGGCTGGGCTCGGTGGTCGACCGGCTCGGCGGCGGCAGCGACGAGATCATGCGCAATGTCATCGGTGAACGCATCCTCGGCCTGCCTGAGGACGTGCGGGTGGACAAACAACGGCCCTTCAACCAGCTGATGGCCGAGGGCCGGTGAACGCATGGACTTCGATTTCTCGCCCGAACAGAAAGAAATCCAGCACCAGGCCCGCCGCATGCTGGCCGAGCGCTGCGACCTGCGCGCCGTGCGCCGGGTGCTCGACACCGGCCTGCCGTATGACCAGGCGCTGTGGCACCAGGTGGCCGAGCTCGGCTGGCTGGGCACGGCCATCCCCGAAGCCTACGGCGGCCTCGGACTGGGCGGCGACACGCTGGCGGTGATCGCCGAGGAGCTCGGCCGCGCTCTCGCGCCGTTGCCGGTGAGCTCGTCGATCTATCTCGCAGCGCCCTGCGTGCTGCATGCCGGCAGCGCAGCGCAGTGCCGCGAGTGGCTGCCCGGACTGGCCAGCGGCGAACGCATCGCCACGCTGGCGGCGGCCGAAGGGCTGGTGGGCGTGGCAGACACCACACGCCATGCGGCGCGCGTGATTGACGGCCGGCTCAGCGGCGTGAAGCTGCCGGTGCCCGATGGCCTGCTCGCGCATTGGGCGGTGGTCACTGCGCACGAGAAGGCGCACGACGATGCGGGTGCCATCGGCTTGTACATCGTCGATCTGGCCGGCCCGGGCGTGCTGCGTGAAGGCCTGCCCAGCCTGGACCCGACGCGGCCGGTCGCACGCATTGCCTTTGACGCGGCGCCGGCGCGCTTGCTGCAGGGCGGGCTCGACGCGGCCACTGCATTGCGCCGGACGCTGGACGAAGCGGCGGTCTGGGTCGCATTCGAGCAGGTGGGCTGTGCCGATGCGGCGCTGGCGATGAGCGTGGACTACGCACGCCTGCGCCACGCCTTCGGCCGGCCGATCGGCTCGTTCCAGGGCATCAAGCACAAGCTGGCCGACATGTACACGCGCAACCAGCTGGCGCGCGCGAACGCTTGTTGCGGCGCCTGGGCGCTGACGGCGGATGAGTCCGAGCTGCCGCTGGCCGCGGCGTCGGCACGCGTGGCGGCCAGCGAAGCGGCCGAGTTCGCGGCCAAGGAGACCATTCAGACCCACGGCGGCATCGGTGCCACCTGGGAAGCCGACCCGCACCTGTTCTACCGCCGTGCGCGCGGACTGCAAGGCCTGCTCGACGGCCCCGCGGTCTGGCGCGAACGACTGGTGGATGCGCTGCAGACGCGGGTGAGCGTGTGAGGGCGGGCCATCCACCCCAGGGTGAACCCCGAGTGCAGACGCCTTTACATCGCCTGCCAAAACCTCTACGCTCACAACATAGTTAACTACGTAAGCGAACAAGCCGGAGCCCACCCATGAACCGCTATGTCTTCAGCATGGACTCGCACGTGGTCGAGCCGCGCCCGCTGTGGCAGGACAACCTGCCCGTGCACCTGCGCGACCGCGCGCTGCGCGCCGAGCGGCGCGACGGCTACCTCGTGATGGTGGCCGACGGCAAGGACCTGCACCGCATGCAGGTCGGCGACGGCAATTCGGACAACCCGCGCATCGGCGGCACCAGCCCCGAGCTGCGCTTCAAGGACATGCTGAAGGACGGCATCGACGCCGAGCTGCTGTTCCCCAACCTCGGCATGATGTGCTACGCCATCGACGACGCCGAACTGAGCCTGGCGAGCATGCGCGTCTACAACGACTGGTTGATGCAGCAGTTCGGCGCCCACCGCGACGCGCTGGTGCCCTGCGCCGTGCTGCCGATGCGCGACGTGGTCGAGACGCTGGAGGAGTTCAAGCGCGTGGTCGCGCTCGGCTACCGCGCGGTGATGCTGCCCACCTTGCCGCCGGTGGGCCTGCGCTACAACAACAAGGACTTCGACCCTGTCTGGGCCTATGCGCAGGAGCAGAAGATCCCGCTCGCGTTCCACGTTGCCTCGGGCCTGACGCCGATCACCGAGCGCGGGCCGGGCGCGGCCATCATCAACTACATGCGGCTGGGTTTTGCCACCGAGGAACTGGTGACGTACATGGTGGCCGGAGGCGCGCTCGACCGCCACCCGGGGCTGAGCATGGTCGTCATCGAAGCCGGCGCGTCATGGATGGTGGCGCTGGGCGAACGGCTCGACGAGGTCAACGAGGCGCACCAGTTCTACGTCCGCCCCAAGCTCAGCCGCAAGCCGAGCGAGATTCTCTACAGCCAGGTCAAGGCCACGTTCCAGTTCGACCGGGCCTGCCTGAAGACCATCCCGATGACGGGCCACGAGTGCCTGCTGTGGGCGTCGGACTACCCGCACATGGAAGGCACGTTTCCACGCTCGCGCGAAGTCATCGAACAGGTGTTCGGCAGCGCCGGGCTGGCACCCGACGTGCAGGCCGATATCCTGGGCGGCACCGCGGCGCGCCTGTACGGGTTGGCGCCGCGCCCGCTGGCCGAGAAGCTCGCGGCCTGACGCCCTACTCACCGACATCGAGGAGACAGACATGAGCAGCCCGCTGAAGCTGCCCCGACCGACGCGAGACGTCGAGCAGGGCAAGCGCGACATGGACGAATACGGCCTGTGCGTGCACGAGGCCTTCGTCGAAGGCGAACAGCTGAAAGCCTTGCGCGAACGCCTGGTCGAGCAGGCCGACCTGGAGTGCGAATACGGCGTGGCGCTGCTGTCGGGCCAGAGCCGCGGCGGCAAGACCTGGTACGGTCACCCCGAGGCCGATGCCATGCCCGGTTGGCAGGGCATCGCCGGCCTGTACAACAAGGGGCGCGTCTTCATCGACTACCTGAAGCATCCGCTGTTTGCGGCCTACAACGGCCACGTGTTCCGCAAGGCGTCGTGGCACCTGTCGGCGATGACCGGGCTGATCGTGCGCCGCGGTGCCGAGCCGATGGTCGTGCACGTGGACCAGCAGTTCATGCCGCGCACCGAGGTGCCGACTTATCTGAACTGCATGCTGTGCCTGACCGAATTCGAAGAGGTGATGGGCGCCACCCGCGTGGTGCCCAGGAGCCACCTGGGCGGCTACCCGCCGCAGGCCTTCACCGCCGAGCGCGGGGCCCACAACCCGGAGCCGATCGACACCGTGGCGGTGGAGGCGCCGGCCGGCTCGGTGATCTTCTTCGAGAGTCGCACCTGGCATCAGTCGGGCATCTCCACGTCGGACAAGACCCGCTACTCGCTGACCACGCTGTGGCAGCAGAACTGGGTCAAGCCGATGGACAACATCGCATTGAATCTGCAGCGTGAGGTGTACGACTCGCTCACCGAGGACGAGCTGACGCTGCTGGGCTTCAAGGCCGAGCCGAGCGGGCGCATCGAATGCAACAGCGCCGGTGGCGTGCAGAACGCCAACCGCAAGACGCCGTACGTGCCCGAGCTGCGACGCGACAGTGCGGCGCGGCCGGTGGCGCTGCAAGGCATGGGCGATCGCAAAGGCGCCGAAGACGAAGCCAAGGCCATGGGGCTGAAGGCTCGCTGACCACCGCACGGCGACAAACGGCGACACACCGATCCGATGAACCTGGGCTTCACCTCCGAACACGAGTCCTTGCGCGACGATTTGCGCAAGCTGCTCGCGCGTGCCGAACGGCACCTCTCGTCTGGCACGGCTGGCAGCGAACCTGCCGACGCAGAGCTGTGGCAGGCGCTGGCCGCCGGTGGCTGGCTGGCCACCGCGGTGCCTGAGGCCCACGGAGGCAGCGGCCTGGACGGTGGCGCGCTGTGCGTACTGGCCGAAGAGGCGGGCCGGGCGCTGGCGGCTGTGCCGTTGGTGGCTTCGGCCTGCGCCTTCGTGCACGCGCTGCGGGGCGTGGCCGGCGACACCGCGCCCGCTCTCCCGCCCACACTTTGGGCCGGCCTGGCGGCAGGCACGGCGCGCGGCGTGCTGCTGGCCGAGGAAGGCGGGTCGGGCACAACGCGGTGGGCCGCAGGCACCGGCCACGCGCCGCGTTTGATCGGGTGTGCCCAGAACGTGCCTGATGGTCCGTCGGCCACCCACGCGCTGTTGCTCGCCGGCCAGGGCGAAGCAGCCGCGCTGGTGCTGGCGACCCTCGCGCCGGCGTGCAAGGCGCCGCCGGCGGCGCAGCCGCTGGACCTGCTGCACCCCTGTTGCGACATCGATCTGGCAGCGGCTTCGGTGCAAGTGCTGGCGCGCGGCCGCCCGGCGCAGGCGCTGTGGGCACGCGCCAACGATGCGCATGCACTGTTCGTGGCCTTCGAGCAACTGGGCGGTGCCGGGGCAGCGCTGGCCGCGGCACGCCGCTACAGCCTGGAGCGTTATGCGTTCGGCCGGCCGGTGGGCTCGTTCCAGGCGCTCAAGCACCTGATGGCCGACATGCTGGTGGCCATCGACCTGGCGCGCTCGAACTGCCTTTACGGCCTGGCCGCGCTGGCCGAGGGCGGCGACGCGCTCGGTGAAGCGGCGGCGGTGGCGCGCATCTCGGCCACCGAGGCGTTTCGAACCAGCGCTGCCGGCAGCACGCAGGTGCACGGCGCGCTGGGCGTGACCTGGGAGGCCGACTGCCACCTGTTCTACAGGCGCGCCCAGGCACTGGCCGGCAGCCCCGGCTCGCAATGGCAATGGAAAGACCGGCTGGTGCGCCTGTTGCAGCAACGCGCCGAGCCAGCCCCGGCCGCTTGACGACATGAACCTGACCGACCTGCCCCGCCACGCCGCGTTCCGACTGCGGGCGCGCGAATGGATCCAGCGCCATGCGCCGCTGGAGCAACTGGCCAGCATCCGTCGCATGCGCTTTGCCGGCCAGCCCTTCGCCACCGAGCACGAATGGCTGGATGTGGCGCGGCGCTGGCAGCGCAGGAAGTTCGACGCCGGCTGGGCCTGCCTGGTGTGGCCGGCCGAATACGGCGGCCAGGGCCTGAGCCCGACCGAGAACGTGATCTTCCAGGAAGAGGAGGGGCCCTTCGCCGAGCTGTTCGGCCCCTTCATGATCGGCCAAGGTTTCGTCGCGCCGACCTTGATGGTCTATGCCAGCGAAGCGCACAAGCGCCGCTTCCTGCCGCTGCTGGCCAGCGGCGAGTCGATCTGGTGCCAGCTTTTCAGTGAACCCGGCGCGGGCTCGGACCTGGCCGGCGTGCGCCTGCGTGCCACGCCGTGCGCAGGCGGCTGGCGGCTGACCGGCCAGAAGGTGTGGACCTCGGGTGCGCACCACAGCAGCCACGGCATCGTGCTGACGCGCACCGACACCGAGGCGGTGAAGCACAAGGGCATGACGATGTTTTTCGTCGACATGGCCAGCCCCGGCGTCACGGTGCGCCCGGTGCGCCAGCTCTCGGGCGTGAGCCACTTCAACGAGGTCTTCTTCGACGACGTGTTCGTGCCCGACGAACAGCGCCTGGGCGAGGTGGGTGGCGGCTGGCAGGTGGCGCTGACCACCCTGTCCAACGAACGCATGACCTTGGGCGCCAGCACGCCGGTGGGCTTCGATGAGTTGTTCGAACTGGCGCGCCGGCCCGGTGCAGACGGCGCCGCGCCGATCGACCAACCCCGCGTGCGCGAGCGCCTGGCCGAGTGGTACGCCAAGGTCACCGGGCTGCGCTATGGCGTGTACCGCATCCTGGCCACGCTGGAACGCGGCGAGCGCCCAGGTCCCGAGGTGGCGGTGGGCAAGCTGGTGGGCGCGCGCACCACGCAGGACATCGCCGCCTTCGGGCTGGACCTGCTGGGCGCGCGCGGTCGCGCGGCGGCCGGCGACGACGAAGTGGCGCAGTTCCACGAGATGTTCTGCTTCGGCGCCATCCACCGCATCGAAGGTGGCACCGACGAGGTGCTGCGCAACATCCTGGCCGAGCGCGCGCTGGGCCTGCCGCCCGAGCCGCGCGCCGACCGCGGGCCGTTCCGCGACATCCCGGTCGCGCCGCCGGCGACTTGAGGCCCCACGCCATGACCTCCACCACGATCGAATCCGTCGCGCCCGCCCAGATCGACAAGCGCGCCTTCCGCAACGCGCTCGGCGCCTTCACCACCGGCGTGACGGTGGTCACCACGCGCGACGCGGCAGGCCGCGACGTGGGCCTCACCATCAACAGCTTCAACTCGGTCTCGCTGGAACCGCCGCTGGTGCTGTGGAGCCTGGCGCGCAGCTCGGGAAGCCTGCCGGCCTTTCTGGAGGCCGAACACTTTGCCGTGCACATCCTGGCCGCCGATCAGGAGCCGCTGTCGAATCGTTTCGCGAAGCGCGGTGCCGACAAGTTCAGCGGCCTCGACGTGGCGCGCGGCGAGGGCGGAGTGCCGCTGCTGCCGGGCTGCTCTGCGCGCTTTCGTTGCCGCACGGCCTATCGCCACGAAGGCGGCGACCACGAGATCTTCGTCGGCGAGGTGCTGGGCTTCGAGGCTTTCGAGCGCGCACCATTGGTGTTTCACAAGGGCGGCTACGCGGTCGCCGTGAAGAAGCGCCCGCCGGCCGCTGACGCCACCCCCACGGAGCTGCCGGAAGCCAGCATCAGCCGCGACGCGCTGGTGTACCTGCTGGGCAGCGCGCACGCGATGCTTCTGGCCCGCATGCGCCCGGCGCTGGCCGCGCGCGGCCTGTCGGACGACGACTACTTCGTGCTCAACATCCTGAGCGTGGGCCTGCCGCGCACGCTGGCCGAACTCGATGCGCTGATGGCGCTCACCGGCCGGCGCGTCACCGCGGAGTGCATGACGGGTCTGGCCGCCCGCGGGCTGGTGCGCCCGGCCGCAGCGTCGCTCGACGGTTGGGTGCTGGCCGAAGCCGGCTCGCGCGCCATGCTCGAGATGGCCGCCATCTCCAAGGCCGTCGAGGAAGACGCGCTGCAGCAGATCGACTATTCCGAGGCGCACCTGCTCAAACACCTGCTTCGGCGGGTGATCCGCAACACGGTGAGCGCAGAACAACCGGCGCTGTGGCCGGTGGCAAGCTGAGTCGCCGATCGGGCGCCGGCTACTCCAGCAGATCGATCGCCCGGTCCACCGCGAAGCTCTCGCGGATCAGCTTGTCGATCGATTCCAGGTGCTTGCGCCAGAAGGTTTCGGCGCCGTCGGCGTCGCCGGCTTCGATCAGGCCGACCAGCTTCTCGTGTGCCTTCAAGCCGCGCTGGCGCGAGCCGGTGTCGAAGCGCTCCACGTTGGCCGCGAGCGCAGCGGTGGTGATGTGGCTCTCGTAGATGTGGGTCAGCATGTTCATCAGCAGGATCAGCGGCATGTTGCCGGTGAGCTCGATGAGCGCGCGGTGAAAGCGGGCCGACGCGCGCGAGACCTGCGCATCGTCCTTGGTGGCGATGGCCGCGCGCTCCTGATCGATGTGCTGGTTGAGCACAGGCAGCGCCGATTTGCGCGCGGTGTTGGCGACCAGGTGCACGCACGAGGGCTCGATCAGCAGCCGTGCGCCGAAGATGTCGGCCAGCGTGGTGCCGCGGTTCTGCAGCACCAGGCCGAAGTGGCGCGCCGCCAGCCGCGGGTCCGGCGGGTGCACGCGCGGGCCGCCGCGCGAACCGCGCGTGACGGTGAGCAGGCCTTCGGATTCGAGGATGCGCAGCGCCTCGCGCAAGGTCGGCCGCGAGACCGAATAGCGCTCCACCAGTTCGCCTTCGGCGGGCAGCGTATCGCCGTCCTTCAGCTCGCCGCGCACGATCTTGCTGCGCAGGTCGCGTGCCACCAGTTCGGCGGTCTTGGGCACGCGGAAAGGCTGCTCGCCGTCGCGCATCTCCAGCGAGCGGCCCGCGGTTCTGGCTTCTACCGTGTCATGGGGCATATCGATAACTTGGATAGATAGGATGGCGCATTATCGCGCCAGCACCGTCACCACGCACGCGCCGCCGAGCCCGACGTTGTGCTGCAGCCCCAGCTTCGCCCGCGGCACCTGGCGGTCGCCGGCTTCGCCGCGCAGTTGCCAGACGATTTCGGCGGTCTGCGCCAGGCCGGTCGCGCCCAGCGGGTGACCCTTGGACAGCAGCCCGCCCGACGGGTTGGTGACCACCCGCCCGCCGTAGGTGTTGGCGCCGTCGCGGATGAACTTCTCGGCGCCGCCTTCGGGGCACAAGCCCAGCGCTTCGTAGCTGATCACCTCGTTGGGCGTGAAGCAGTCGTGCAGCTCGACCACGTCCAGGTCGGCGGCGCCGATGCCGGCCTGCGCATAGGCACTGTGCGCGGCACGGCGCGTCATGTCGGCGCCGACGCCCGCGATCATGCTGCCGGCATCGAAACTGGCCTGGCCATCGGTGGTCAATGCCTGCCCGGCGATGGCCACGCTGCGTGCAAGCAGGCCGTGGCGGCGTGCATAGTCGGCCGAGACCACGACGGCCGCGGCGGCGCCGCAGGTGGGCGGGCAGCATTGCAGCTTGGTCAAGCCGGCAAAGATCGGCGCCGAGGCGAGCACCTCTTCCACCGTGGTCGGCTCGCGGAACACGGCAAAGGGGTTGCGCGCGGCGTGCTGACGCGACTTGACCGAGATCATCGCGAACACCTCGTCGGGCATGCCGTACCTGCGCTGGTACTCGCGCCGCGCGCCGCCGAAGTACTGCGCTGCGATCGGCGCCTGCGCGTCCCAGCCCTGCACGCGCTCGACCATGGTGTTGAGCGTGCCGTTCACGCCGGGCCGGTCGCTGAAAGGCGAAGACAGCGGGCCGGCCAGCATCTGCTCGAAGCCGACCGCCAGCGCCACGTCGACGGCGCCCGATTGCACCGCCTGGCGCGCCAGGAACAGGGCGGTGGAGCCGGTCGCGCAAGCGTTGTTGACGTTGACGATGGGGATGCCGGTGAGGCCGATCGGGTACAGCGCCTGCTGGCCCGAAGTGGTGTCACCGATGACGAAGCCGACGTAGGCCTGCTGCACTTCGGTGTACGCCAGGCTGGCGTCGGCCAGCGCCTGGCGCGCGGCGTCGGCGGCCATCGCGTCATACGGCGGGCTGCGACCGGCCTTGGTGAAAGGCACCATGCCCACGCCGGCAATGCGCGCTTTGTCCTTCATGGGGTCTGCCCTCTCTTGTGGTTCTGGATCGGTCTTAGTATAGTTAACTAGGTTGACGAGGTAAAGTATCTGAAACCCGCTCCCCTCCACCCCCAGACCTGGCCCGCACCCCGGCCCTCCTTCGATGATCGACCCCGACAAGCTCCTGCGCTGGCTGCTGCTGCCCACAACCCAGGCCTACACCGAACGCGACAGCGCGCTGTACGCGCTGGGTCTGGGCCTGGCGCGCTGCAACCCGGCGACGGCGACCGATCTGCGCTACCTGTACGAAGGCGTCGAAGGCGGCATGGCGGCGCTGCCGACCTTGGCCACGGTGCTGGCCACCGGAGCGTTCTGGATGCAGGACCCGGCCACCGGCATCGCCTGGAAGCGCCTGCTGCACGCCGAACAGCGGCTCGAATTGCACCGCCCCTTGCCGGCCGCGGCCACGGTGGTCGGGGAGCACAGCGTCGATGCGATCTACGACAAGGGCGCCGACAAGGGTGCGCTGATGCTGCTCAGCAGGCGCTTGTACGAGCAGGCCACGGGCGACCTGCTGGCCACCGTGGGCAGCACTGCTTTTCTGCGCGGTGACGGCGGCTTCGGCGGGCGCGGCGAGGGTGCCCCGTTGCCGCACCCGGTGCCCGCCGACCGCCCGCCCGACCACGCGGTGGAACACGCCACCCGCCCCGAGCAGGCCTTGCTGTACCGTTTGAGCGGCGACCTGAACCCGCTGCACGCCGACCCCGCGGTGGCGCGTGCGGCCGGCTTCGAACAACCCATCCTGCATGGCCTGTGCAGTTACGGCATCGCCGGGCTGGCGGTACTGAAAACCTTGGGCGGCGACGGCCGGTCGCGCTTGAGGCGGCTGGACCTGCGCTTTGCCAACCCGGTGTTCCCCGGCGAGACGCTGCTCACCGAGATCTGGACCCTGGCGCCCGGCCGCGCCGCGCTGCGCGTGCGCGTGCCGGCCCGTGCCGACGCCAGACGCCAGATCGTGCTCGACCATGGCCTGGCCGAGTTCGAACCAGGGCCTGAACAACACAACAACCACCAAGGAGACTCCCATGGGCTTGCTTGAAGGCAAGGTGGCCGTCATCACCGGCGCGGGCGGTGGCCTCGGCCGTGCCTACAGCCTTCTGCTGGCACGCGAGGGCGCAGCGATCGTCGTCAACGACATGAACGCCGATGCGGCCGGCAAGGTGGTGGCCGAGATCGCCGCGGCCAATGGGCGCGCGGTGGCCTGCATCGGCGACGTGGCCAGCGTGGCCTCGGGCGAAGCGATCCTGCAGTCCGCGCTCGCCGCATTCGGCGCCGTGGACATCCTCGTCAACAACGCTGGCATCCTGCGCGACAAGAGCTTTGCCAACCTGAGCGAGGCGCAATGGGACGCGGTGATCCAGGTGCATTTGAAGGGCGCCTTCTGCGTCACCCAGCCGGTGTTCCGCTGGATGAAGGAGAACTTCGCGGAGCGCGGCTGCGGTGGCGTCATCGTCAACACTGCATCGTCGTCGGGCCTGGGCGGCAGTTTCGGCCAGACCAACTACGGCGCGGCCAAGGCCGGCATCTGGGGCTTTTCCAACTGCCTGGCGCTCGAAGGCAAGAAGTACGGCATCCGCGTCTGGACACTGTGCCCGGCCGCGGCCACGCCGATGACGCAGGGCCTGATGACGCCCGAGATGGTGGCCCAGTGGTCGCCCGAGCGCGTGGCGCCGGTGCTGTTGTACATGGTGAGTGCGCTGTCGGGCGAGCGCACCAACTGCACGTTGTTTGCCAGCGGCATCAAGGTGATGGCGTTGAAGATGGTCTCGGGCGAGCCGCTGCCCAACCACGCGGCCCTCAGCGCGCAAGACCTCGCCGCAGCCGCCGACCGGCTGTTCCTGCCCGAAGCGGCGCTGGACTTCAACGGCTGAGTCCTTGAGCGCGAGCTGCAAACGAAGCATCGCCGGATGGCCATCGTCACGCTCACCGTCGATGCCGGCGGCATCGCCGTCATCACGATCGACGATCCGGCGCGGCCGGCCAATGTCACCTCTCCCGAGCTGACCGCCGAGCTGCTGGCGGCAATCGACCGCGTGGCCGCCGATCTGTCGATCCGCGGCGCCGTCATCACGTCCGGCAAAGCGGGCCGCTTCATCGCCGGTGGCGATATCAAGGACTTCGTCGGCGCTTGGGAGCGCGGCATGAGCGAGGCCGAGGCGTTCGAGATCAGCCACGCCTGGAACCGCGAGCTGCGCCGCATCGAACGCAGCGGCAAGCCCTTCGCCGCGGCGATCAACGGCGCGGCGCTGGGCGGCGGTTTCGAGCTGGCGCTGATGTGCCAGCACCGCGTGCTGGTCGACGACCCGAAGGCCGTGGTCGGCCTGGTCGAGGTGGGCATCGGCCTGTTGCCGGCCGGCGGCGGCAGCCAGCGCTTGCCGCGCCTGGTCGGCATCGACGCGGCGATGCGCCTGATGGTCGATGCGCGCCGCCTCGCGCCGCGCGAGGCTTTGGCCGCGGGGCTGGTGGACGCGCTGGCACCGGCCGAGCGCCTGGTCGAGCAGGCGCGTGAATGGGTGCGCGGATGGGTGCGCGAACACCGGCAGGCCGCCCAGCCATGGGACGCGCGCGCCGGGGCCGCGCCCGATCTCGCGCAAATCGACGCGCTGCGCAGCCGCTGGCAGCACGAGGTGGACGAGCGCTTCGGCGGTCACTACCCCGCGCCGCAGGCCCTGCTGAACGCGGTGTTCGAGGGTGCCCGGCAGCCGCTGGACGACGCGCTGCGCACCGAGTCGCGCTGCTTCGCGCCGCTGCTCACCTGCGTGGTGGCACGCAACCTGATGCGTACCGGCTTCATCTATCGGCAGCAGGCCGACAAGCTTGCGCGGCAGGCGCGCGCGCGCCTGGGCGACGCGGCGCCGGCCTGGCCGGTGCACGACGGCGCTGCCCAGCGCCCGCCCGCACGCGGGGTTTGTCTGTGGCTGTGGCCGAGCGCCGCGCAGGCGCAACTGGCCGAGATCGCCGTCGCGCCGGAGGCGCCGAGCGTTGCCATCGAAGCTGCGCTCGCGCAGGCGTCGGCACGCGGCGTCACGCCGGTGGTGCTGCCGGCCGGGCAAGCTTCTTTCGTGCAGCGCCTGCGGGCACAGACGTCGTTGCAGCAAATGGCCGACGAAGGGCGCCGTGCATTGGCCGAAGGCGCGGTCGCCAACGCGGCCGACGCCGACCTCGCTTCGGTGCTCGGTGCCGGTTGCCCAGCGTGGACCGGCGGGGTCATCAGCCTTCAGGACGTGGCGCCCAGTGGCACCTCGGGTTTTAACCCATGCGATCACTTAGTTAGCGAGGTAGGCTGAGAATCATGATTCACCCGCTGGGCAGCCTGCCCTTCAACGCCGCATGAACGCCGCCCTGCGCCTGTCCCGAGCCGACCGCCTGCTGCTGCTGGCGCTGGTGCTGGCCGAAGTCGTCAGCGCCACCGAAGCGACCATGATCTACGGCGCCATGCGTGTGATGACGCGCGACTTCGGCGACCCGGTGGCGGTGGGCTGGGCCATCACCGCGTTCCTGATCGTCGCGGCCGGTTCGGCCGCGGTGGGCGCACGCCTGGGCGACCAGTTCGGGCGGCGGCGCCTGCTGCTGATTTCGCTGCTGCTGGCGGGTGTGGGTTCGGTGATCAGTGCGCTGTCTTCCGGCGCCGCCGGTGTGATCGCGGGGCGCGCCGTCCAGGGCATGGCCGGCGCGGTGCTGCCGCTGTGTTTCGGCCTCGTTCGCCAGCACCTGCCGGCCGAGAAGGTGCCTTTCGGCGTTGGCGTGGTGGCCGCGGCCGCCTTCGTCTCCGGGGGGCTCGGCTTCGTGAGCGGCGGCCTGATCGTCGATCACCTGCACTGGGCCTGGATCTTCATCGTCGGGGCCGGCACCGCGGCCGTCGCCTGGCCGGCGGTGCGTGGGTTGGTGCCGAGCGACCCGCCGGTGGCGCAGCGCGACCCGGTGGACTGGCTGGGCGTGCTGCTGCTGTTGCCGGCCATCACCGCCATGCTGCTGGCGCCGACGCAGGCCAAGTCCTGGGGCTGGGGTGATGCGCGCGTGTGGATGCTGCTGGCGGGCGGCGCTTTGCTGTTGGTCTGGTGGGTGCGCCACGAACTGCGTGTCGGCGCCCCGTTGATCGATGTGCGCCTGCTCGGCCGGCGCCAGCTCGCGCTCGCCAACCTGGGCATGGCGCTGCTGGCACTGGGGCCGCTGCAGTCGGGGCTGGTGCTGTCGACCTTGCTGCAGCAGCCCGCGTGGACCGGTGCCGGGCTGGGCTTGAGCGCCACCACCTCAGGCCTGGTGCAGGCGCCGCCGATGGTGCTGGCGGCGTTCATCGGCCCGGCCTGCGGCGCCCTGGCACTTCGCCACGGCGCACGCCTGCCGGCGCTGCTGGCCTGTGGCCTGCTGTTGCTGGGCTGGACCGGCCTGCTGCTGGCGCACGCCGCCTTGCCTTGGGTGGTGGCGATGGCGCTGCTGACAGGCATCGGCCTGGCGGCGGTGTACGCCGCCTCGCCGATGCTGGTGGTGGAAGCTTCACCGGCCGAGCGCACCAGCGAGACCACGGGCTTTTCGTCGGTGCTGCGCCATGTGTTCAACGCCATCGGCTCGCAGGTCGTGGCGCTGTTGCTGGCCTCGGCCACCGTCACCGACGCGGCGCACGGCCCGGCGCGCTACCCGGCTCCGGGCGCGCTGCAACTGGCGCTGGCCGTGATCTGCGCGCTGGCCCTGGCTGCCTGCGCGGCCACCTGGTGGCTGCCGCGCCGCGCGGCGGCGACACGCTCTTCTGCACCCGTGGGGGCAGTGAGCTCGTGAGGCGAGGGCCGCTGACCAGGCGGCCCGTCAGTCCTGCGCCTCGCGTTCGATCCCGGCGATCACCCGATCGAGCGCGACCGCAAAATGGCTCTCGTAGGAGATGCCTTCCAGGTGCGGCAGCACAGTGGCGAACAACGGCAACTTGCCCGGGTTCTTGCGGATCAGCGCCCCGACCCGTGCGCGATTCAACACCGGGTTCGTCTTCTTGCTGTGAACCTTGTCGTCGATCAACGTGATCGGGTTGATGAGGAACGACAGGGTCATCAGCACCCGCATCGCCCGCGCGCCGCGAAACCCGCCCGCGTGCAGCACACCGAGAATCGACTCGGCCCAGCTCAGCGCCGCGACCGACGACTCGCGGTGGATCAGCAGAAATCGCGCAAGCCCCGGGTAGCGCATGAACGTGCGCTGCTGATCCAGGATCAGCGCACGAAGCCGCTGCGGCCATTCCAGCTGCACATCGGGTTCGGGGATGTGTGCCAGGATGGCTTCGGCGCACAGGTCGAGCAGCGCGTTCTTGTCGCGCACGTGGTGGTAGATCGCTGTGGGTGTCACCTCCAGCACACCGGCCAGTTGGCGCATGGACAGGCCCGCCAGGCCCTCTTTCTGGATCGACATCACGGCGGCTTCGACGATGGTGTCCAGTGTCAGCTGGGTGCGCACGCCAGGCTCCGGCGCCGGCTTGGCGGCGCTGCGCCCCGTGGTCTTCTTGCGCGGGTTTCCTGAACGCTGCGGCTGGGCCATGGGACTCGTCGGTGGTCGGTGAATCGGCGTCGAACGAAGACAACGCCAAGGCCGCGGTTGCGGCGCGCGGATGATAGCCAGAAGCGCCTGACTCGCCCGCCTACCAGGCCGCCTTCGCGTTCATGAAGTCGCTGTAGTAGGGCATGTGCGCCAGCATGCCGCCATCGACCATGATGTCCTGCCCGGTCACGAAGGCGCCGTCCTCGCTGGCGAGGAATGCCACCATCGCAGCAATGTCTTCGGGCAGCCCGAGGCGAGGGGTCAGCGTGTTGCGTTCCATCACCGTGAGCATTTCGCCTTGCACGTTCTTGCTGCCACCCTCGGTGCGGATCAGCCCCGGCGAAATGCTGTTGCAGCGGATGCCCCGCTTGCCGTAGATGGTGGCCACGTAGCGCGAGAAGCCGATCACCGCCGACTTGGACGCACCGTAGGCAATGTTGGCCAGGTCGCCGCGGTGGCCCGAGCCGGACGCGGTCATCACGATCGCGCCGCCGCCGGCCTTCAACAGGTGCGGAATGGCGTACTTGCAGCCGGCCACGTAGCCGCGCAGGTTGACGCGGAAGGTCCTGTCCCAGATGTCGAAGTCGATGTCGACCGGGTTGCTGTCCTGCTTGATCACCTCGTGGGACATCAGGGCCGCGTTGTTGTGCAGGATGTCGAGCCGGCCGAAGCGCTCGACCGTGGCGGCGATCAGCGCCGCCACCGAGGCGACATCGCCGGCATCGAAATGCACCGCCAGCGCAGCGTCGCCCAGCTCCGCCGCCAGCGCCTGGGCGGCATCGATGTTGAGGTCGCCGATGGCGACCCTCGCGCCCTCGGCGACCAGGCGCTTGCAGGTGGCAGCACCGATGCCCGAGGCACCGCCGGTGACCACCGCGACTTTTCCGGTGAGACGATTCATGCGGATCTCCTCATTGTTGCCCCAAGACGCCTTTGGCGTCGGCCCCCCGAGGGGGCGTCGTCGCCTAGGGGCGGCCCGGCGGCGACTGAGTTCAGGACAAGGCCGAGACGGGGATCACCTCGCCCGCGACCTTGAAGCCCCTGGTTTGACAGGCCTCGATGGCGCGCTGCAGTTCGGCCGAGCTGCCGTAGACGGGATCGGTCGGGTAGAACACGCGTGACGACGCCGCCTTGCCCGGGTCGACCCCGAGCGTGATCGCCACCTTGCTGCCGGTGGTGATCACCGACAGCAGCACGATGTCGGTGACCTCCTGCTCGGTGAAGAAGCGCCGTGCCTCGTCGAGCACGGCGGTCGTCACCATCTTGGGTGCCGATGCGACGGCACTGGTGATGCGCAGTGCGGCCTTGATCTTGTCAGGCAGCGTGCTCGACTCGAAACGCGTGAGCTGCTCGACGATGCCTTCGTCGAGCCCGGCCTGCACCGCAATCGCCTGACGCGCGTTCATGCAGTACTCGCAACCCTGGTACTTGGCGTTGAAGAGCCGGATGCATTCATGCACCACCGGGTCGAGCAGGATCGAGCCTTCGCTGGCGATCGGGATGCCGGAAAGCCGGGTCAGCTCGATCGGGATGGCGATCCTCGCGGCGGGCGTCTCCTGGCCGTTGCCGAGCATCGTGAAGCCTTGTGCCAGTTCGGCGGGAATTCGGGGTGAGGTGGACATTCGGTGCTCCTTTGGATCAGGCTGTGGTGGCCTCGAGCGCGCGAAAGCGGGCCATCGTGGCCGGCACCGCGGTGCCGGGCTGCACGTCGAAGGCGACGCAGCTGCGCTGCAACTGGTCGATGACGCTGAGCGCCTTGACGAAGTAGATGAACTGCTCCGCGCCGAGCGCGTCTTGCACTTGAGCGACGTCAGCGTCGCCGATGCTGCTGGACTGGATCGCGAACAGCTCGGCGAAGCCGATGCACAGCCGCTCGCACTCGGTGAAGAGCGGCGAATTCGTGTAGTCCGAAAGCGCCGCAATCCTGGCCTCGGACAAGCCGGCGTCGACGGCCGGCTGGTACCGCAACCCGAGGTCGAGCGCGCTGCCCAGGATGGTCGCCATGCGCAGCCGGCACAGCTCGATGAGCGGCGCGTCGACACGCGCGACCGAGCGCTGGTAGTCGTCCATGAAAACCGCGTAGAAGCCGGGGCGTGTGCCCCAGACCTGGTCCAGCTCGGTGGCGCCGGGCGGCAGGTTGCGAATGTTGGCCATGGGGTCTCTCCCGTGGGGTTGGTAAGGCTTGGCGGGTGCTCACATAACGGTGTAAGGTACATTCAGTCTAACGGTGTTATGTCGAAGCGGAAATTCATCGAAAACCCTAGGTGCGGATTCGTTGACATGGCCGCAGACTCGGCGCAACATTCGATCGCTGACCTAGATAACTAGGTTAGCCATATAGGCAATCATCGATCGGCGGCCGACCCGCTGCAAGAGCCCCCGAGGGCCGCAAACCGGAGACTCATCCAATGACATCGGCACCTGTTCATGCGCTCGCCGCGGCCTGCACTCTGGCGGCCCTGGCGGCCACTGCCCCGGCTCACGCCGCGGGCATCGACACCGGCAACCCCGAGTTCGAGCTGCGGCTCGACACTTCGTTGCGCTACAACCTGGGCGTGCGCGCCGAGCAGATCGACCCGGCGTTCGGCAACAGCCCGAACTACGACGAGACGGACTACCGCTTCAGGCGCGGCCAGGTGATGATGAACCGCATCGACCTGCTGTCCGAGCTGGACGCCAACTGGAACAACCGTGTCGGCGCGCGCATCAGCGCTGCCGGATGGATCGACTTCGCGTACGACGGCAAGGCGCGCACCAACCCCGGCGAGGTCTTCCCGGGCCTGTCGTACTCGTCCATCGGCAGCTACCGGAACAACGAGTACTCGTCGTCGGTCAGG
This sequence comes from Methylibium sp., assembly GCA_031414975.1. Taxonomy (GTDB): domain Bacteria; phylum Pseudomonadota; class Gammaproteobacteria; order Burkholderiales; family Burkholderiaceae_C; genus LGRD01. The sequence continues at coordinate 10,614 of JANOQS010000575.1, read as the reverse complement.
CGCTTCTACGAGGGCCCCTCGGCCGAGTTTCTGGACGCCTTCGTGTTCGCCAACTTCGAGAGTGCGAAGCTGAAGGCCGGCCAGATGACCAACTTCTGGGGCGAGTCGCTGTTCACCCAGTTCCATGGCATCGCCTACTCGCAGGCGCCGCTCGACGGGCGCAAGGCAACCTCCAGCCCCGGCATCGGCGCGAAGGAAGTGTTCCTGCCGATCCCGCAGCTCTCGGCCCAGTTCCAGCTCACGCCGGAGCTCTCGCTCGGTGCGCAGTACGTGCTCCGCTGGAAGCCCAACCGCCTGCCCGACGGCGGTACCTACTTCGGCGCCGGCGACCTGCTGTTCGAAGGCCCGGACCGCACCCTCGCCGGCTTCGACCCCGCCACCGGCGCGCCGTTGTTCGCGCCGCGCGGGCAGCCCATCGAGCCGGCCCGAAAGCACGGCAACTGGGGCATCAACGCACGCTGGAGCCCCGCAGGGCTGAACGGCGTGGCGGGCCTGTACTACCGCAAGTTCGACGAGACCCAGCCCTGGCCGGCGGTCTTCAGGCTGGACCCCACCACCTTCGCGCCGCTCGACTACCACCAGTCCTATGCCCGCGGCACCGAGATGCTGGCCGCCAGCTACACCAGCACGCTCGGTTCCGCGAGCATTGGCGCCGAGCTGATCTACCGCAAGAACACGGCGCTGAACAGCACCAGCTTCTTTGCAGCCAGCGGCGACTTCGCGGGCGTCGAAGGGGCACGCGGCAACACCTGGCACGCCGTGGTCAACGCGGTCTATCTGCTGCCGCGCACGCCGCTGTGGGAAACCGGCGAGATCCAGGCCGAGCTGGCGTACAGCCGCCTGTCCAAGGTGACGCGCAACGCCGCCGTGTTCAACGGCGTCGGTTATGCCTGCCCGGCAGGCCAGGGCAAAAATGAAGGTTGCTCGACCAAAGACGTGCTGATCGGCCAGTTCAACATCGAGCCGCGCTGGCTCCAGGTGCTGCCGGGGCTGGACCTTTCGGCACCGACCAGCATCGCCTACGGCTTGCACGGCAACGGCGCCACGCTGGGCGGCGGCAACGAGGACTCCTATGCCTGGTCGATCGGCCTGGCGGCGAAGTACCGCGACAACTACAACTTCAGTCTGAAATACAACGACAGCCACGCCCGCTCGAACAACGACCCGACCACCGGCTGGGTGTCTACGCAGAACGGCAACGCGGCGCAGAACGACCATGGCTGGTGGTCGTTCACGTTCTCGACCTCTTTCTGAACCGCCCGAAGTCGGAGACAAACATGCACTCGACCCTTCATCTCTTTGCCGCTGCGTTCCTGTCTTTGTGGACCCTTCACGCACCCGCTGCACCGACCGCCGACGAAGCCAGGCAGCTCGGCGCCACGCTCACCCCTTTCGGCGCCGAGAAGGCCGGCAACAAGGACGGCAGCATCCCCGCCTACACAGGCGGCCTGTGCGCCCCGGTGGCCGGCTACAAGCCGCTGGACCCGAACGGCGGCTTTCCCTACGTCGACCCGTTCGCCGCCGAGAAGCCCTTGTTCGCGATCGACGCCAAGAACATGAACCAGTACGCCGACAAGCTCGACGAAGGCGCCAGGCAACTGCTCAAGCAGTTTCCCAACTACCGCATGGACGTGTACCCGACGCACCGCACGGCGTGCTTCCCGCAATCGGCTTACGACAACACGATCAAGAACGTGATGTCCCCCAAGCTGGTCGGAGATGCCCCGGGCATCGAGGGTGCGCGCGCCCAGATCCCGTTTCCGATCCCGAAGACCGGCTACGAGGTGATGTGGAACTTTCTGCTGCACTACCGTCTGCCCTACGAGCGCGGCGATTACGAGAATTACTTCGTCGATTCGTCGGGCAACATGACACGCATCGCGCGCTCGCGCATCGTCAATCGCTACGAATACTGGGACACGGCCAACCCCAACCCGCAGTCGTTCTGGGACCTCATCAACACCATCGACGAGCCTGCCGCCAAGGCCGGCGAAGTCCAGATGCGGCTGAACCCGCTGCGCATGGACCTGAAGGACCCGCAGGCCTGGATCTACGTGCCCGGCCAGCGCCGCGTGCGGCTCGCGCCCGAGTTCAAGTACGACACCGTCGCCGCAGCCGTGTCGGGCACGGTCGTATACGACGAGGTCAACGGCTTCGACGGCAAGATGGATCGCTTCGACTTCAAGCTCGCCGGCAAAAAGGAGATGTACATCCCCTACAACAGCTACAAGTTCCATCACACGCCGGCCGAGATGATGGCGACCAAGGACTTCATCAACCCCGATGCGGTGCGCTGGGAGCTGCACCGCGTTTGGGTGGTCGAGGCCACGCTCAAGCCCGGCGCGCGCCACATCTACAGCAAGAAGCTGTTCTACATCGACGAAGACAGCTGGACCATCGTCAACTATGCCGGCATCGACCAGGCCGGCAAGCTGTACCGCTCGGGGCCGGCGTTCTCGCACCAGGCCTACGAGATCCCGGCAATGCGCAATGAGACTTCCGCCATGTACGACCACCTGAAGCGGCAGTACGTGATCTTCAGCAAGACCGGCCCTGGCCAGTCGCACTGGCGCAAGACGGCGCCGCTGCCGGCCAACTACTTTTCAGTCGACACCATCTCGGGCTCGGGCGTGCGTTGAACGAGGCCGCCATGCGTAGGCGAACCACACTGACCGCCGGACTCGCCACGCTGCTGTCCATGGGGTTCGGCGGCAGCGCCGTGAAAGCAGCCGCCGATCCGTTCAGGGACCCGATCGACCTGCCGGCTGCGCGCACCACGCTGCCCACCGCCACGCCGATCAACGCGGTGACACGTGCGGGGCGGCGCCTGGTCGCGGTCGGCATCCGTGGGCTCGTGATCGTGTCGGACGATGCGGGCGCCACGTGGCAGCAGGCCAGCGTGCCCGTGAGCTCGGACTTGACGGCGGTGCAGTTCGTCACGCCTCAGCTCGGCTGGATCACGGGTCACGATGGCGTGGTTCTGCACAGCGCCGACAGCGGCGCGCATTGGGTCAAGCAGCTCGACGGGCGCATGACCGCGAGACTGCTGACCAAGCACTTCGAAGCCTTGGTTGCCAAGGGCGACAGCCAAGCCAAAACACTGCTCGCCGCTGTGCAGCAGAACTATGCCGTCGGGCCAGAGCAGGCGCTGCTCGGCGTGTCGTTCAAGGACGAACGCAACGGCTGGGTCTGTGGCTCCTTCGGCACTTTGCTGGCCACGCAGGACGGGGGCAAGACCTGGCAGTCGGGCATGGAGCGCATCGACAACGCCAGGCTGCTGCACCTCAACGCGATCGTGCAGATCGGCGGCGGTCTGTTCATCGCCTCCGAGCAGGGCACGGTATTTCGGCTCGACGCACAGGGGCAGCGCTTCGCCGCGCAGGCCACCGGCTACGCCGGAAGCTTCTTCGGTTTCGTCGGGCGTGGCGCCGACGTCATCGCCTACGGCCTGCGCGGCACGGCCTTCCGCTCGCGCGATGCAGGCGCCACCTGGCACAAGCTGGGGCTCGGTGTGAGTGCCGGCTTGAACGGGGGCGCCGTGTTCGACGACGGCACGCTGGCGCTGGTGAGCCAGGACGGGCGGGTGTTGCTGAGCAGCGACCGTGGCGACAGCTTTCGCCCGCTGGCTGTCGCACGGCCCGGGCTGTTCACGTCGATCGCGCAGGCGGCTCCGGGCGCGGCTGTCGTCGGTGGTCTCGCCGGCGTGAGCGTGCTTGCGCTGCGCTGACAGAGCGACATGTGCGCGGGCGCCCACCCCCCCGATTCCATGCCGGTCGTGCGCGACCCGGCCGATTTCGACCGCGGCACCGGCAGCCGGCTTGAGCGCTTCATCTTCAACCACCGCCTCGTCGTCATCATCGTCTGCGCGCTGGTCACGTTGGTCCTGGGCGTGCACGCGCTGAAGCTGCCGGTCAATGCCAGTTTCGAGAAGATGATCCCGCGCTCGCACCCCTACATCCAGAACTACTTCAAGCATCGCGACGCTTTGCACGGCATGGGCAGCACGGTGCGCATCGTGGTGGAGCACACCCAAGGCGACATCTTCGACGCCAGCTACATCGACGCGCTGCGCCGGATCAACGACGCGGTGTACCTGATCCCCGGCGTCGACCGCGCCTGGATGCGCGGCCTGTGGACCAGCAGCCTGCGCTGGACCGAAGTCACCGAAGAAGGCTTTCGCGGCGGCCCCGTGATGCCCGACCCATGGGACGGCTCGCCGGCTGCGATGCAGGCGCTGAAGATCAACATCGCCCGCGCCGGCATCGGAGGCGCCTTCGTCGGCAGCGACCTGCGCTCCAGCCTGCTGCTGGTGCCGCTGATGGACGTGAACCCCGAGACGCGCCAGCCGCTCGACTACGCGCAGTTCTCGCACACGCTCGAGGAGACGTTGCGGCCGTTCGAGAGCGCCACGGTCAAGCTGCATGTGGTCGGCTTCGCCCGCATCGTCGGCGAGCTCATCAAAGGGCTGCACCAGGTGATGGGTTTCTTTGCCCTGGCGGTGCTGATCGCCGCTGGACTGGTGTTGGCGCACACGCGCTGCCTGCGCAGCACGCTGCTGCTGGTGGCCTCGGCGCTGCTGGGCGTGCTGTGGCTGCTGGGGGTGCTGCAGCTGCTGGGCCAGGTGCTCGACCCGTACTCGATCCTGGTGCCGTTCCTCATCTTCGCCATCGGCCTGAGCCACGGCGCGCAAAAGATGAACGGCATCATGCAGGACATCGGACGCGGCACGCACAAGTACGTGGCGGCGCGCCATACCTTTCGGCGCCTGTTCCTGGCCGGGCTGACCGCGCTGCTGACCAACGTGGTCGGCTTTGCGGTGCTGATGGTGATCGACATCCCGGTGATCCAGGACCTGGCCATCGCCACCAGCCTGGGCGTGGCGATCCTCATCTTCACCAAGCTCGTGCTGGTGCCGGTGGCGCTGTCGTACACCGGCGTCAGCCCGCGTGCGGCATTGCGCAGCGTGCAGCATGAAGCGGCGCTGCTCGAAGCCGGGCCCGGTGTGAATGACGTGCGAGATGTGAGAGGCGCGGGTGGTGCGATCTGGCGCTTCTTCGCGAGCTTCACCGAACCGCGCCGCGCGGCCGCTGCGGTGGGGCTGTCGGCCGTGCTCGCCGCCGTCGGCTTTGGCGTCAGCTTGCGGCTCGAGACCGGCGACCTCGATGCCGGCGCGCCCGAGTTGCGCGCCGACTCGCGCTACAACCGCGACGCGGCCTACGTGACCTCGCACTACCAGCTCTCCAACGACCTGTTCGTGACGCTGCTGGTGACGCCCAAGGACGGCTGCAAGGAGTACGCCACGCTGGTCGAAGCCGACCGCCTGGGCGCGCTGTTGCAACAAGTGAGTGGTGTGCAGACCACGGCATCGATGGCCGACGGCGTGCGCCAGTACATGGCCGGCCAGTTCGAAGGCAACCCGCGCTGGATGTCGCTGTCGCGCAACCCCGCCAACCTGCACCAGGCGCGCGACTGGATCCTGTCGGACCGGCCCGAGCTGGTGGACGGCGCCTGCAGCGTGACGCCGGTGGTGGCCTACCTGGCCGACCACAAGGCCGACACGCTGGCACGCGTGCTGGCCGCGGTGGAGGGCTTCGCCCGCGAGAACAACACGCCGCAGCGCCAGTTCCTGCCGGCGGCGGGCAGCGCCGGCATCGAGGCCGTCACCAACATCGTCGTCAGGCAGGCGCAGACCCGCATGCTGGTGCTGCTCTACGGCGCGGTCGTGCTGCTGTGCTTCATCACCTTTCGGAGCTGGCGCGCGGTGCTGGTGGCGGTGATTCCGCTGGTCATCACCTCCATCCTGTGCGAAGCCCTGATGGTGGCCTTGGGCATCGGCGTCAAGGTCGCCACGCTGCCGGTGGTCGCGCTCGGCGTGGGGGTCGGCGTCGATTACGCGCTCTATCTGCTGAGCGTGCAATTGAGCCTGCAGCGCCAGGGCGTGCCGCTGGCAGACGCCTACCGCCAGGCACTGCAGTTCACCGGCAGGGTAGTGGCGCTGGTGGGCATCACGCTGGCTGCGGGCGTGGCGACCTGGGCCGCATCACCGATCAAGTTTCAGGCCGACATGGGCGTGCTGCTGACGTTCATGTTCCTGTGGAACATGCTGGGCGCGCTGATCCTGATTCCGGCGCTGTCGTGCTTCTTGCTGAAGACGGTGGCGGCGCCGCCGAAGCAGGCGCAGGCCGCGGACGGGCCGGATCGCGGGGACTGCCGACGCGGACGGGCAAGGGATGTCGAGGTCGCCACCTCTGCGCTTGGCGGTGCAGGTGCGGGTCTGGGCGCGGAGGAGATCACCAATGCCACTGCGGTGTTGGGCGCCGGGAAGGCGAGGCAACATCACGGCGTTTGACGACCGGCGGCTCAAGACTGTTATGCACAGCCTTCGGTTATGAACATCCGAGATCAGGGCCGCGGCGACGCTACCTGTCAAGAGGCAGCGCCGCCGCGATCACTCGCTGGACATAGTCACAAGGTCTTGAGGAAGTCCATCAGCGAGTCATCTGCTCGGAAGCGGCGTGCGACCACGTTGGGATCCTGAAGCCGGCACAGCGCCTTCTCCTTCATGGCGAGATCGGCCTCGACGTACTGGTGGGTCGTCGTCGGGCTCTCATGGCCGAGCCACAGGGCGATTACGGTGATGTCCACGCCCGACTGCAGTAGATGCATCGCAGTCGAGTGCCTCAGGGTGTGGGGAGATATCGCACGTCCGATCAGGCTGGGCATCGTTTGCGCAGCTGCCTGAACGGCCAACGCCAGGCGCTGTGTCACGTTGGATCGCGTCATTGCCTGCCCTTCGCGGTTGGGCAACAACGCCGATGCAGGACCCAGCTCAGGGTTCAGCCGCAACCACGTACGAAGCACCTTCACCGTCGAGCGCCACAGTGGCACTGAACGTTGCTTGCGCCCCTTGCCATGGAGATGCACGCAGGCAGCAGGGGCAAGTACAACGTCGGCCACCTTCACGCCAATCACCTCCGACACGCGAGCGCCAGTGTTGTATAGGAGGGCGAGCAGCAGGACATCGCGCTGACTGATCCAGCTCGCGCCGGGCGTTCCGATCACGGCCAGCATCTCCTCCCGCGTCAGGAACCCGAACATCGGCCGCTCGAATCGCTTCATCGGCACGCCCAGTGCTTGCTCGACGATGTGGAGTGCCGTCACGTCCCTGTGCGCTGCGAACTTCAGGAATGTACGCAGCGCCGCCAGCCGCGCATTGCGGCTGCGAACCCCGTTGTGGCGATCGCTCTCCAGATGGTTGAGGAAGGCCAGGATGAGGGTGGGCGTCATGTCCGCGAGCTGCATTGCCGTGGGTGCCTTGTGCAGCTGCGCCTGAGCGAATTGCAGGAACAGCAGGAACGCATCCCGGTATGCCGCCACGGTTCGGGCGCTCAGCCCGCGCTGCTGCGTCAGATGTTCAGCGAAGAACGACTGCACCAGCGCCGTGAAGCTCGGTGGGTTCAGCTTGCGGTCGCTGAGCCTACTCATAGTCGCAGGCTCCAGCATCAGCGAAGCGCTCGAACCGCGCCCCGGCCAGCGCCATCAGCTCCGGCACCCCACTGAGGTACCAGTAGGTGTTGGCGATACTGACGTGGCCCATGTAGGTGGACAGCGCCAGCATCCGCTGATGGAGATCGACGCCTTGCTGATGCCACGAGATCAGTCGCCTCACGGCAAAACTGTGGCGCAGGTCATGTATCCGAGGCTGACCGTGTCCGCCGCGATCGACCCAGCCCAGTTGCTCGCGCAACTGCACGAACATCCGGTGAGCCTGCCTGTCACCCAGCGGCTCACCCCGGCGCGCACCGCGCGAACTGACGAAGAACGTCGTGTTCGCTGTAGATCGCACCTGCTGGCGGCGCAGCGCCAGGTAGGCAGCCAATGGGCCGATCGTGCTTGGGTGCAGCGGTACCTGGCGAGACTTGGTGAACTTGGTCCGGCGTATGGTCAGGACACGGCCCTCCAGGTCCACGTCAGGGTCGTTCAGATTGAGCGCTTCGGAGATACGCAACCCGGTCGAGGCAATCAGTCCGAACAGCGTCGCATAAGTGGCGGCGCGAAGGCCATCCGAAGGCCCGACTTGGCGGGCTGCTGCCAGCAGCGCGACGATCTCGGCTTCGCAGTAGATGTGAGGCGCCACCCGGCCGGGGAGTGGCCCGAAGCTGGAATCGTCCGGCACTTCGGTGGCCGGCTCGAATTGCCGCAGCCAGCGCATGAACGGCCGCAACAGGACCAGCCGGCGCGCCGCTGTTCCGCTATCGAGTAGACCGTCCACCATGTGATTGGCTTGGACCTGGCGGGCCCACTGCACCATCAACTCAATCGTCAGTGGTCCGGTGTGGTCGGTGTTGGTGACGAAGCGTTCGAAGTTGGGCAAGGCGCGAGCGGCTGAACACAGCTTGAACCCGAGGCGACGGCGCTCGTCAACGTATTGCCGCACCCTGGAGGCCAGGTCGCTGCCGGGGTCCACCGGGGCGCTCATGCTGCACTCCCAGGCCAAGGCAATGCGACCTCGCCGAGCGCATGCACATCGGGCTTGGCATAGATCAATGAGGTGTTCATCGATCGATGCCGAAGTACATCGGCAACCTCCTTGATGGAACTGCCGTTGTTGACCAGGCGGCACGCCAGCGTGTGACGCAACGAGTGGCTGCCGCGAGCGATGCCAGCGTGTCGCAGGGCATGACCGATGGCACTGCTTACTGCGTCCACGCCGATGGGCCTGTTGTGCGGAGCCATCCGCCGTACGAACAGGGACGGCAGCGTCGTCACCGGCCGCTCGTGCATCACGTATGCGGCCAGTGCTTGTCCGGTGGCTGCCGGCAGCGGCAGAACGTCCTGCCGCCGTGACTTCGTGCCCTTCAAGGTCACGGTGCCCGCGCGCCAGTCGAAGTCGCCCATCTCCAGCTTGGCGATCTCGCCGACGCGCAGTCCGAGATCCAACGCCAAGTGCACCATGGCCAGCAAGCGCAGTGGCGCGGGCTTGACTTGTGCGCAGTACGTCAGCAGCCGCTGAACCTCCTCCGCCTTGAGAGCGCGCGGCAGCGATGCCAGGCTCCACCGCGCTGGCGACGAGATGACGCCGAGCAAGGCATGCAAGGCATCGCCGCAGGTACTGCGATAGCGGAAGTAGGCACGCAGCGCAGCGGCGAGCGCGCTGGCGTGAGACACACTGTTCACCCGCGTCAATTCGGTAGCAATGAAGCCGCGAACGTCTTCTGGCTGCATCTCGCCGATGGCGATGGCCCTACCGGCGAACCTGCACAACAGCAACCTGCCCACGATCGCCAATCGCCCTGCACGCGTACCGACTCCCAGGCCGCGGGCGTCGCGCATGTGCACGTTGTAGCGGTGCAGTTCCTCCGCAATGGGGCCGCTGGGCCCGGGCAGTTCCAGGATGACTTGCTGTTCACGCAGCAGCGCCAGCAGGTGCGCAAGGCTGGCCCGCACGTCGCCATGGGTGCGCAATGCGGTGGCATGGCAGTCGCATCGCGGCAGGTGCGAGTCGAGGAACTGCTCGACAAGGGCCTCGTCGATCTGGTCGGCAGTCAACCGACACCGTGTCATCCAATGCGCAAAGTGGGCCAAAGCGCGCAGGTCGGTCGCCACGGTACCTGCCGCGTATCGGCCACGTTCCAGCAGTGCCTCGAATGCATCGACGTACGGCAACAGCGGGCCATCAAGCAACCAGGCCTTGGCCATCGGGTGCAGCGAACGGGTCGAATCCATGGTGATCTCCAGTTGGTGAGATCACCATCCATGCGCCGACGCCAGGCTTATGTCCAGTGCACAAGCAGCGCCGCAGTCAGCAGCACAGGGAAATCTAGGCCCTCAGCCCGAACGAGCTCGGGGACTGTTCATAACCGAAGGCTGTGCATAACAGTCTCAAGCGGGCCTTCAGATTTGTGAGCCGCAGCCCAGCTGCGAACCACGCCGCCCCTCACACGCCACCGATCCGCGCTCCGCAAAGCGCAGATCGCGCCAAGCCGAAGCGGCTTGGCGCGATCTGCTTGTCTGAGCGGTCAGGACGCCGCCAGCGTCGAAGAGGGAGCCACCGCCTTCGGGGGCTGCGTGCCGTCGGACTTGCGGCGCTTTCTGCCGCTTGCGACCTTCTTGACTTGTTTGGCAGAAATGGTTCTCTTGCCCACGCGCTTCTTCTTTGCCAGTGCCATCTCGATCCTTTTGAGTAAAAGACGTCGAGCATACATGTGGCGCGGATGCCATCAGGAGTCTTGATTAGCGACGATCCTCAGCCCGCCGGGCCCCCCTACGCGGAAAGGGGGCCCGCGGGGGGTGCGGCGGACCCGGGGGGACGCGTGGGTCCGTGCGAGATCGCCGATCCACACCGCATGTCCCTTTCAACCTCTCAACCCCTCCCCCTCTCGACCCTCCTGGAACTCCACTCCGCCCGCCACCTCGCCGCCGACGACATCGCCCGCGACTGGGACTCGAACCCTCGCTGGGCCGGCGTCGAGCGGCCGTACTCGGCCCACGACGTCGTCGCGCTCCGCGGCTCGGTCGCCATCGAGCACACGCTCGGCCGCCTCGGCGCGGAGCGCCTCTGGGCGCTCATGCAGCAGAAGCCGTACCTCGCCGCGCTCGGCGCGATGACCGGCG
>JANOQS010000574.1:0-1724 GCA_031414975.1 Methylibium sp. | reverse complement strand
CCGGCGATGTCGAAGGCCGTGCCATGGTCCGGGCTGGTGCGCACGAACGGCAGGCCGAGCGTGACGTTCACGCCGTGCTCGACACCGAGGTACTTCACCGGGATCAGCCCGTGGTCGTGGGTCATCGCCACGACGATGTCGAATTCGCCGGCTTGGCCGGGTGCGTTGCGTGCGCGCATGAACACCGTGTCGGGTGCGAACGGGCCGCTCGCGTCGATGCCTTCGGCACGCGCGGCCGCAATGGCCGGGGCGATGATGGTCCGTTCTTCGTCACCGAACAAACCACCCTCGCCGGCGTGCGGGTTGAGGCCCGCCACCGCGATGCGCGGGCGGGCCTGGCCCCAGCGCGCGGCGCTCCGGTGCGCGATGCGCAGCGTCTGCAGCACCGCGTCGAAGGTGACCGCGTCGATCGCCTTGCGCAAGGACATGTGAATCGTGACGAGCACCGTGCGCAGCTCGTCGTTGGCCAGCATCATGCGCACCGGTGCGGGCTCGGCGCCCTTCGAGGCGAGCGCCTGCAGCATCTCGGTGTGGCCGGGGTACTCGATGCCCGCCGCGGCCAGCGCTTCCTTGTGGATCGGCGCGGTGACGATGCCACGCACCTCGCCCGCCATCGCCAGCTGCACGGCGCGTGTGATGCACGCCGCCGCGGCCGCGGCGGCGCGTGCATCGACCAGCCCGATGGGTGCGTCGATCAGCCCGGCCGGCAGCCCGTCCACTTGCAGCACCGGCACGCAGTTCGGCGGTACCCCGGTCGCGTCGCCGGCGTGTTCGATCCGCGCGACCGCGAGCAAACCGCCGGTAAGCTGCGCGGCGCGGCGCATCACCGCCACGTCGCCGACCACGAAACAGCCCGCCGCATTGTCACCGCGAAACAGCTGGGCGATGATTTCCGGGCCGATGCCGCAGGCATCGCCGAGCGTCAGGGCCAGGGGGAGCTTCGGTGCAGTCGCCATGCGCCTATTGTCGGCCAGCGGCCTGCGTGCCGAAGTGGTCGATCAGCGCCGCCACCCGCGCCGGCTCGGTCACGATGGGCACATGGCCCAGGCCCGGCATCACCTGCAGTTCGGCGTGCGGCAGCAAGGCCGCCAGTTCGCGCGAGCTCTGCGGCGGCACGATGCAGTCATCGGCACCGTGAATCAGCAGCACCGGAATGTGGATGCGCCGAACCTGCGCTGCGAGATCGAGGACGGCACGGCAGGTCAGCAGTTCCACCGCGTCTTCGACGCTGGCCCGGCTCAGCACCTGCACGCCCCAGCGCCGCAGCTCGACGCTGTCGGTCTCGGGCAGGCAGGCATCGACGAAACCGCGCAAGGTGGCCAGGTGGTCCTGCCGCAGGCTGGCGATGAACGCGTCTTTCGCGCCCGGCACCGGCCGCTGCCACGAGGCGCCGACCAGCACCAGCCCGGCAAAGAGTTGCGGCGCACGCAATACGCCCAGCAGCGCCGCGGCGGCACCGGCCGACTCGGCGGCCAGCACGCAGGTGCCGACCCGCTGTGCGTCGGCCACCGCGATCAGGTCGTCGGCCATCGCTTCGACGGTGATCGGCCCGCGATGGGTGCTTGCGCCGGTCCCGCGGTGGTCGACGCTGATGCAGCGCCAGTGCGGGAGGCGGCCGAACAGGTCGTGCCAGACCTCGCCGCTGCCGACCCACCCGCCGGTGGCCAGCAGCGTGATCGGGCCCTGGCCGAAGCTCAGAGTGTGAAGGCAGGCATCGGGGCGTT
>JANOQS010000573.1:0-2679 GCA_031414975.1 Methylibium sp. | reverse complement strand
CGAGCGGCCGTTCCATGTCGTCGGCAGGTTCACCTGAAACAGGATGGGCGGCGCAGCCGGATCGACCGGCAGGATGCGGCCGAGCACCTTGCAGTACTCGGGCACGGCCGGCGTGATCAGCGAGGCCGGCGTCGGGCCGCGTTCGGCCACGGCCAGCGGCGTGGCCGCCACCAGCGTGGCCGATTCGATGCGCGCCGATCCGCTGGGAATGGTGATGTCGCTGGCCGGCACCGGCGCCACCATCTCGGTGCAGCGGCCGGCCGGGTCTTTGCCCAAGTCGCGCGGCGAGGCGTCGGGGTCGGTGGCGGCGCAGGCGGCCAGCAGCGCGGTGGCGGCCAGGGCCAGTGCGGCGTCGGTCGAGCGTGTTCTTCTTCTCAAGGGCATGTGATCTCCGGGATGTGATGCTCAGGTCTTCTCTTCGGGCCAGTACAGGCGCATCGGGTTGTCCACCAGAAGCTTGCGCTGCAGCTCGGCGGTGGTCGCGATGTGCGGAATGAAGTCCACCAGCAACCCGTCGTCGGGCATGTGGTCCTTCAGGTTCGGGTGCGGCCAGTCGGTGCCCCACAGCACGCGGTCGGGGAAGGTCTCGACAATGCGGCGCGCGAACGGAATGACGTCGCGGTAGGCGTTCTGTTCACCATTCAGCGCCTTCGGGCCAGACACACTCAAGCGCTCCGGGCAGCTCACCTTGCTCCAGACGTTCGGGTACTCGCGCATGAACTTCACGAACAGCTCGAACTGCGGGCCGTCCACCGGCAGGCCCACGTCGGGCCGGCCCATGTGATCGACGACGATGGTGGTCGGCAGCCCGGTGAAGAAGTCCCACAGCTCGGGCAGGTCCACCGCCTCGAAGTAGATCACCACGTGCCAGCCGAGCTTGGCGATGCGCGCCGCGATCTCCATCAGCTCGTCCTTGGGCGTGAAGTCGACCAGCCGCTTGACGAAGTTGAAGCGCACGCCACGTACGCCGGCGGCATGCATGGCCTGCAGTTCGGCGTCGCTGACCGTGCGCTTGACGGTGGCCACCCCACGCGCCTTGCCGCCGCTGCTGACCAGCGCATCGAGCATCGCCCGGTTGTCGGCGCCGTGGCAGGTGGCCTGCACGACCACGTTGCGCGCGAAGCCCAGGTGGTCGCGCAGCGCGTAGAGCTGCTGCTTGCTGGCGTCGCACGGCGTGTACTTGCGCTCGAGCGCGTACGGAAACTCGGCGCCGGGGCCGAACACATGGCAATGCGCGTCCACGCTGCCGGCGGGCAGCTTGAAGCGGGGCTTGGACGGGCCGGCGTACCAGTCCATCCAGCCCGTGGTCTTGGTGAAGTCGCCGCTGGTGGGTTTGCTCATGGTTCAGTCCTCGTCCTTGTCCTTGACCTTGACACTCTTGACGTGATTCAACAGGCGGTCGGCTTCGAAACGCCAGTCAGTCTGCCGGGCGAAGCCGGCGCTGCCCTTGACGCCGAACAAGCCTGCGTCGGCGAGGTCGGCCACCCAGGCCTGCCGCTCGGCCGTGCCTTGCGCAGACCAGGGCGTCAGGCCGGCCTCGCGCACCGTTTCAGCCACCTCGCGCACTTCTTCGCTGCGGCGCCGGCCGTGTTCGATCACGCGCTGGAAGAAGTAGGCGGCTTGTTTTTCCCAATCGATGCCGGGGAAGGTTTGATGCAGCGAGGCGATCACCGCGTCTTCAACGCCGTAGGCGCGTGCGGTGGTGAAGCTTTCGATCACCATCGCCTCCAGGCCCTTGATCATCACGCTGCGGCACATCTTGGTGGCCGAGGCGACACCGAGTTGGTCGCTCGCGACCTTCGCGTCGAACCCATGGGTCGCCAGCAGCGGCGCCAGCGCCGCCGCATTCGGACCACCCAGCAGCAGCGGCACCTTGATGCGGTAGGGCGGGATCGAAGTCATCACCGCAGCTTCGACATAGCGCCCGCCGGCAGAGTCGACCCAGGCCGCGGCGCGCATCTTCGCGCCGGGCGAGGCGGAATTGAAATCGAGGAAGAACGCGCCGCGCGTCAACGCGGGCGCACAGGCCTGCGCCACCGGCACCGCCTGGCTCGCGGTGACGGCGCTGATCACGAGGCCGGCGTCACGCACCGCGTCGGCATGCGACGCAGCAAGCACCACGCCGTGCTCCGCCGCGTGCTGGCGCATCGCATTGCCGGCCTCGCCGCCGAGCTTCAGGTCGAAGGCGGTGACGGCGACGCCCTGCGCGCGCAGGTCTTCGGCCAGGATGCGGCCGACCTCGCCGCAGCCGATCAGGGCGATGCGCAGTGCAGGGGATGCGGCCATCGTCAACGATCAGTCGATGTACTTCAGCCCGGCCTTCTCGAGCGGCCCGCGCATGTTGTACATGTCCAGTCCCAGCACGCCGGCCGCCAGCTTGGCGCGCTTCTCACCTTCGAGGTTCTCGCGTGCTTCCGCCGCGTCGGCCACCTGCTGCGCCATCGCGGCGGGCACGACCACCACGCCGTCGGCGTCGGCGATCACCACGTCACCCGGGTTCACGCTGGCACCGGCACACACCACCGGCACGTTCACCGAGCCGAGCGTGGCCTTGATCGTGCCCTTGGCGCTGATCGCGCGGCTGAACACCGGGAAGCCCATTTCCTGCAGCTCGCTCACGTCGCGGCAACCGCCGTCGATGATCAAGCCTTTGGCGCCGCGCGCCTTGAACGAGGTGGC
>JANOQS010000572.1:0-6483 GCA_031414975.1 Methylibium sp. | reverse complement strand
CCTGTCACAAGGCGGCAAGCTCGACATGCAGATCAAGGTCGAGAAGGGGCGCGGCTACGTGCCGGGCACGATGCGCCGCTACGGCGACGAGCCGACCAAGTCGATCGGCCGCATCGTGCTGGATGCGTCGTTCTCGCCGGTGGCGCGCGTGAGCTACACGGTGGAGAGCGCGCGCGTCGAGCAGCGCACCGACCTGGACAAGCTGGTGATGGAGATCGTCACCAACGGCGCGGTCACGCCCGAAGAGGCGATCCGCTCGTCGGCCAAGATCCTGGTCGAGCAGCTCGCAGTGTTCGCGCAGCTCGAAGGCAGCGAGATCGCCGCGTTCAGCGAGCCGCAGCAGCGCAGCACGCAGTTCGACCCGATCCTGCTGCGCCCGGTCGACGAGCTGGAACTGACGGTGCGGTCGGCCAACTGCCTGAAGGCCGAGAACATCTACTACATCGGCGACCTGATCCAGCGCACCGAGACCGAGCTGCTGAAAACCCCGAACCTGGGCCGCAAGTCGCTCAACGAAATCAAGGAAGTGCTGGCGTCGCGCGGGCTCACGCTCGGCGGCCGCCTTGAAAACTGGCCCCCGCAGGGCTTGGACAAGCGATAAACCCAAAGCACCTCGGTGCACCCGGCAGTACCTGGTACGGCTGCCGGCATCCAAAGTTAGTCAGAAAGGACCCGCACCATGCGTCACCGTCACGGACTTCGCAAACTCAACCGCACCTCGGAGCACCGCCTGGCGATGTTGCGCAACATGTGCAATTCGCTGATCACGCACGAGGCCATCAAGACCACCGTGCCCAAGGCCAAGGAACTGCGCCGCGTCGTTGAGCCGCTGATCACCCTGGCCAAGGAAGCCACCTTGGCGAACCGCCGCCTGGCCTTCGACCGCACCCGCGACCGCGACGTGGTGGCCAAGTTGTTCAACGACCTGGGCCCGCGCTTCAAGGCGCGTCCGGGCGGCTACACGCGCATCCTGAAGATGGGCTTCCGCGTCGGCGACAACGCACCGATGGCGTTTGTCGAACTGGTCGATCGCCCGGAACCCGTGGCGGCCGAAGCGTCGGCCGACAAAGCCGAATGATCCAGCGGCACCGGAACCTGATATACTCATAGGCTCAGTCGCGAGGTGGAGCAGTCTGGTAGCTCGTTGGGCTCATAACCCAAAGGTCGTAGGTTCAAATCCTGCCCTCGCAACCACTTTCAAGAACAAGCCCTCCGCGTGAGGGCTTGTTTGTTTTGTGCGCCCAGCATGGGAGCGCTCTTGGAGGTGAAAGTCCTCCCGCGAGTTGATCCCGGCGAACGAAGCGAAGCGCAACTGCGCAACTGCGCAACTGCGCAACTGCGAGAAGGCGACCAGCAGACTTGGCCCACGGCGGCCATTCAGGCCGCGACGTCGGCGCGCCATGCGGCGATCAGTTCGCTTTCGCGTTGCCGATCCAGCCTGTCCTTGCATCGCTTGTCGCCGCTCGCCGGGCGGCCTTCGTCCAGCACGGCGGCCACGGTCTGCTGAAGAGGCCGCGTCTTCAGGCCGTGCGCCTCGGCGCGCTGCAGGCTTACGCGCATAAAGGCGGCGCTGTTCGCGTCGGCGGAGGGCACCCACAGTGGCAGTTCGCTCCACGGCTGCACTCCCTGGTCGATGAGGAAACGCTCGGCGATGCTGACGAACTGCGTTGCCGGTGCGCCGCGAGCCGCCGCGGCGTCGACGCAGCTCTGCAGCAGCGTGTTCCAGTCGGACGCGGCACCGCCCGCCGGACCGGTGGCGTTGAGCACGCCGGCGCAGCGCTGCTCCAGCAAATGCAGCATCCACTCGGCCAGGTCGCGGACGTCGATGAACTGCAGCGGCGCGGCGCCGTCGATGGCGGGCACGAGGACGTCGCCGCCAGCGAGCACTCGCCAGGGCCAGTAGCTGAAACGGCCGGTCGGGTCGCCCGGCCCGACGATCAGGCCCGGCCGCACGATCAGCGCGTGCGCGCCGAACCGCGCCGTCACTTCGGCCTCGCAAGCCGCCTTCTGCGCGCCATAGTGCTGCGGATTGCGGTCGGCGGGGTCCACGCCCTTGGCGCTGGCCAGCGGGTCGGCTTCCCGCACCGGCGCGCGCACGAAGCCGGCGTAAGCCGAGATGCTCGAGACGAACAGGTAGTGCTCGCAGCCCTGCAGCGCCGTCGCGCTGATCTGCACGTCTTGCGGCGTGTAGCCGCAGGTGTCGATCACGGCGTTCCAGCGCTGCGGCGCGCCCTTCACCAGGCCGGGCAGGTCGGCGTTGCGGTCACCGGTCAGGACTTCCACGCCGCCTGGCCAGTCGGTGCGTGAGTGGCCGCGGTTGAGGACCGACACCGTGTGCCCGCGCTGGAGTGCGACTCCGAGCAACGCCGCCCCCAGGAACACGCCGCCACCAAGAATGAGCAAACGCATGGCCGGCTTCTCAGTCCACCGGCAACGGCGACGCGGCCTTCACTTCTTCCAGGCAGATCATCGAGCGCACATCGTCCACGCCCGGCACTTGCATCAACCGATCGGTGAGGAACTGCGACAGGCTCTTCAGGTCGCGCGCCACCACCTTCAGCAGGTAGTCGTAATCGCCCGACACGGTGTGGCACTCCAGGATCTGCGGGAACGCGCGGATGCTGGCTTCGATCTCGCGCACCCGGCCAAACTGCTCGCCAGCGATGTTCAGGCTCACATACGCGGCCACACCCAGCCCCAGCGCTTCGGGCAGCACCCGGGCGGTGTAACCGCGGATCACGCCGCGCTCCTCCAGCGAACGAACGCGCCGAAAGCACTGCGGCGCCGACAGATGCACGCGCGCCGCCAATTCGACATTGGTGGAGCGGCCGTCCGCTTGCAGCGCATTAAGAATCTTGCGGTCCAGCGCGTCGAGTAGCTCTTGAGGTGGAGTCATTCAAGCTTCCGTGCAACAAACGTTCGGCTTTGAATGTATCAGCGCAACTTTTGGAAAGCAAATTTCGTCCCTCCCTGGCTAGACTGAAGCGATTCCCGCCGCACCGAGGTTCGACCATGACCACCGCCCCATCGCCCATCACACTCGAAGCCCTTCACGGCGCGCACAACTACCACCCACTCCCGGTCGTGCTGGTGCGCGGAGAAGGCGTGCACCTGTTCGACGACCAGGGCCGTCGCTACCTCGACATGATGTCGGCCTACTCGGCCGTCAGCTTCGGCCACAGCCACCCGGTGCTGGTGCGCGCACTCACAGAGCAGGCGCAGCTCCTTGCCGTCACCTCACGCGCCTTCCACACCGACCGACTCGGCCCGTTCCTGGCAACGCTGTGTCGCCTGACCGGCATGGACCGCGCGCTGCCGATGAACTCGGGCGCCGAAGCGGTCGAGACCGCCATCAAGGCCGCGCGCAAGTGGGCCTACAAGGTCAAGCGCGTGCCCGAGGGGCGCGCGCAGATCATCGTTGCAGAAGGCAACTTCGCCGGCCGCACCACCACCATCGTCGGGTTCTCCACCGAAGCGCAGTACCGCGACGGTTTCGGCCCGTTCGCGCCCGGTTTCAGCACGGTGCCGTTCGGCGACGCACGGGCGCTCGAGGCCGCGATCACGCCGCACACGGCCGCGTTCATCGTCGAGCCGATCCAGGGCGAGGCCGGCATCATCGTGCCGCCGGTGGGCTACCTGAAAGCAGTGCGCGAGATCTGCACGCGCCACAACATCTTGATGGTCTGCGATGAAGTGCAGACCGGCCTGGGCCGCACCGGCGCACTGCTGGCCTGCGACCATGAAGGCGTGAAACCCGACGGCCTGATGCTGGGCAAGGCATTGGGCGGTGGGCTGCTTCCGGTCAGCGCCTTTCTGGCGCGTGCCGACGTGATGGCGCAGTTCACCCCCGGCGACCACGGCAGCACCTTCGGCGGCAACCCGCTGGCTGCGGCGGTCGGGCAGGCGGCGCTGGAACTGCTGGAGGGCGAACAACTCGCGCGTCGCGCGAAGGAACTCGGCGAACACCTGATGGCGCAACTGCGCCGTCTGGCCCACCCCGCCATCACCGACGTGCGCGGCAAGGGCCTGCTGGTGGGCGTGCAGATCGACCCGGCATTTTCCAGCGCGCGCGTCGTGTGCGAGCGGCTGATGGAGGAGGGCGTGCTCACCAAGGACACGCACCACACGGTGGTGCGGCTGGCGCCGCCGCTGGTGGTCACACGCGCCCAGCTCGACGAAGCAGTGGCTGCGCTGGCGCGAGTGCTGGTGGCGTTGGCCCCCGAGCCGCGGGAACTATCGCGCGAGGCGTTGGCAGTCTGATGTGACCACGCGGCCCCTGGCCGCGGTCCCGGCCTCGACCCACGCACTCAGTGCGGGGTACGCCTCACCGGTCGGCCCACAGCGCCCTTGCCGCCTTGCTCGCGGCCCAGCCATGCCGGCGCCAGCTTGTCGAAGCTGGCCGGCCGAAAGCGCTCGTCGAACTCCACGTCGAAGTCGCGCGCCGTCAGGGTGCCGATCATGCCCATCACCTGCAGCGGCAGATCGACGCTGCGGCCCTGGCACCAGAGCGGAAAGCCGGCCACGCGGAACACCCTCACGCGGCGCTCGGTGGGTTGGCGAAACGGCTTGTCGCCCAGGCCGCTGGGGTGCTCCTGCACCCGCGCGCGCCGACGCAGCTCAACGCTGAAGATGCCGAACGCGGCACTGCGCACCGGCTCGTAACGCGCAACCCGGGAGCGCAACACCAGCCCCCCCGCGAGGGCAGCGACGACAAAAACAATGAGCAGCAAAGTGACCACGGCAACCTCGAATCGTTGAGGTTGCAGTGGACACCCGTTCCAGGCGGCCAACCCGTATTCAAAGACAACAGTTGCGACAGGATGGTGACAGTGCTGCGCGCCGACGACGCCAGGCGCTATGAGCCGGCGCCGGCTCCGCCGCTCCCCATCAGCAGGCTGAACAGCTGGTTGCGGAAGTGAATGCCCAGGCGCTCGAACGCGCGGTTGCGGTAGGTCTTGACCGTGGCGACCGACAGACTCAGGTCGGCCGCGATTCCCTCAAAGGTCCAGCCTCGAAGCATGCGCTCGCACACTTGCAGCTCGCGCTCGGTCAGGGCGGGGCAGAGCTGCACCAGCCGCCGGCTGGCCGACAGGCTGCCTTCGCCGGCATCGGCCCGGCTGGCCGCAGCGCTGGGCCGCAACTCCAGGTGGCGCCGCACCACTGCCGTCAGCGGCCCGGCCAGCCCGAAGACCGCGTCGATCTCGGCCGTGCTGAAGCGCGCCTGCGCCCGGTGGCGATACAGGTTGATGGCCAGCAGCCCGCCGTCGCCGCCGCCGGCATCCCCCTCGCCCGGTTCGTTGCTGATCACCGACAGCCGCTCGCTCAGGCTGTGGCGCTGGTAAATCTGCTCGCGGTGTACGGCGCCGAAATCGTCGGCCACGCAATGCGCCAGCACGGCGTGACCCGGGCCTGCGCTGTCGGCCTGGTCGCGTGCCTGCAGGAAGGCGCTGTCGTGCCGGTACGGGCCGGTGCGGTAGACGCGAAAACACTCCAGCGCGATGTCGGGCGCCTCGAACTGGCCCAGGGCACACAGCGTGGGCGGCTGGTCGCTGTAGACCTTGTAGACCGACCACCAGGCAATCGGCATCGCGCGGTTGAGCCGGTTCAGCGCACGCACGCCGAAGTCGTCACGCGCGATGCAGTCGACCAGCCCGCTCACGGCATCGCCCCCGCGCACGGGCACAAGGCCGGTTGCGACCGCTGGCGAAATGTTCCAGACCTGCATGTTCGGTGTCCCCGGTCGGATTCTCGTGCGCGCACGCCCGCTCGGGCAAGCGGGACAACGCGCAGCCGGCTTGTCATCTTCACGGTGGACAGACGGCGCGACCGCCCCTGCCTAGCATCCCGCTGTCTGAACGATCCGAAGGCCTACCCATGAACACCCACCCGCTGGCCCCCATCTCCGACGCCCAGGTCGACGCCTTCTGGCAAGACGGCGTGGCCTGCCTGCGCGGGCTGTTCGATGCCGGCTGGATAGACCATCTGCGCGAGGCCGTCGAAGAAGACCTGGCCAACCCGGGCCCGCTGGCGCGCGAGTACGCGAAGAAGGGCGGGCGTTTTCTCGGCGACATCGGCGCGTGGGCGGTGAAGCCCGGGCTGCGCCGCTACGTCGAGCAGTCGCCGGCGGCCGAGATCGCGGCGCGGCTGCTCAAGAGCCACAAGGTCAACTTCCTGTACGACCAGTTGTTCGTCAAGGAGCCGGGTACCGCCGAAGCCACGCCCTGGCACCAGGACGGGCCGTACTGGCCGGTCCAGGGAGACCAGGTGCTGTCGATCTGGCTCGCGCTCGACGACGTGACCTTGGAGTCGAGCGGCATGGAATACGTGAAGGGCTCGCACCGCTGGGGCAAGGAGTACCGCCCGGTCAGCTTTGCCGGCGACACCGAGATGTACAAGAACCTGCCCGGCGAAACCCTGCCCGACTTCGAAGCCATGCGGCGCGAACTGCCGGTGGTCAACTGGGACATGAAAGCCGGCGACTGC
>JANOQS010000571.1:0-22198 GCA_031414975.1 Methylibium sp. | reverse complement strand
GGTTTCGTGGAACATCTGCACCTGCAGTTCGTCGGACCAGCGCTTGTAGGTGCGGTAGTCGTCGGTGGGCAGGCCCAGCATCAGGCACATCATCTGCGCCGGCAGCGGCATGCCGAACTCGGCCTGGAAGTCGCCGCGCTCATGCGTGAGCATCGCGTCGATCAGCCGGTTGGCGATGGCCTCGATCTGCGGCTCGTAGGCTTGCACCGCACGTGGCAACAGGCCCTTCTGCAGCGCCGCGCGAAAGTTCATGTGGAACGGCGGGTCGGTGACGAAGCCGACGTCGCCCATCGTATCCTTGGCCGCATTGCAGAAGCGGAACGACCAGACCGGGTTGTCGGCCAGCACCTGCTCGCGGATCTCCTCATGCCGGCTGGTGACGTAGAAGTCGTGCTTTTCGGTCTGATGGTGGTGGAACGGGCAGCGCTCGCGCAATTGCGAGTATTCCGGCCCGGGGTCCGCCAGCGTCGACGGGCTCAACGGGTCGAAGGCCCAGGGGGTCGTGGGATCGGACATGGGGCATCGCTCCTCTGCGCAGGCCGGCCGGCGCCGGATGTTGATGGTCAAATCTTGATGGCCGACATTGATGGTTTACCTAGTTTACTAGGTGAACTATCCGGTTGAAAATCCGGGTGAACCCCCACGGAGCCTGCACCATGAACGCACCCGCCCGCCCCTTCCGCATCGACATCCCTGCCGCGCGCCTCGAGCGCATCGCCGCCCAACTTGCCGACGTGCGATGGCCGGCGGCGCCGGCTGACGATACCGGTTGGCGCTACGGCACCGACCTGGCCTTCCTGCGATCGCTGGTTGCGCACTGGACAGAACACCACGACTGGCGTGCCGCCGAGGCGGTGCTGAACCAGGCGCCGCAGTTCATCGCCCGCATCGATGGGCTGGACATCCACTTCCTGCACCTGCGCGCTGACGGGCGCGCTGGTGGGTCCGCGGGTGGGTCAACAGGCAGGCCGGCACGCCTGCCGCTGCTGCTCACGCACGGCTGGCCGGGTTCGTTCCA
Source organism: Methylibium sp. (assembly GCA_031414975.1). GTDB lineage: Bacteria > Pseudomonadota > Gammaproteobacteria > Burkholderiales > Burkholderiaceae_C > LGRD01. Next base: position 21,180 of record JANOQS010000571.1, on the reverse strand, counting down.
CGAGTACCACCGCGTGATGCAGCCGCTGCTCGAACGGGGGTTCGACCTGGTCATCCCCTCGCTGCCGGGCTTTGCCTTCTCGGCCGCGCCGCCGCGGCCGATGGGGCTGCGCGCGGTGGCCACGCTGTGGCACACGCTGATGACCGAGGTGCTCGGCTATGCGCAGTACGGTGCGCAAGGCGGCGACATGGGCAGTGCGGTGGCCACCTGGCTGGCCCACGACCATCCGCAACAGGTGGCGGGCCTGCACCTGAACCTGTTCACGATGGCCGCCGCCGACCAGGCGGCGCCGCAGGGCGCCGATGAACAGGCGTGGGCGCAGCAGATGCAGCAGGTTCAGCAGCGCGAAATGGCCTACGCCGCCCTCCACGCCACGCGCCCGCAGACGGCGGCGCTGGCACTGGCCGACAACCCGGTGGGCACCGCGGCGTGGATGGTCGAGAAGTTCCAGCGCTGGTCCGACCCCGACGCCGGATTGCTGCAGGCTGAACGGCACGACGAGCTGATCACGGCGATCATGCTGTACCTCGTCACCGATGCGATGCCCACCGCGCTGTGGATGTACCGCGGCGCCGCCGAAGAAGGCAGCGGCCAGCTGCCCGCGGGCGGGCGGGTGCAGGTGCCGACGGCGATTGCCCGCTTTCCCAAGGAGTTCCTGCCGCACCCGCCGCGCAGCCGGGTCGAACGCAGCTTTGTCAAGGTCCAGCGCTGGACCGAGCTCAGCGCGGGCGGGCACTTCCCGACGCTGGAGGTACCGCAGGCGTGGGTCGATGACGTGGCAGGGTTCTTTCTGGGCCTGCGCTGAACGCCTGCCCGCGCACCAAGCTACCGACGCGCCGTGTCCAGATCGGTCAGCATCGGTGTGCTCGCGTCGCTGAAGTCGCGAGTCGCGCCCGGCGTGCGCAGAGCGCGTTGCGCCACGCCTTCACTGAAGACGTGACAACTGCCGAGCACGTGGCCTGTGTCGGTGGCGCGCGCCATGCGGTCCAGGTCGAAGAAGCGGTTGCCCGCTACGAACACCGCGCGGCGCAGCACCCACACGGCCTCGAAGCGGTCGCGGTCGACGAAGCGGGTCTTGGACCAGCCCATCAGCGCGCCCACATCCTGCCCGGCGAACAGCTCGGGGGCGAGGATCGTGTTGTGCTGCAGGGTCCAGCGCAGCACCTCGCGGCGGTCAACCCGCAAGACCGCGTCGCGGCGGGCACCTGGGTCCATGCACGGCACCTCGATGTCGTACTCGCGCAGCGCGACGCCGCGCGCCGCATGCGATGCCGCCAGCCCAGCCAGGTCGAACAGGTGCGTGCACTGCTCTCGGCCGTTGGTGTGGCGGTAAAGCGCCTGCGGGTCGGGCGAAAGCTCGGCGCCCACCGCCCTGTCGAGCAGAGCCACCGCTTCGCCGCAGGCCGACCAGGGTGTGCGCAGTGCCCGGCCATCGATGGATGTGATGCGTTCGCCATCGTGGCGCAGCGTCAGCCCGTAGCGGTGCGGGTCGTCTTCGAGCTCGGCACGCGCCCGGCCCGGGCCGGTCTCGACCCTCAGGCGGCGGCGATAGATGCCGGGGCGCGCGTAGCGCTCCAGTGGGAAGTAGTCGATCGCAGGCTGCGTCATGAGACCGGCCCGGCCGCACGCCCCCACAGGGTTTCGGCGTCTCCCAGCCACTGGTCCAGCACCATCAGGCGTTTGAAGCAGTGGCCGATCACGTACTCGTCGGTCATGCCGATGCCGCCGTGCAACTGGATCGCCTGTGCGCCGACAAAGCGGCCGTTTCGCCCGACCAGCGCCTTGGCCAAGGCCAGTGCGCGCCGGCGACGGTTGCGGTCGGCGTCGTGCAGCGCGTGCAGCGCGTACTGCAGCATCGCGCGCGATTGTTCGAGTGCGATCACCATGTCGGCCAGCCGGTGGCGCAGCACCTGGAAGCTGGCGATGGCCACGCCGAACTGCTGCCGTTCGAGCAGGTAGCCGCGCGTGGTGTGCACGGCGCGGCCCATCACGCCCACGGCCTCGGCCATGGCCGCCACCGCAGCCTGGGCGTGGGCTTCGTCAAGCGCGGCGAAGGCACCGCCCGGCGAGCCGATGCGTGCGCCGGGATCGAGCCGCACGTCGTCCAGCGCGAGGTCGCAGGCAGTGCTGCCGTCGATCAACCGGTAGTCGCGCCGTACCAGGCCCGGTGCGTCGTGCGGCACGAGGAACAGCGAGACGCCGGCCTCGTCTGCGTCGGCCCCGCTCTCGCGCGCCGACACCACGAAGGCCTCGGCTTGCGGCCCGCCGGGCAGCAGGCGCTTGTGACCGGTGAGCCGCACGCCGCCCGTCACGCCATCGGCCCGCGCCGCCACCTGCGCGAGCCGGCCCGCGGCGCGCGCTTCGTGGTGGGCCAGCACGACGATGCGCTCGCCCGCCACCACGGCGGGCAGCAGCTCACGCGCCCGCGTGGGGTCGGCATGGCGCAGGGTCTGCGCCGCCAGCGTGGCCACCGCGGCGACAGGCTCCAACACCAGCGCGCGGCCCAGGCCTTCGTGCAGCAATGCCAGCTCTTCGGCACCGCCGTCGATGCCACCCAGCGCATCGGGCAGCGCCGTGCCGAGCCAGCCCAGCGCGCCGAAGTTGCGCCACTGCGCCGGATCAAAGCCGCCGTTGCGCACGATCTTGCGCCGGGTGTCGAAGGGATAGGTCTCGTCCAGGCAGCGCTGCACGCTGTCGTACAGCATCGCATGGTCTTCGGTCGGTTCGAACTGCATGGCCTCAAGCACCGAGCCAGTGGCGCGCTATCAGGTTGCGCTGGATCTCGTTGCTGCCGCCGTAGATCGTCACCGCGCGGCGGTACAGAAAGTCGGCCGTGATGCCCGGCGCGCCTTCGGGACCCGGCAGCGCGCCGGGTTCGCCGTCTTCGGGGTAATGAATCACGCCGCGTTCGGCCAGCGCCTGCACCAGCAGCGCGCCGGTCTTCTGCTGCAGTTCCGAACCCAGCACATGCAGGATCGAGCCGGCCGGCCACGCGGTGGCGCGTTCGCTGCCCTGCTCGGAAAGCGCACGCAAGGTCAGCATCTCGAGCGCGCCCAGTTCGGCCTCGACCTCGGCCACGCGCCTGGCGAAAGCGGCGTCGTGCGGCAGCGTGGCGGACAGCGCCTGCAGGCGCGCCAGCATGCGCATGTTGCGCGGCACCTCGGCGCTGAAAGCACGTTCGTTGTCGAGCAGGAACTTGGCGCAGCTCCAGCCCCGCCCTTCTTCGCCCACGCGGTTGGCCACCGGCACGCGCACGTTGTCGAAGAACACTTCGTTCAGGCTGTGCGCGCCGTCGATCGAGACGATGGGCCGCAGCGTGATGCCGGGCGAGCGCGCGTCGATCAGCAGGAAGCTGATGCCGCGTTGGGGTTTGGCTTCCGGATCTGTCCGCACCAGGCAGAAGAACCAGTCGGCGTAGTGGCCTTCGGTGGTCCAGGTCTTCTGGCCGTTGACGATGTAGTGGTCGCCTTCGCTGTCACGGGCCAACACGGCGCGCGTCTTCAGCGAGGCCAGGTCGGAGCCCGCGTTCGGTTCCGAGAAGCCCTGGCCCCACCAGGTGTCGCCGCGCAGGATGGGCGGCAGATGGCGCGCGATCTGCTCGGCGTTGCCGAAGCTGTAGATCACCGGTGCCACGAGCTGGAAGGCCGAGACGCAAGTGGGCGGTGCACCGGCCAGCGCGCATTCCTCTTCGAACAGATGGCGCTGCAGCGGCGACCAGCCCGGCCCGCCATGTTCGGGCGGCCAGTGCGGTGCCGACCAACCATGCGCGTGCAGGATGCGCGTCCAGGCGAGCATGTCGGCCTTGCTCGAGTGGTAGCCGCGCAGCGCGCGCGCCGCCATGTCGGCCGGCAACTGCTCGCGCAGGAAGGCGCGCACCTCGCCGCGAAACGCTTCAGAGGCGGTATCGGGTTCGAAGTTCATGCGGCCCCCTCGGCCGGCGCGACAAACCCGCCTGCGCGCGCCACCGCGGCCAGGTGCGCGTCGCTGCTGCCGAATTCGCTTTCGAGCACGGTGATGCGCTTGAGTACATGGCCCACAGCGCACTCTTCGGTCACGCCGATGCCGCCATGCAATTGCACCGCTTGCTGCGCGACGAAGCGCGCCGCGCCGCCGATCTGCACCTTCACCGCCGAGAGCGCGAGCGCGCGGCCGGCGGCATCGGGTTCGTCGACCATCAACGCGGCATACATCGCCATGCTGCGCGCCTGCTCCAGCGCCATCAGCATCTCGGCGGCTCGGTGCTGCAAGGCTTGCTGGCGCGCCAGCGGGGCGCCGAACTGCACACGCGTCTTCAGGTGTTCCACGGTCAGATCCAGCGCCAGCGCCATCGCACCCACCGCCTCGGCGGCAAGCGCGGCGATGCCGGCCTGGCGCACGCGCTCGATGAGCGCGCCGTCGCCCAGGCGCGCAACGGCCGGCACCTGCACGGCGTCGAAGCGGATGTCGGCAGCGCGGCGGCCGTCGTGCGTGCGCCAACCCCGGCGTGTGATGCCCGCGCTGCGCGCGTCGACGATGAACAGTGCCGGCGGCCCGAAGTCGATGCGCGTGGCCACCAGCAACGCATCGGCGCTGTCGCCGTGCAGCACGGCCGTGGCGTCGCCGTCGAGCTGGAAGCAGTCGCCATCACCGTCGCCGTCAACGCCGGGCCGTGCGCGGCAGCCGTTGTCGGCGAAGGCCAGCACCCGATCGCCCGCCGCGATGGCCGGCACCCAGCGGTCGCGCTGCGTCGGCGCGGCGCCGCGCAGCGCCGCCGCGCCGAGCACCATCGTCGGCAGGAAGGGCTCGAGCGGCAGCGCGCGGCCCAGGGCTTGCATCGCGAGCATCAGCTCCACCGCGCCGCCGCCCAGGCCGCCGGCCTCTTCGGGATAGGCCAGCGCCAGCAGGCCGATGCCCGCGGCCTTGCCCCACAGCGCGCGGCTGAAGCCCTCGGGCTCGGCGGCGTAGGCGCGGCGGCGCTCGAAGGCATAGTCGCGTTCGACCAGGCGCTGCACGGCGTCTTGCAGCATGCGCTGGTTGTCGTCGAGGCTGAAGTCCATGGTCAGAGCCCCAGCACCGTCTTGGCGAGAATGTTCTTCTGCACCTCGTTGCTGCCGCCGTAGATCGAGGCGGCGCGCAGCGTGAAGTAGGTCGAGGCGATCGTCGTGTCGGCATCGGCTGCGGCGTCGAATTCGTTCTCGGCGGCGCGCCAAGCACGCGGGCCGGCGGCGTGAAGCAGCAATTCGCTCGCGGCCTGGCGCAGCTCGGTGCCCTTGACCTTCACGATCGAGGCGCGCGCATCGGGGCCGTGGCCGGGCTCGCGCATCGCATCGAGCAAGCGCAGTTGCGTGATCTCGAGGGCCTTCAATTCGATCTCGATGCCGGCGGCACGCTCGCGAAAGCGTGGGTCATCGGCGAGCGTGCCCGCGCCAAGGCTGTCGCCGGCCGGCACGCCGGCGGCCAGCGCCTTGGCGCGCGCGATGAGGCGCTTGGTCATGCCGATGCGGGCGATACCGGTGCGCTCGTGGCCCAGCAGGAACTTGGTGATGTCCCAGCCGCGGTTCTCTTCGCCGACGCGCAACGCGGCCGGTACTCGCACGTCGTCGAGGAACACCTCGTTGACCTCGTGCCGGCCATCGATGGTGTGGATGGGGCGCACGCTGACGCCCGGCGAACGCAGGTCGATCAGCAGCATCGAGATGCCGGCCTGCGGCTTGGCGGCGACCGGGTCCGTGCGCACGAGCGTGAACATCCAATCGGCGTGCTGCACCATGCCCTGCCACATCTTCTGGCCGCTGACGATGTAGTCGTCATCGTCTTTCACGGCACGCGTCTTCAGCGCCACCAGGTCCGAGCCCGCGCCGGGCTCGGAAAATCCCTGGGCCCACCAGTCGTCGAGGTTGGCGATGCGCGGCAGGAAACGCTGCTGCTGCGCGGGCGTGCCGAAGGCAATCAGCACCGGCCCGATCATGTTGACGTTGAACGACAGCGGCTCGGGTGCCGGCGCCTGGTGCAGCTCGTCGAGAAAGATGTAGCGCTGCACCGCGCTCCAGCCCGGGCCGCCCTGTTCAGCCGGCCAGCTCGGCGTGGCCCAGCGTCGCGTGTTGAGCTTGCGCTGCCAGGCGACGATTTCGTCCTTGGTCAACGCGCGGTGTTCGGCCAGCTTGCGCCGCACCGCCGGGTCGAGTTCGGCGCCGATGAAGTCGCGCACCTCGGCGCGGAAGGCGTGGTCGGCTTCGCTGAAGCGCAGGTCCATGTCAGTGCTGGCGTGCGCTCACGCGCGCTCGGCGCCAATCACGCGCGGCTCGGGCAACCCGAGCTTGCGGCAGCGCGAGCGGTAGACCTTGAGCACCAGGCCGGCGTCCAGCACCAGCGTGACCTTGCCTTCGGCGTCGAGGTTCAGGTTGGGTCCGCGGATCGCGAACCAGACGTCGGTGACTTCGGTGTTGCCGGCCGGCACATGCAGCGTGTGCGTGGAACCCGCGGGCTCGTAGAGGTAGGAGCCGGCGACGTTGACGGCCTCGTATTCCAGGTAGCGCCACGAGCCGCTGACCGTGAAGGCATACACCTCGCCGCTGTGCTTGTGGGTGGCCAGCGTGGCGCCGGGCTGCATGCGCATGCGCACCACCCACAGGCCGGTGGGGATGTCCACCTGCAGCACCTGCATCGTGACGCCGGGCTCGAATTCGACAAAGGGCAGCTCGCTCGCACCGAGGTGCAGCGCTTCGGGCACGCCTTCAGTGGGAAAGCGGAAGGTGGGTTGGGGCAAAGTCGGCGGGTTGTGGGTCATCGCATCTCTCGTCGCTGGCTGGGTGAAGTTCAGATGACCCACCGCGCCGCCAGCGCGTCAAGGTCGGTGTCGGTGAAGCCCAGCCGCTCGCGCAGAACCTCGCGCGTGTGCTGGCCCACCGTGGGCGGGGCGGGATAGTCGGTCACAGGTGTGGCCGACAGGCGCAGCGGGCTGGCCAGCAGTGGCAGCGGGCCGGCCTGCGGGTGCTCGGTGCTCACCAGCAGCTTGCGGTGCTGGACCTGGGGGTTGGCAAACACTTGCGGCAACTCGTTGACCGGGCTGGCGGGCACGTCGGCGGTGTCGAGCAAGGCAAGCCAGTGCGCCACCGGGTGCTCGCGCAAGCGGCCGCGCAGCATTTCGAGCAGCGCATCGCGGTTCACCACGCGGCCACCCGGGTGATCGAAGCGCGCATCCGTGGCCCAGGCCTGCCGGCCCAGTGCGCCGCACAGCGCCGTGAACTGCTTGTCGTTGCCGGCGACGATAAAGATCAAGCCGTCACTGCAGTCGAAGGCCTGCGAAGGCACGCCGCCAAAGCCGCCGTTGCCGCGCCGCTGCGGGACCTCGCCCGAGACGAGGTAGTTCATCGCGAAATGAGACAGCGCGGCCACACCGCAATCGAGCAGCGCCATGTCGATGAACTGGCCTTCACCCGAGACCTGATCGCGATGCCGCAGTGCGGCCAGGATCGCGATCGCCGCGTTCTGGCCGGTCAGGATGTCGACCATGCTGATGCCGATCTTCATCGGCTCGTGGGCGTGGCCGTTGGCGGCCATCACGCCGCCCATGGCCTGGAACACGCCGTCGTAGCCGGGGCGCTGGGCGTACGGCCCGTCCTGCCCGAAGCCGGTGACTGAGCAGTAGACCAGGCGCGGGTTCAACGCGCGCAGCGTGTCTGCGTCCAGGCCGTATTTCTTCAGCACGCCGACGCGGAAATTCTCCAGCAGCACATCGCTTTGTTGCGCCAGCCGGCGCACGATGTCTTGGCCTTCCGGCGTGGCGTGGTCAACCGTGACCGACTTCTTGCCTCGGTTACAGGCCAGGAAGAAGGCGGCGGTGCCGGTGCTGTGGCCGTCGCGGTCCTTCAGGAACGGCGGGCCGTAGGTGCGGCCTTCGTCACCTTTGCCGGGCCGCTCGATCTTGACCACGTCGGCGCCCAGGTCGGCCAGCGTCTGCGCCGCCAGCGGGGCGGCGAGCACGCGGCTCAGGTCGAGCACGCGGATGCCGGTGAGTGCGCCCATCGGATAAGTCAGACGCCCTTGAACACCGGCTTGCGCTTTTCCGCAAAAGCGCGGATGCCCTCGCGGTAGTCGGCACTCGCGTAGCAGGCCTGGAACAGCTGCTCGGACAGCTCCAGCTCGCGCTCCGCCGGGTCGCGCACGATCTGCGCGATGGCGTGCTTGACCTGCCTGAGCGTCAACGGCGCGCCGGCGCCTATCCTGTCGGCGAGCCTGGTGATCGCTTCCATGAAGCCTTCTTCGGGCAGCACCTGGCCGACCAGGCCTTTGTCGAGCGCCGTGGGAGCGTCGAAGGTCAGGCCGCCGATCAACAGCTCCTTGGTCGCCGCCGGGCCGATCAGGTCGGTCACGCGGCGCAGGCTCTTGTAGCGGTAGCCGATGCCGTAGCGCATGGCCGGCTGCGCGAAGGTGGACTTGGGCGTGGCGATGCGCAGGTCGCAGCAAGTGGCCACCGAGATGCCGCCGCCGATGCAGAAGCCGTCGATCGCGGCGATGGTGGCCTTGTTGGAGTTGTACAGCGCCGACAGGCCACGCTCGCCGGTGCGCGCGTAGTGCTCGGCGCTGTCTTCGCCCATGCGCTCTTCTTCGTACTTGGACACATCGGCGCCGGCCACAAAGGCCTTGCCGCCGGCGCCCGAGAGCACGATCACGCGCACCTCGGGGTCGGCCTCGAAACGCTCGACCGCGTCGCCCATGCCCTGCCACATCTCGAGCGAAATGGCGTTGAGCTTGCCGGGGTTGTTGAAGACGATGTGGGCCACCGCGCCTTCGCGGCGGCTGAGGATCTTGTCGGTCATGGTCAGTTTCCTGTGAAGACGGGGAGGCGTTTGTCGAAGAAGGCGTCCAGCGCCTCGCGGTGGTCGGCGGTTTCGTGCGCCAGCGCCTGGAATGCGGCCGACAGTTGCAGCACCTCGGACAGGCGCGCGTGCTGGGCCTCGCGCAGCAGCCGCTTGGCCAGGCGCAGCGTCTGCGGCGGGTTGGCCGCAATGCGCGCGGCCAGCGCCTGCGCCTCGGCCAGCACCTGCTCGGCCGGCACCACGCGCGAGACCAGGCCGCAAGCGAGGCCTTCTTCGGCCGTGATCGGCTCGCCGGTGAACATCATCTCGGCCGCCTTGGCCCAGCCCACCGCGCGCGGCAAGAAGTACGCACCGCCGTCGCCCGGCACGATGCCCACCTTGACGAAGCTCGACGCCAGCTTGGCACCGGCCGCGGCAATGCGCATGTCGCACATGCAGGCCAGGTCCAGCCCGGCGCCGATGGCGTGGCCGTTGATCGCGGCGATCGTCGGCAGCTCGCAGTTCCACAGCGCCTCGGGGATGCGCTGGATGCCGGCGCGGTAGTTGTTGCGCGTGGCCAGCGGCGTGGCCAGCGGGCCGATGCCCCCGCTGTTGGCATCGCGTGCGCGCATGGCCGCCAGGTCGCCCCCGGCGCAGAACGCGCTGCCGGCACCGGTGAGCACCAGCGCCGCGACGCCGGGGTCGGCCGCAGCACGCTCGACCGCAGCAATGAGCTGCGCGCAGTCGTCGTGGCTGCCGATGGCGTTGCGCAGCGCGGGGCGGTCCAAGGTCAGCGTGACGACGCGGCCGGTCTGCTCGGTGCGAACGAATGAATTCATGTGGCGTCGGTCTGGCGGTGCGGCGGAGGGTGCAGTGGACGGCGCGATGGCATTGGGGTCTTCCCGAGGATGTTTTATACGGTTAACCTAGTTTACTATGTTGACCTTGTCCAGCACAACAGGTCGCGATATGCAGACAAACCCGATGAGCCCGACGGACGGCACCGCCGCAGCAACCGTTCAGTACCGCGTGGATGGGCGCGACGGCCCCGGCGTGGCGGTGCTGACCATTGCCAACCCGCCCGTCAACGCGATGAGCATGGCCGTGCGCTACGACCTGCTGGCGGCCATGCAAGCGGCCGTGGCCGACATCGCGGTCCAGGCGGTGGTACTCATCGGCGCCGGCGACAAGTTCATCCCGGGCGCGGACATTCGCGAGTTCGGCAAGCCGCACACTGGCCCGCGCCCGCCGGTTTCAGGGCGCGACGTGATCGCGGCGCTGGAAGCCTGCCCCAAGCCGGTGGTCGCCGCGCTGGGTGGCAACGCGCTGGGCGGCGGGCTGGAGATTGCGCTGGGCTGCCACTTCCGCATCGCCCTGCCCGACTGCAAGCTCGGCCTGCCGGAGGTGAACATCGGGCTGCTGCCAGGCGCCGGAGGCACGCAGCGGCTGCCGCGGCTGGTGGGGCCGGCACGTGCGCTCGAGCTCATCACCAGCGGCAAGCCGATGACGGCAGCCCAAGCGCTGGCCAGCGGCGTGGTGGACGAACTGGCGAGCGGCCCGCTGCTGGAATCCGCCGTCGGCTTCGTGCGCCGCGTGCTCGCCGAAGGCAGGCCGCTGGCGCGCGTGAGCGAGCGCAACGAACGCATCGCGGGCGCCGACCCGGCGCTGTTCACCGAGTTCCGCGCCAGACACGCGAAGAAGTGGCGCGGCCTGGTCGCGCCGCAGCGCATCGTCGACTGCATCGAGGCGGCCTGCACAAAGCCGTTTGCCGAGGGCTACGCGCTCGAACTGGCGGCCTTCGACGAATGCAAAGCCAGCCCGCAACGCGGGGCGCTGATCCATGTCTTCAACGCCGAACGCGAGGCGGCGCGCATCCCCGGCCTGTCGGCCGACCTGAAGGCACAGCCGATACGCAGCGCCGCGGTGGTGGGCGCCGGCACCATGGGCGGCGGCATTGCGATGTGCTTTGCCAACGCCGGCATCCCGGTCTGGCTTCTCGACGCCACGCCCGAGGCGCTGACGCGCGGGCGCGCGCTGATCGAGAAGAACTACGCCACCTCGGCCGCACGCGGCAGCCTGTCGCAGGCGCAGGTCGACCGGGCGCTGGCGCTGATCACCGTCACGCTGGACTACGCCACCCTGGGCGACGCCGACATCGTGATCGAAGCGGCCTTCGAAGACATGGCGGTCAAGCAGGACGTGTTCCGCCAACTCGACGCGGTGATGAAACCCGCCGCAGTGCTGGCCACCAACACCTCCACGCTGGACATCGACAAAATCGCTGCGGTGACCACGCGCCCCGGCCAGATGATCGGCGCACATTTCTTCAGCCCGGCCAATGTGATGAAGCTGCTGGAAGTGGTGCGCACCGAACAGACCGCGCCACAGGCCATCGTCACGACCATGGCGCTTGCCAAGACGATAGGCAAGACGGCGGTGCTGTCGGGCAATGCAGACGGCTTCATCGGCAACCGCATCCTGGCCGTGTACGGCCGCGAATGCGACTTTCTGCTGGAAGAAGGCGCCACGCCCTGGCAGGTGGACCGCGCGCTGCAGGGCTTCGGCTTCCCGATGGGGCTGTACCTGATGCGCGACATGGCCGGGCTGGACGTGGGCTGGCGCATCCGCCAGTACCGCGAGCAGTTCCGCGACAAGAGCCTGCGCTATTCGCCAATCGCCGACCGCCTGTGCGAGCTGGGCCGCTTCGGCCAGAAGACCGGCGCCGGCTACTACCAATACCAGGGCCGCGACGGCAGCCCCGACCCGACCGTCGAAGCGCTGATCGAGCAAGCCTCGCGCGACCTGAACATCACGCGCCGCGCCGTCGGCGACGACGAGATCGTGACCCGCGTGCTGACCGCCATGGCCAACGAAGGGCTGAAGATCGTCGGCGAAGGCATTGCACTGCGCGAGAGCGACATCGACGTGGCCTACATACACGGCTACGGCTTCCCACGCCACCAAGGCGGGCCGATGTATTGGGCGGCGCAGCGCGGCTGGGCCGAGATCCATCAGACGGTGACGCGGCTCCATGCCAGCCAGGGCAAGCTGTGGACACCGGCGCCGCGGCTGGCCGAGATGGCGCGCCGCGCGCGCGTCCACGAGCTTCTTTGAAATGCATCACACCGCCTGCGAGCACCTGCTGATCGAACGCCGCGACGCGGTGCTGCACGTGTCGCTGAACGCACCCGACAAACTCAACGCGATTCACTTTGCGATGGAGTCCGAGCTGCTGCGCCTTTTCCAGGAGCTCCGGCAGGACCGAAGCACCGCAGTCGTCGTGCTCACCGGTGAGGGCCGCGCCTTCAGCGCCGGCGGCGATCTGCAGCACAACCTGCGCCTGCTCGGCGACATGCCCATGATTCGCCAGGAGTTCGACCTGGCGCGGCGCTTCGTCAACACCCTGCTCGATGTGGAGCAGCCCATCATCGCGCGCATCCACGGCGACGCCGTCGGCCTGGGTGCGACGCTGGCATTGCTGTGCGACCTGACCATCATGGCCGACAGCGCGCGCATCGGCGACCCGCACGTGCGCGTGGGCCTGGTCGCCGGCGACGGTGGCGCGGTGGCCTGGCCGCTGCTGGTGGGTTATGCGCGCGCCAAACGCTACCTGCTGGGCGGCGAGCTGATCGCTGCGGCCGAGGCCGAACGCATCGGCCTGGTCAACTTCTGCGTGCCGGCCGCCGACCTCGATGCCATGGTGGAGCGCTGGGCCGAACGCTGGAGCCAGGGCCCGCGCAACGCGCTGCAATGGACCAAGGCCACACTCAACCTGGGCCTGAAGGCGCAGGCGGCACAGGTGCTCGACGCCGGGCTGGCCTACGAGATGGTGTCGCTGCAGACGGCCGACCACCGCGAAGCGATCGAAGCCTTTCTCGCCAAACGAGCGCCACAATTCACCGGACGATGATGCGCACTGCCCTGCCCCCGAACGACCAGCGCTATTTCGATCCGGTCGAAACGCTGCCGCGCCCTGCACTGCTGGCCCTGCAGCAGCAGCGGCTGCTGGCGATGCTGGCCTACGCCTTTGAACGCTCGGCCTTCGTGCGCCACCACTGGCAGGCGGCTGGACTGCGGCCGCAGGACATCACCAGCACGGCCGACTTCTGTGCGCTTGCCCCGCTGATGGACAAGGACCAGATGCGCGACTGGCGCGACCGCCATGACGATCCGTTCTGCGGCCTGCTGTGCGCGCCGGTGAGCGACATCAGCTTCATCGGCTCCAGCTCGGGCACCACCGGTGACCCCACGCTCTTCAGCTACCAGTGGGGAGGGCAAGACGGCAACCTGCCCGCCGGACCCGGCCTGCCCGCCGACGGCCCGGCCAGCTACTGGGGCGGCACCTTGCGTGACTGGTGGGAGATCGGCCTGCGCCCGGGTGAATACGGCGTGTACTTCGGCTTGCGCATGCGCGGGCCGATGTTCCGGCTCCTGCAGCAACTGGGCCTGACGCCGGTGATGCTGGGCTATGGGCCGGGTGACCTGGCGCATTTCTGCACGCTGTCGCGCCAACTCCGACCCACCGTGTTCTACGCGATGACGGCCTTCCTCGGCGCCGGCCTGATGGAGCTGGAGCGTACGCAGGGCGTCGACATGCGCGATGTGTTCGCCAGCTACAAAGGCATCCTGTTCGCCGGCGAGCCGGTGGGCCCGAAGATGCGCCGCACCTTCGAGCGCTGGGGCCTGGCAGGCAAGATCTTCAACCAGACCAGCTTCGGCGACATCGGCCATGCGCACGACTGCCGCGAACACGACGGTTGCCACGCCTGGGAAGACATCGGCGTGGCCGAGATCATCGACCCGGTGAGCAGCCGACCGATTGCCGGTGACGGCCGCGGCGAGCTGGTGTGCACTTCGCTCGTGAACCCGCTGGACCCGCTGCTGCGCTACCGCGGCGGCGACATCGTCGACATGAAGCGTGGGCGTTGCGAATGCGGGCGCACCCATGCACGCTTCACGCCGGTGGGGCGCAGCGCCGACGAGATGCTGGTGCAGGGCCGCTCCGTCCTGCCGATGGACGTGTGGGGCGCGGTCGAGGACGTGCCGGCCACCGAGCATGGGCTGTTCCAGATCATCCGGCCCGCCCGCGAGGTGGACGTGCTCAAAATCCGCGTCGGTTATGCCGGCACGCCCGACCTGGGCGCAGTGCGCGACGCGCTGGTCGATTCGGTCGAGGCCGCGGTGGGCCTGCGTGCCGAGATCGAGCTGGTGCCCGAAGCGGTGATCATGCAGTCGGGCTCGCGCCACAAGATTCCGCGCACGGTGAAGGCATGAAAACCATCGAACATGATCCACGTGCCCCCGGCGACTTGGCGTCGCGTTGGGCCGTCGGCCTGCTGCGCCTGCCCGCCGCCACGCACAGCTTCACGGTGAGCCTGCGCGACATCGAAGCCGACACGGCCTGGGCGCGCCGGGTGTTCGAGCGCATGGGTCTGCGCAAGGGCCAGCCGGCACACCTGATCGGCGCCGGTTTCGACAATGCGATTCTCTGGCCGTACGAGAACGCGTTGATGAGCCAGGGTGTGCCCTTCGGCGTGGCCGAGCCGGTGGCCATCGACGCGCCGCGCACCGACATGTTCCTGCGCCGCTTTCGCATGCAGGCGGTGATCGGCCTCACCGGTGAGCTGGTCGACGCGCTGCTGGCGCTCGGTCGCGACCTGAAGACCTTGCTTGGTCATTCGACCGTCGTCGCGCTGCCCGATGCCGCCACCACGCTGCGCCGCGCCGGCCTGGCGCCCTGGACAGTGTTTCCGCTCGGGCCGTTGTGGGCTTTCGAGCCGCCCGAGGGCGGTGGCGCGGACTACGACCGCAGCGAATGGCGCGTGGAGGCGACCGACGGCGAACTGCTCGTCAGCAGCGTCGCGCCGCGCGCCACGCCGTGGCAGGGCCTGCGCACCGGTGTGCGTGGGCATGTCGCTGCCGATGGCCGAGTGACCGTGCAGCCATGACGACCGCATTGCATTCGCTGACCTTGGGCGAGATTCTCGAAGAGCACCGCCGTGCCCGGCCGCGGCAACTGGCGGTCGTCGGTGAAGGCCGGCGCCTGAACTACCCCGAGCTGGCCGACCGCGTGCAGCGCCTGGCCAACGCGCTCGAAGACACCGGCGTGCGTCATGGCGACCGCGTGCTGTGGCTGGCGCAGAACCATGCCGGCGTGCTCGAGGGCATCATCGCCTGCGGCCAGTTGGGCGCGCTGTTCTGCCCGGTCAACTGGCGCCAGACGGCCGACGAGCTGGCCTTCGTGATCGACGACCTGGAACCGCGCCTGGTGGTGTGGCAAGTGGCCGAGATCGGTGAAACCGTGTGTGCCGCGCGCAAAAAGGCCATGCACCGCAGCGCGCGCTGGCTGCCGCTGGAAGGGCCCGGCGGCTGGGACGACTTCATCACCACCGCAGCGCCCGAACCACGCGAACGCACGCCCGACGCGGCCGACCCGGTGCTTGTGATCTACACCGCGGCCTTCGGCGGCCGGCCCAACGGAGCCATGCTCAGCCAGCGTGCCATCGGCTGGCAAGACCTGGCGCTGATCGACATCCAGGACCTGAACGAGCAGACGCGCTTCCTCAATTCCGGCCCGCTGTTCCATGTGGGCACGCTGATGGTCACGCTGGCGGTGTTTCACATCGGCGGCACCAACGTCTTCATCCGCCGCACCGACACCGCAGCGATCGCCCGCATGATCCACGACGAGCGCTGCACCTACGCGTTCCTGATGCAGAGCACCTGTGCCGAACTGGCAGCGCTGAATGCCGATCGGCGCCACGACTTCAGCTCCCTGCGCTCGGCCAGCGTGAGCCCCGAGTGGGACGCGATGGTGCAGGTGCAGGATTCGCGCAGCCTGTTCGGCTACGGCCAGACCGAAGTGATGGGCCCGGTCGCCTGGAGCTACTACGGCTGGGGCCGCAACCTCGGCCGCAACGGCCGCAGCGGGCCGGTGGCGCAGATCCGCATCCTCGACGATGCCGGCATCGAGTTGCCCACCGGCGAAGTGGGTGAGATCTGCGTGCGCGGCCCGACGGTGATGAACGGCTACTGGCGCCGCCCCGAGCTGAATGCCCTGCGCCAGCGCGACGGCTGGCACCGCAGCAACGACCTCGGCCGGCGCGAGGCCGACGGCTCGCTGACCTTCACCGGCCCCAAGCTGCAAATGATCAAGAGTGGCGCCGAGAACATCTACCCGGCCGAAGTGGAAGGCTGCCTGCGCCAGCACCCGGCCGTGGCCGACGCGGGCGTGATTGGCGTGCCCGATGCGACCTGGGTGCAAAGTGTGAAGGCTGTCGTGGTGTTGAAGGATGGCGCCGAGGTCAGCGGGCAGGCGCTGATCGAACACTGCCGCGAGCGCATCGCCTCGTACAAGAAGCCGCACCAGGTGGTGTTTGCGAACGCCCTGCCGCGCACGCCGCAAGGTGCAATCGACTACGCCGCGCTGGATGCCGCGCATGGCGGCGGCGGCTATCCGGGCGGCGCCACGCGCGGGGCGTGAATGCAGATGACATGAGCAACAACCCCCGCAGCGCCACCATCGTCGGCGTGTACCAGACCCAGCAGGCGCGCACGCTGGTCGGGCGCACGTCTCAAGACCTGGTGATCGAAGCCGTGAAAGGCGCCATCGCCGACGCGGGCTTGACACCGCGCGAGGTGGACGGCGCCGCCATTGACTGGCCCGGCCCCGGCGGCGCGCCGCGCGACGCCGAGAACTGGGCCATGTACCTGAAGCAGCCGCTGTCGTGGTGCGTCAGCCACCACCTGCTCACGGCCGGCGTGCGCGGCGTGCTGGAAGCTGCCGCGGCAGTGGAAGCCGGGCTGTGCGAGGTGGCCGTGGTGGGCAGCGCGCGCGCCGGGCCCTTCAGCGCCGACGGCGCCGCGCCGGGCGCGAACATGAGCATGGAGTTCGCAGAGCCTTTCGGCAGTTCGGTGATGGCGCAGTTCGCGCTGGTGGCCACGCGCCACATGCACCAGTTCGGCACCACGCCCGAGCAGCTCGCGCACGTGGCCGCGACGATCCGCAACCACGGCCACGTGAACCCCGAAGCGGTGATGTTCGGTGCCGGCCCCTACACCGCCGCCGACGTGCTGGCCTCGCCGCTGATCGCCACGCCGCTGCACCGGCTCGACTGCTGCCTGGTGAACGAAGGCGGCGCGGCCATCGTCATCACCACCGCCGAGCGCGCGCGCGACCTGCCGACGCACCCGGTGCCCATCCTCGGCGGCGGCATGGAGTTCTTCCAGGGCAACTACGCCAACCCGCCGCTGTACCGGCAGTTGCGCAACCTGGGCCGTGAGGCCGCCGGGCGCGCGCTCGGCAAGGCCGGCGTGCAGGCGGCCGACATCGACGTCTTCTCGCTCTACGACCCGGTGAGCTTCGAGGTGCTGCGCCAGTTCGAGATGCTGGGCCTGTGCGGCGAAGGCGAAGGCGGCGCGTTCTGCGCCGGTGACCGCCTGACGCTGCAGGGCAGCTGCCCGACCAACCTGGACGGCGGCATGCTGGCCGGCAGCTGGACCGGCACCGCCCAGCTCACGCTCAAGGTGATCGAGGCCGTGCGCCAGTTGCGCCGCGTGAATGGCGCGCGCCAGGTGCCGGATGCCGAACTGGCGCTGGCCAGCAACGCAGGCAGCGGCGCGCAGCATGTCGAGCTGGTGCTGCTGGGGCGCGGATGAAAGCGTGGATCAGCGTGCGAGGACACCGATGACGAACCCTTCCTTCAGCCTCGCTCCCGGCGTGATGCCCACGCCCACGCTGCCGGCCATCAGCGCGCTGACGCGACCGTTCTGGGACGCCGCCGCGCAGGGCCGGCTGCTGCTGCCGCGCTGCCATGCCTGCGGCCAGCACTTCTTCCGCCCCGAGGTGGCCTGCACGCACTGCTTCGCGACCGACTGGAAATGGGTGCAGGCCAGTGGGCGAGGCGCGCTCTACAGCTTCACCCACGTGCACCGCGCACCGGCGCCGGGCTTCGTGGTGCCGCTGGTGCTCGCCGTGGTCGAACTCGACGAAGGCCCGGCGATGTTCAGCAACCTGGTCGGCTGCGCCGAGAGCGACATTCGCATCGGCATGGCACTGCGCGTGCGCTTCGAGCAGGTGGCGGAATCAGTGCATCTGCCGCGCTTCGAACCGGCTTGAGGCATCGGCGCCGGAGCGCAGCCGGGCTTGCGCGCCGATCGCCGGCCGCCAGTCCGCGCTGACCAAGCAACTGACAGCGCGGCGTCAGCGGCTCCCGGCCCAGAAGATCGCCTCCCATGAGCCCGCGAAGGAGGGCGGCATGCGATCGTGCGCATCGAAGCACGGAAGCTTGTGATCGCACGCGTTCATTGGGGCGGGCGGCGGGCCCTGTGTTGCGGAGTCGCCTGTGTCGCCGGCCGGTGGCACGGCCACGACGGCGAGGCTCGCCGACAGCGAAAGCCCCGCCAAGCCCAGCAAACCCAGGATCAACACGGATCGAACTGCCATGGCTGACTCCCTCTGCGAACTTTCGCGACACTCAATTGCGAACACCTAGTTATCTAGGTTATACAGTTAAGCGAGCAATCGCATCGGGGTTTGCCCGAGCCGGCAGTCCTATTTTTCCGATCCCCGCGGTGCTCTACCCCCTCGCGATGCACATCGCGATCGGTGTGCGTCCGCAAGCCGGCGGGCTGGAGCGCGCGTCGGCTTGCCGGCCCCGGTCCCGATGCCCGAGTGAGCGCTGAGCTTTGGGTGGCTGCAGTGCAGCGCAAGGAGCCGGTCGCCAGCGCTGTGCGTACGCCGGGTCAACGCCATCAAGCCGACATCCAGCCCGGCAGCCAGTGCCGCACGAATGTCAGCAATGCGCGGGACAGCTGACCACTGTCCTGCTACCGCGCGACCGCGCGACCGCGGACAGCGAACGACCGGTCCCCTTTACTGCGGCGGGCTCGAATCGACCCACAGCTGCCGTTTCCGGGTTCTCCAAAGCGGCCCGACCGACAGGCTTCGGGTCAACACGTTTCGCATCCACGAAGCAGCCGCTCGTGGCCTCCGGGACCCGGCCATGAGGCGTCGCTCGGTCTTGCACCCATAACCGGCCGTTCATGAACGCAAGTGACCCACAGGCGTCCGTCACCTTGAGGATCTTGACGCCGTGAAGCCGACGTTCACGATGAGGCGGATGAGATGTGGCACCAAGTGCGATTTGGGACGGTTCCTCATCGATCAACTTACCCGCGATGCCCGGCTTGCCGACAATCGGCGAGTTGATCCGCCGCTTTGGTGGTTCTCAGGCGGGATTGCCAGCAGGGCCGCCGGAAATGGCGCCCAGTTCCCCTGTCTATGCAGGCCCGAACGGCGCAACGCAATCGCCATCGCCATCGCCCGGCCCGACATGCTGGGGCCAAGAATAAGGATAAGGACGTCGTCCAGTTCGAGGGGACGTCGGGCACGCGCCGCTGGTGTCGACACCCAGCGACGCCGCTACAGCGGGATCGTGCCGCGCACCTCGGCTCCATTACCGCGCAGCTCGGCGCCCAGGGCCTGCAGCAGCGCTAGCATGGGCCAGTTGCCGGCCATCACGCTGCCGCGCAGGCGCGACAAGCCGTTGGCGCGGGCGTGGATTGCCAGGCGGGTGAGCAGCGCGCGGCCCAGGCCCAGCTGCTGCCATTCGTCGGCGACGGCGATGCCGAACTCGACCTCGTTGCCATCGAGTTCCTCGTCGACCGCATAGCGCGCCTCGGCGCACAGCTCGGGCAGACCGTCCGGGCGGTCGGCCAGCGCCACCAGCGCCACGTGCCGCGAGGCGACCTGCGTCGACAGCATGCGCGCCGCCTCGTCGGACAGGCCCTTGACAGTGCCGTGAAAGCGCAGCAGCCGTGAGCGCGGCGACAGCTCGGCAAAGAAGCTCTGCAGCAAGGCGGCGTCGCCGTGGTGGGCGGGGCGCAGCAACACGCTGCGGCCGTCGCGCAGCAGCACACGCTCGCGGTAGCGGCCGCGCTGCCAGGCGCCGCTGCAGTCGGCGAACCTGTCGACCCCGGCCATCGCGGGCGAGCTGATCTCACGCGGCCCGGGCCTGCACAGGTCGAAGCGTTCATGGGTGCGCTCCGGTGCGCAGGAGGCCGAGCCAGCCCGGCAGCCCAAGCAGCGCCGTGGCGGCGCGGGGCTTCGGCAGCGGCACCAGCCGCAGTTCCGCCTCGCCGCCGAGCGTGCCGATCATCAGCCGGGTGTGGCCGTCGAAGTCGAGTTGGCCGCCAGCGTCGATCTCGATGTCCTGGGGCTCGCCGTCCTGCGTCACCCACAGGGTGCCGCGGTCGACAACTAGGCGCACCGGTCGCGCGGCCAAGTGAATGAAGTCGGCGTGGCCGAGGCGGCGGCTTGTCATCGGGGCTCTGTTCATGGCATTCTTCGTTGGCATGGTGAGCGCCATAGTCCTCTCACGAGGTCGGCCCTTCAAACGCTTGCGCGGCTCTCTAGAGATCCGCGATGTTCTTTCCGAGGTTCAACTCGAACTCGCCTGGCTTCCCGATGCCGCGCTTCATCAACTTCGGAATGCGTTGCTGAAATCCGTCCCAGGCGAACGTCTTGAAGAAGGTGTCTTGCGTCTCCTGAAGATCCGCACCGCTCGGCAAGCCGGTTCTATTGATGGTCGACTTCGATATCGCCAGCACGCGCTTGTCGAACGACAACACCCGGGCCACGAAGCCGGCGACATGCCCGTCCAGCTCGTCGTCCGGAATGGCGCGATTGATCCAGCCGTAACGTTCCGCGGTGTCCGCATCGAAGTCGTCTGCGCCGAGCACGATCTCCAGCGCGCGCGCGCGGCCGACGAGCAAGGGCAGGCGCTCCAAGGCACCTCCCCCCGGGATCAGGCCGGTGCCGACTTCCGGCTGGCCGAAAATGGCCTTCTCCCGGCTCGCGAAACGGATGTCGCACCCCATCGCGAACTCGCTGCCGCCACCACGCATGCGCCCCCGGATGACCGCGATGCTGAGTACGCTGCTGGCGGCAAGGCGCTGCGCCGTCTCGATCCAGGGAGGAATGCCGAAGCGACTGCGCGGCTCCGCTGTGCTGTAGTGCGCGATGAAGAAGTCGGGGTTCGCGCTTTCGAAAGTGACCACCTTCAGCGCCTCGTCAGCCTCCATCTCTGTCACGAGGTCGTAGAGCTCGTCGTACATGCTGTCGTCGATCAGGTTGATCGGCGGGTTGTCCAAGATCACTTTCCAGTGACCGTTTACCGTCTTGTCGACAAGCAGCTTCTTCTTTCCATCAGTCATCATCTTCTCCACCTCGAGTTGCCAGGACTTTCGTGGGAAACCCATGTCAGTTCCTCAACGTACTTGGCCTTCAGCTCAGCTTGGAGGTGTCGACCACCAGCTTGCCGCGGGTGCGACCCGTGCCCACGGCTTCGTAGGCTTGCTTCAGTTCGTTCAGCCCAAAGACCCGACTGACGTGCGGCTTGAT
>JANOQS010000570.1:0-4242 GCA_031414975.1 Methylibium sp. | reverse complement strand
TGCACGATCAGGTCGTGGGGGTGCATCGCGCGCACGCCGCTCAGTACCGATTGCCCGTCAGCAGCAGCGCAAACCGCATCAGCCCATACGCCACCCAGGTGAGTGCGCGCGTGGTCAAGGGCCGCTGCAGGTGCGCTTCGGGCTCGACACGCCGGCCCTGGTGGGCGATGGCGTGCAGCAGGTGCGCACGCAATTCGGCGGCAAAACGATCGTCGCGCACGAACACGTTGGCCTCGCGCGCCAGCAGCAGGCTCAGCGGGTCGAGGTTGGACGAGCCCACCGTGGCGAGCGCGCCGTTGGCGGCGTCCATCACCGCCACCTTGGCATGCAGGAAGCTGGCTTCGTACTCGATGATCTGAATGCCCGCGTTGAGCAGGATGCCGTAGACCGCCCGGCTGGCGTGGTACTGCATGAAGTACTCGTAGCGCCCCTGCAGCAGCAGGGTGATGCGAACGCCGCGCCGCGCCGCGCGCAGCAAGGCACGCTGCAACTGCACGCCGGGCACGAAGTAGGCGTTGGCAATGATGATCTCGGTCCTGGCCTGAGAAATGGCCACGCGGTAGGTACCTTCGATGCGGCGCCGGTAGCGCACGTTGTCGCGCAGCACCAGCGCGGCCACGGCCTCATGAGCCGCGTCGGTGCTGGCGGCTTTCATGTCCACGCCGGCTTGCGCGGCGCTGCGCACGGCCTTCAGCGCACCTTCGAAATCGTACTTGGTGGCCTCGCGCGCCACCTGCAGGCGCCACCACAGGCGGATCATCGTGCCGTGCACGTCGGCCACCAGGGGCCCGGTGACGCGCACCGCAAAGTCCAGCCGCGGTTCGACGAGCCGGCCGTGGTTCGGGTCGTAGTAGTCGTCGAGCAGGTTGACGCCGCCGCAGAACGCCAGCGTGCCATCGACCACGCACAGTTTGCGGTGCATGCGGCGCCAGCCCCGCGGCATCAGCAGGCGCCAGCCGCGCGCCGGGTTGAACACGCGCCAGCGCACGCCGGCGCTGCGCCAGCGATGCTGCCACGCCGGCGGCACGTCGCCGGTGCCCACGCCGTCGACCACCACGCAGACGGTGACGCCGCGCGCGCCGGCCCGCTCCAGCGCCTCAGCCACCGGGATCACCGACCCTCCGAACTCGAAGATGTAGGTCTCCAGCAGCACCTCGGAGCGTGCCGCGTCGATGGCCACGATCAGCGCCGGGAACAGCGCCTCGCCGCCTTTGAGCAGGGTCAGCTGGTGGTCGGGGCGCAGCGCCGGGTTGCGGTCGGGGCGAACCACGTCATTCCAGCTCGAGTTCGGCCAGCAGCGGCAGGTGGTCCGACATGCGCGCCCACACCGGCCCGCGCGGCACCGAGGCACCCACGCAGCGCAGCCCGCGGGTGTAGATGCGGTCCATCGAGAACATCGGGATGCGCGATGGAAAGGTGTTCAGCCGCGCGGTCGCCTGCCCCGGCACCACTGCGCGTGCCAGCCCGCAGCGCCGCATCGGCACGTCGAGCCGTTCGCCCCAGTCGTTGAAGTCGCCGGCCACGATCAGCAGCTCGTTGGCCGGCACCTCGCGCTTGATGAACTCGGCCAATTGCTGCACCTGGCGCACGCGGCTGGCGTGGATGAGCCCGAGGTGAACCACGATGGTGTGCAGCGGCACGCCGTTCCACTCCACCTGCACATGCAGAAGGCCGCGCTGCTCGAACAGGTGGTCGGACACGTCGTGGTGGCCCACGTCGCCGAGCGGCCAGCGCGACAGCAGCGCGTTGCCATGCTCGCCATGGCGCGTGACGGCGTTGGTGTGGTAGGCCACGTCGTAGCCCTCGGGCGCCAGGTACTCGGCCTGCGGAATCCGCGGCCAGCCCAGGTGGGTGTCGGGAAAGTGGCGCGCCTCGGCGCGGTTGATGCGCCGCACTTCCTGCAGGAACACCAGGTCGGCGTCGAGCGCCTCGATGCCCAGCACCATGTTGTGAATCTCCAGCCGCTTGCTGCGCCCCATGCCGCGCACACCCTTGTGGATGTTGTACGTGGCCACGCGCAGCACGTGCGTCGGCAGCAAGGTGGAATGGCTGAAGTGGGAAAGTTGCGAAGCGCGCATGCGAACCGGTTGCCCTGAGTAGCAGCGCCGCCGCCGCCCCGCACCTTGTATCAGAGGAAGCGCGGCAGGTGCAGGATGGCCTCGGCGTTGGAGGCCGAAAAACACCGGTCGGCTGCCTCGCGCCACGGCAGCCAGGCGTGTTGCAGGTGCTCGCGCGGGCTCAGCGTCACCGGCACGTTGCGCGGCACGCGCAGGCCGAACACCTGTTCGGTGTTGTGCGTCACGCCGTCGGCATAGCGGTGGCGCCACTGCGGGTAGATCTCGTACACATTGCTCAGGTGCCAGTCGCGCAGGTTCGCCAGCGGCACCTCGGCGCTGCCGATGGCGATGCCGGTTTCTTCCAGCACCTCGCGCACCGCGGTGGTGTGCGCCGGCTCGAGGGTGGCATCTTTCGAGCCGGTCACGCTCTGCCAGAAACCGGGGCGGTCGGCGCGCTCGATCAGCAGCACCTCGAGCTCGGCGCTGTGGATCACCACCAGCACCGATTGCGGAATCTTGGGTGGGCGGGGGTCAGACACCACTGACCACCGCGTCGAGCGCGTCGATCAGATGCGAAGGGTCGCGAACGAGCGATGTCACGGGCTTCGCGAGCAGACGTGCGGGCATGGCCGCGCAAAGATGAGCTGCCGGAAAGAGCGCCTCGCCATCGATCGAGACCGTCTGGGCCAGCCGCCGCGGCGCGGACGCGGGTCTGGCCGGCAGGCGGGCGAGTGGCATGGCAAGGCGGGTGGTGAAGTGACTCAACTGGTTGCTCTGCATGTCGACCAGGAACGGAAACGCCTGCCGTTGCGCAACATTCGGATTGGCGTAGACGTCGAACTGGGCCATGAGCCGCTACCAGATGCGGTACTCCGCGCCGAAGATGCCATGCTTCTCGACGAGCTCGTTCTGCATGTCGACCCAGTCCTTGTACTGCGCGTAGAAGCGCTGTCCGGCGTCGGCCTTGCGCGCAGGTCGCTTCGCCTCGATCAGCTTCTCGTACTGCTCCACCGACAGCACCACGCTATGGCGCCGGCCGGATTTCTCGATGAACACCGGCTCGCGCTGCGCCTGCTCAAGCACATGCCCGAGGCGATTCTTGGCTTCGGTGGCAGTCACGTCCATGCTGAATCTCCGTGGCGACGATTGGCCATTCTAGCCATCGCCACCCGGCCCCACTCCCTCAAGCCGCCGCGCCGGTATTGCGCAGCCGGATGTGCAGCTCGCGCAACTGCTTCTCGTCCACCGGCCCGGGCGCGTTGGTCAGCAGGTCTTGGGCGCGCTGGGTCTTGGGGAAGGCGATCACGTCGCGCAGCGACTCGGCGCCGGTCATCAGCATCACGAAACGGTCGAGCCCGATCGCGATGCCGCCGTGCGGCGGCGCGCCGTACTGCAGCGCGTCGAGCAGAAAGCCGAACTTGAGCTGCGCTTCGTCGGCGTCGATCTTGAGCGCGCGGAACACCTTGCTCTGCACCTCCGCGCGGTGGATACGCACCGAACCGCCGCCGAGTTCGATGCCGTTCAGCACCACGTCGTAGGCCTTGGCGATGCAACGGCCGGGGTCGGTTTCGAGCCAGTCTTCATGGCCGTCTTTCGGGCTCGTGAACGGGTGGTGCACCGCGTTCCAGCGCTGCGCGCCGTCGTCGTACTCGAACATCGGGAAGTCGACCACCCACAACGGCTCCCACGCGCCCTGGACCAGGTTGCGGGCCTTGCCGAAGTCACTGTGGCCGACCTTCACGCGCAGCGCGCCGATGGCGTCGTTGACGACCTTGGCCCGGTCGGCGCCGAAGAACAGCAGGTCGCCATTGGCGGCGCCGGTGCGCTTGAGCACCTCGGCCAGCGCGGCGTCGTGCAGGTTCTTGACGATCGGGCTTTGCAGGCCCTCGCGGCCCTTGGCCACATCGTTCACCTTGATCCACGCCAGCCCCTTGGCGCCGTAGATCTTGACGAACTCGGTGTAGGCGTCGATCTCGCTGCGGCTCATCTCGGCGCCGCCGGGAATGCGCAAGGCCACCACGCGGCCGTCCTTCATCAGCGCCGGGCCCGAGAAGACCTTGAAATCCACCGTGCCCATCACGTCGGTCAGCTCGGTGAATTCGAGCTTGACGCGCAGGTCGGGCTTGTCGGAACCGTACAGGCGCATCGCATCGGCATACAGCATCACCGGGAAGGCCGGCAGCTG
>JANOQS010000569.1:0-1797 GCA_031414975.1 Methylibium sp. | reverse complement strand
GGTGCAGATGCCCTATGCGCTCGCACTATCGAACGAAGTTCTTGAACAAAAGTACGACGCCATCGTCGTCGACGAGGCGCAGGACTTCAGTGACGAGTATTGGTTTGCAATCGACGAACTGCTGAAGGACTCTGCGAATGGCCATCTGTACATATTCATCGACGAAAACCAAACGCTTTACCCCCGCCATGGAAATCTGCCGGTTGCAGGTGAGTCGTTCCACCTAACAGCCAACTGCAGAAACACCGCGCCCATCCATGAAGTCGGATACGCCTACTACGCTGGCGAGCCCGTGGACGATCCTGACTTGCCAGGTCCGCCCGTGGAGATGCGTGCGGTCGACGGCGATGTTGCTCAGGCTGAAATGGTTGCCCGCAGAGTCAACCAACTCGTACGCGAAGAGGGATTGCGCCCGGAGGACGTTGCAGTTCTCATCGCCAAGAGGCCTAAGGCTTACGTCTACGAACTGCTCTTGAACCAGGCAATTCAAGGCGCAACCTGGAAAATTGAGGTGCACGGTCAGTCACGGCATGTTGGCATTGACACGGTCGCACGATTCAAAGGGTTGGAAGCGCAGGCTGTCGTGCTTTGGCTGGGCGATGAAGTTGTCGACGAAGAACAAAGGGAGATGATCTACGTTGGCACAACTCGAGCCAAGTCCCTGCTTTGTATCGTTGGCTCCGGTCGTGTCCTGAAGACACTTCGGGCAGGCGGCAAGTAGGCGTGCGAGTGCTACACCGGAAAGACCTCAGCCCTTCGACCACCCCGGAGACCAGCTTTGCGGCAATCAACTCGGTGAGGCGAATGTCGCGGATGGGTCTGTAGAAAGCTATCGAGGTCCGCTCAGAGCGGCCCTCACACCCCCCTCTCCCACCAAGCCCCCTCCCGTGCCCCACGCAGATGCTCGATGAACGAGTTCACCTTGCCCGGCACCAGCTTGGGCGACGGGAATACGGCGTGGATCTCCTGCGTGGGCAGGGTGTGGCGCTCCAAGATCGCTTGCACCGTCCCATCGGCCACCGATTCGCGTGCCACGTACCAGGGCAGGATGGCGATACCCAGGCCCTCGCGCGCGGCAGCCAGCACGGCCGATAAATCGTTCGAGCGCAGCGGCCCGCGCACCGGCACCACCTGCTCCTTGCCATCGGGGCCGGTCAACATCCAGCGGTCGTCGCCCTGCACGGTGCTGTAGATCAGGCAGGCGTGCTGCGACAGTTCCTTCGCCGCCTTCGGCGTGCCGCGCTCCTTCAGGTAGGCCGGCGCAGCCACCATCACCCAGGGGTTGCGGCCGAGGTAGCGTGAGCCGAGCGTGGAGTCGGCCAGGCGCCCCATGCGCAGGGCCAGGTCCACGCCCTGTTCGACCATGTTGACGTAGCGGTCGTCGAAGGAGAGGTCCACCGTGAGGCTGGGGTGCTCGCGCATGTAGTGGATGGCCAGGGGCACCAGCACGCGGCGGCCGAAGGCCACCGAGGTCGAGATGCGCAGCGTGCCGCCAACGCCGCTCTGCATCAGCGTGGCCAGGTTGTCGGCCGCCTCGATCTCGTGCGCGATGGCCTTGCACTTGTCGTAGTACAGCGTGCCCACCTCGGTCGGGCTCACGCCGCGCGTCGTGCGGTGCAGCAGGCGCGCGCCCAGGCGCTGCTCCATCGCGGCCACGGCCTTGGTGGCGGTGGGCTGTGTGATGCCGAACCCGGCCGCGGCCTTGCTGAAGCTGCCGGTCTCGACGATGCGGATGAAGAGGGCGACGGCGGCGACGCGGTCCATGGGCTGGATGGTAGCCGCGCGCGGCCCCGGTAT
>JANOQS010000568.1:0-9735 GCA_031414975.1 Methylibium sp. | reverse complement strand
CAGCAAATGCTGGCGATGGGCCGCGCGCTGATGGCCCGCCCCAAGGTTCTGCTGCTCGACGAACCGTCGATGGGCCTGAGCCATCAGCGCGCGGCCCATCGCCAGCATCTGCTGCTCACCGCCCGACATGGTTCCGGCGAGCTGGTTGCGGCGCTCCTTCAGGCGCGGAAAGATCGCGAAGACCTTTTCGATGTCGGCCTCGACCTCGTTGTCTTCGCGGATGAACGCGCCCATCTGCAGGTTCTCGGTGATCGTCATGCGCGTGAAGGTGCCGCGCCCTTCGGGCACCATCACCAGGCCCTGCTTGACCAGGTCCCAAGGGCCCTGGCCCTTGATGTTGCGGCCCATGAACTGGATTTCGCCGGCCGCGGCGGGCTGCGTTCCAGTGATCGCCTTCAGCGTGGTGGTCTTGCCGGCCCCGTTGGCGCCAATCAGGCTGACGAGTTCACCTTCGTTGACCTCGAAGGACACGCCCTTGACGGCCTGAATGCCGCCGTAGGCCACTTTCAGGCCGCTGACCTTGAGCATTGTGGTAACCATGTTGCTGCTCCTGGTGCTTCAGTGGGCTTTGTGGCCGGCGCCGAGGTAGGCCTCGATCACCTTCTCGTTGCGCTGCACGTCGGCCGGCGTGCCTTCGGCGATCTGCTTGCCGTAGTCGAGCACGGTAACGCGGTCGCACAGACCCATCACCAGCTTCACGTCGTGCTCGATCAGCAGGATGGTGCGGCCGTCCTTGCGGATGGTGTCGATCAGTTCGCGCAGCACCACCTTTTCGGTGGCGTTCATGCCGGCGGCCGGTTCGTCGAGCGCGATCAGCTTGGGGTCGGTGGCGAGCGCGCGCGCGATTTCCAGGCGCCGCTGGTCGCCATAGCTCAAGGTGCGCGCCTTGTATTCGGTGAAGCGGCCTATGCCCACATAGTCGAGCAATTCCTGCGCGCGCTTGGCGATCGCCGCCTCTTCGGCCTTGAAGCTGGCGGTGCGGAAGATCGCGCCGATCAGGCCCGAGCCGGTGCGCACATGGCGGCCGACCATCACGTTCTCGAGCGCCGTCATCTCGGCGAACAGGCGAATGTTCTGGAACGTGCGCGCGATGCCGGCCTTGGCCACTTCATGCACAGCCGTCGGCTTGTACGACGCGCCGCCGAGCTCGAAGCTGCCCGAGTCGGGCGTGTAGAGGCCCGTCAGCACATTGAAGAAGGTCGTCTTGCCGGCGCCGTTGGGGCCGATGAGCCCGTAGACCTGACCTTTTTCAATCGTGATACCGACGTCGGACAAGGCCTGAAGGCCGCCGAAGCGCTTGGAGACACCAGCAACCTTGAGAACGATTTCACCCATGGTCGGCTCCTTACTTGGCCACGGGCGTGACGGCCGGCGATGCCGGGGTCGGTGCCGCCTTGCCATGTTCTGGCGACGGCCACAAGCCGCGTGGGCGCGCCAGCATGATGCCGATCATCGCCAGCGCCACCAGCAACTGGCGCAGGATCGACGCGTCGAGCCGCCCATCGGTCATCGCCTGCAACGGCCCGGCCACGTAACGCAGCACCTCAGGCAAGGCCGCCAGCAGCAGCGCCCCGACGATGACCCCCGGCAGGTGGCCGATGCCACCCAGCACCACCATCGCGACGATCATCACCGACTCCTGCAGGCTGAACGACTCGGGCGAGATGAAGCCCTGGAAGGTGGCGAACAGCACGCCCGAGACGCCCCCGAACGTGGCGCCCATGCCGAAGGCGAGCAGCTTCATGTTGCGGGTGTTGATGCCCATCGCCTTGGCGGCAATTTCGTCTTCGCGGATCGCCATCCAGGCGCGGCCGATGCGGCTCAACTCCAGCCGGTAGCAGATGACGATGCTGATCAGCACCAGCACCAGGAACAGGTAGTAGTAGTTCGTCACCGACGGAATTTCCATGCCGAACAGCGAACTCTTCTTGCCCAGGTCGTAGTTGACGATCGGCAGCACCAGCGAGTCGATCTGCGACAGGCCCTTGGGACCGTTGGTGATGTTCACCGGGTGGTCCAGGTTGTTCATGAACACGCGGATGATTTCGCCGAAGCCCAGGGTCACGATGGCCAGGTAGTCGCCGCGCAGGCGCAAGGTGGGCGCGCCCAGCAGCACGCCGAAGAAGCCGGCAATCGCGGCCCCGAGTGGGATCACGACCCAGATCGGCGTGTGCAGCCCGCCGGGGAACGCAGCCGCAACGGCGGGAAAGGTGTCGAACAGGTGCGGGCTGGCGAGCAGGCCGAACATGTAGGCGCCGACCGCGTAGAACGCGACGTAGCCCAGGTCCAGCAGGCCGGCGTAACCGACCACGATGTTCAGGCCGAGCGCAAGCAGCACGTAGAGCAGTGCCACGTCGATGATGCGCACCCAGGCGTTGCCGAACTGCTGCGCGATCAGCGGCAGGATCAGCAGGCCGATGCCGGCCAGGATGTAGGTGAGGGTCTTGTTGCTTTTCATGGCATGCCTTTCGGTTCAGGCTCGATCCGCCACACGCTCGCCGAGCAGCCCCTGCGGACGCAAGGTGAGCACGAGGATCAGCACGACGAACGCAAAGATGTCCTGGTAGTGGCTGCCCAGCACGCCGCCGGTCAACGCGCCGATGTAGCCGGCGCCGAGCGCCTCGATCAAGCCCAGCAGCACCCCGCCGACCATCGCACCGGCCAGGTTGCCGATGCCGCCGAACACCGCCGCGGTGAACGCCTTCAAGCCCGGCAGGAAGCCCATGGTGTGTGAAGCCGAACCGTAGTTGGCCACGTACATCACACCGGCCAGCGCCGCGAGTGCGGCGCCGATGATGAAGGTGGCCGAGATCACCATGTCGGGCCGGACGCCCATCAGGCCGGCCACGCGCGGGTTCTCGGCGGTGGCGCGCATCGCGCGGCCGAGCTTGGTGTAGTTCACCAGGTACATCAGCCCGGCCAGGGTGGCCGCGGTGAGCACGAGGATCAGGATCTGGACCGTGTTGATGACCGCGCCACCGATATGGAACGGCTCGGACGGCAGCAGGATCGGGTACGACTTGATCGTCGGCTTCCAGATGATCATGGCCAAGGTCTGCAGCAGCAGGCTCATGCCCATCGCGGTGATCAGCGGGGCCAGGCGCGGCGCGTTGCGCAGCGGGCGGTAGGCGATCTTCTCGATGCTGAAGTTGAGGACCGAGCACACCACGATGGCTGCGATCAACGAGATCACCAGCAGCAGCCAGCCGGGCAGGCCCATGTCGGCCATCACCGTCACCACGGTCCAGCTCGTCAGCGCGCCCACCATCAGCACCTCGCCGTGGGCGAAGTTGATGAGGTTGATGATGCCGTAGACCATCGTGTAGCCCAGCGCCACCAGCGCATACACGCTGCCCAGCACCAGACCGTTGATGATCTGCTGGATGAAGGTATCCATCGGGGGTTCTCCTGCGTTGTCGGTGTCGAAGCCGCTGGGTGACAGGGTGAAACACCCTGCGGCTCCGCTCGTTTGTTCGGCACGCCCGGCCTGACCGCTCTGGTAGCAAGAAGCTGGCCACGCCTGTCGCAACGCCCCCTGTCTCCGTCAATCGGTCTGGCGCCGATGTGAACTACTTTGGTGCGGATTCTAGGTTCGTGCCCCGGCGCGAAAGCTCGGGGTTTTCAGGTGAACGGCGCGCCGAAACTTGGTCTAGCGGTCCTTGGCGGGTTGCCGGGCGTTTGCCGCTTCTCCTGCGGTTTCTCCTGCGGCTTCTCTTGCTGCTTCGTTCAGCGCGCGCAGTTCGTTCAGCCGCTCGCCGATCCGGATCTCGAGCCCGCGCTGGACCGGCTCGTAGAAGCGCGGCGCCTTCATGCCATCGGGCCAGTAGTTCTCGCCGGCCGCAAAGCCGCCGGCTTCGTCGTGCGCGTAGCGGTAACCGCGGCCGTAGTCCAGGTCCTTCATCAACCGGGTCGGCGCGTTGCGCAGGTGCAGCGGCACGGGGCGCGTGCCGTCCTGCTCGATGAAGGCACGCACGGCCTTGTAGGCGGTGTAGACGGCGTTGCTCTTGGGCGCCATGGCGAGGTAGATCGCCGCTTGCGCCAGGGCCAGCTCGCCCTCGGGCGAACCGAGGCGCTCGTAGGTCTGCGCGGCATCGAGCGTCATCGCCATCGCGCGCGGGTCGGCCAGGCCGATGTCTTCGCTGGCCATGCGCACCAGGCGGCGCGCGGCGTAGCGTGGGTCCACGCCGCCGTCGAGCATGCGCATGAACCAGTACAGCGCGGCATCGGGGTCGCTGCCGCGTACGGCCTTGTGCAGCGCCGAGATGGTGTCGTAGAACTGCTCGCCGCCCTTGTCGTAGCGGCGCAGTTGTTCGCCGAGCGACTTCTCGAGTTGCGCTTCGTCGATCTGCGCCATCGCGCCGGCCATGCTGACCAGGTTCTCGAAGGCATTCAGCAGGCGGCGGGCGTCGCCGTCGGCATAGCCGATCAGGCGGCTGCGGGCGTTGTCGGTCAGGGTGGGCGCCTGCAGCAAGTCGGTCGCACGCTGCAGCAGACCGCCCAGGTCGGCATCGCCCAAGGTCTTCAGCACATGCACCGTGGCGCGCGACAACAGCGCCGAGTTGACTTCGAACGACGGGTTCTCGGTGGTCGCGCCGATGAAGGTGAACAGGCCCGATTCGACGTGCGGCAGGAAAGCATCTTGCTGCGCCTTGTTGAAGCGGTGCACCTCGTCGACAAAGACCACTGTGCGGCGGCCGCTGCCTTGCGCGACCTTGGCGCGTTCGACCGCCTCGCGGATGTCTTTCACACCACCGAGCACCGCAGAAATGGCGATGAACTGGGCCGCGAACGAATGCGCCACCAGCAGCGCCAGCGTGGTCTTGCCCACGCCCGGCGGGCCCCACAGGATCATCGAATGCAGCCGGCCGGACTCGAACGCTGCGCGCAACGGCTTGCCGGGGCCGAGCAGGTGCTGCTGGCCGATGACTTCATCGAGCGTGCGCGGCCTCAGGCGCTCGGCCAGCGGCGCACTGGCGTCGGCGCCGGGCAGTGCGTCTTCGAGCGGCAGGTTCAGCGTCGACATGCCGACGATTGTCGCAGCCGCCGACGGTGCGGCACCTGCGGACGCAGCGCTGCGGCTACTGCTCGATCACGTCCGCGCCGGCTGGCGGCGTGAACTTGAAGCTGTCCGCGGGCAGGCTCGGGTTGGCCACGAACTGCGTGAACTGCAGCAGCGACCGCTGGCCGAAACTGTCGACGATCTCGACCGCGGCAAGCTCCTTGCCCTTGAAGCCGATGCGCATCGATTGAAACGCACCTTCCTTGGTGCGCGGCAGGGCCTGCGCCCACTCGAGCCCATCCTTGGCAGGCAGCGCCGACAGGTCGAAGTCCTTGTCGAGCGAACCACCGGCCAGCAGCGCCGCGGGCGTGTTGCCGAGTGCGGCCGACAGCTTGCGCGAGCTGGCCTGGTTCAGGTCGGTATCGAAGATCCACACCTTCTGCCCATCGGCCACGATGATCTGCTCGAAGGGCTTGAGGTAGGCAAAACGAAAGCGGTTCGGCCGCGCGAACTCGAAGTTGCCGCTGGAGTTCTTCTTCTTCACGCCGTCGGGCGAGGTGACGACCTGCGTGAACGAGGCGCGGCCGGTCTTCACGTCGCGCACGAATTCCTTCAGCGTATCGACGGCATCAGCTTGCGCCAGACCGCAACACAGGCTGAGAACACACGAACCGAGGAGCTTGATCATTCGCTGCGGGCCGGGACCATGATGTCGCGGTTGCCGTTGGTGGACATGGCCGATACGAGCCCGGATTTCTCCATTTGTTCCAACAGTCTGGCCGCACGGTTGTAGCCGATGCGCAAATGGCGCTGCACCAGAGAGATCGACGCGCGCCGGTGCTGAAGCACCACGGCCACGGCCTGGTCGTACATCGCATCGCTTTCGCCGCTCGCGCCGGCCCCGCCGGCGAGTTCGGCGTCGCCACCTTCGCCATCGAGCGTGCCGCCTTCGAGAATGCCCTCGATGTAGTTCGGCTCGCCCTGGCTCCTGAGGTAGCTGACGACGCGGTGCACCTCGTCGTCGCTGACGAAGGCGCCGTGCACGCGCACCGGGTAGCCGGTGCCCGAGGGCATGTAGAGCATGTCGCCCATGCCCAGCAAGGCTTCGGCGCCCATCTGGTCGAGGATCGTGCGCGAGTCGATCTTGCTGCTGACCTGGAAAGACAGCCGCGTCGGGATGTTGGCCTTGATGAGGCCGGTGATCACGTCGACGCTGGGCCGCTGCGTGGCCAAGATCAGGTGGATGCCCGAGGCGCGCGCCTTCTGCGCCAGCCGCGCGATCAGCTCCTCGATCTTCTTGCCGATGACCATCATCAGGTCAGCGAGTTCGTCGATCACGATCACGATGAAGGGCAGGCGCTCCAGCGGCTCGGGCTGCTCCGGCGTGAGGCTGAACGGGTTGGGGATCAGCTCGCCGCGCTCCTTCGCCTCGTCGAGCTTCTTGTTGTAGCCCGACAGGTTGCGCACGCCCATCTTGCTCATCAGCTTGTAGCGGCGTTCCATTTCGCCCACGCCCCAGTTGAGCGCGTTGGCGGCCTGCTTCATGTCGGTCACAACCGGGCAAAGCAAGTGAGGGATTCCTTCGTAGACACTCATCTCAAGCATCTTCGGATCGATCAGGATCAGCCGAACGTCTCTTGCCTCGGCCTTGTAGAGCAGGCTCAGGATCATCGCGTTGATGCCCACCGATTTGCCCGCGCCGGTGGTGCCCGCCACGAGGCAGTGCGGCATCTTCACCAGGTCGGCCACGACCGGGTTGCCGACGATGTCCTTGCCCAGCCCGATCGTGAGTTGCGACGACGCGTCGTTGTAGGCCTGCGAGCCGAGGATTTCCGACAGGCGGATGGTCTGGCGCTTCGGGTTGGGCAACTCCAGCGCCATCGTCGTCTTGCCGGGGATCGTCTCGACCACCCGGATGCTCACCAGACTGAGCGAACGCGCCAGGTCCTTCGCCAGATTCACCACCTGCGCGCCCTTCACGCCGGTGGCCGGTTCGATCTCGTAGCGCGTGATCACCGGGCCCGGTGACGCCGCAACCACACGCACCTCGACGCCGAAGTCCTTCAGCTTCTTCTCGATCAGCCGTGAGGTCATCTCGAGGGTTTCTGGCGCCACCGATTCGATTCGGCCGGGTGATGCGTCGAGCAGGTCGACCTGCGGGAGTTTGGTGTCCAACAGTTCAGTGAACAACGGCTTCTGGCGCTCCTTCACCACGCGGGCGGACTTGGGCACTTCGAGCACCGGCGCCTGGATCACGATGGGCGGGTGCGAGTCCTGCCAGACGTGGTCTTCATCAGAGGCCTCAAGTTCGCGCTCGCGCAGCGCCTGTTCGCCCAGGCGCAGGTCTTCGGCGCGTTCGATGCGCTCGACGCGGCGCTCGCGCCGGGCCTCGATCCAGGCGCCGATGTTTTCGGCCACGCGCAGCCACGAGAACCGGAACGCCATCGACACACCGGCCACCAGCGCGGCGATCCAGAGCACGCCCGAGCCGGCAAAGCCCAGCAATTGCATGCTCAGGCTACCCAGGCTGAACCCGAGCGCGCCACCGGCGTGCCCGCCGGCCACGCGCGACTCCCACTGGTAAAGCCGCGTCCATTCAAGCGACGAACTGGCCGCCAGCAACAGCACGAGGCCGATCCAGAACAGGCTGCGCGGCAAGCCATGCCGGCGCGGGGTGGCTTCGCCGCGCAACGCCGCGGCAAAACGCGAAAGCCATGCGAGCAGCGCCGCGAGCACCGCCCACCAGACCGAATAGCCGAACACGAAGTACGCCAGGTCCGAGAACCACGCGCCGGCGAGGCCCGCCTTGTTCAGCGGCGCCGACGCGAGCCCCGACGTCGAGAACGCAGCGTCAAGGGAGTTGTGGGTGGCCAAGGCCAGCACAGCAAGCAACCA
The DNA here is from genome assembly GCA_031414975.1 of Methylibium sp. Taxonomy (GTDB): domain Bacteria; phylum Pseudomonadota; class Gammaproteobacteria; order Burkholderiales; family Burkholderiaceae_C; genus LGRD01. The sequence continues at coordinate 1,841 of JANOQS010000568.1, read as the reverse complement.
CAGCACGGCACCCACCAGCAAACCGAGTTGGGTGCGCCAGCTCGCTGGCGCTGGGCCGGCCGCCCCATCGCCGTGCTGTGTTTCGCGCCGGGATGCACCGGCCGGGCCGGAGCCGTTCTGAGGCGACGATTCGGACCGCAAAGAACCGAGGGGAAAAGTCATCTGCGGATTGTCGCCGAGCGCGCACGCCCGGGGGCCGCACACATCAGTTGGCCAGGTCCTTGATGACGACCGAGCCGTTTTCCTGTGTCTGGACCATGCCGCGCTCTTCCAGGTCTTTCATCACGCGGCTGACCATTTCGCGCGACGCACCAACGATCTTGGCCAGGTCCTGGCGCGACACCTTGTTGCGGATGATGCGCTGGTCACCGTCGGTTTCAGCCATCTCCAACAGGGTACGGGCAACGCGCCCGTACACGTCGAGCAACGCGAGCGACTCGATCTGGCGGTCGGCACTGCGCAGGCGCTGCACCAGGCCGCGCACGATCGCGTAGGAGAGGCTCGAATTTTCGGGCAGGCAGCGCGCGAACTCGGCACGGCCGAGGATCAGCATGTCGGTCTGCACCTCGGCGCGCACGGTAGCCGAATGCGGTTCGTTGTCGATCAGGCTCATTTCACCGACATAGTCGCCCGGCTGCAGCACCGCGAGGATGACTTCGCGACCGCGAGAATCGGCCGTCAGCACGCGAGCGCGGCCCGTCAACAGGATGAACAAGGCGTTCGACTTCTTTCCGAACTCCACAACAATCTCGCTGCGCCGGAACCGCCGCTTGACCACCGCGTCGGCGATGCCTTGGGCCTGGTCGTTGGTCAGCAGAGAGAACAGCGGTACACGTCGGATCAGGTCCAGGTTGGAAAGCATCGCCATACAGATTCGCCTTTCGTGTTGTCGGTATTGTTGGTTTGGTACGCAATTGTCTCGCAGCAACCGCGAAGTTCTCACGTTTTCCGCAAACTGGCAACTGCCGTCGATGGAACGCCGATGGAAGCTGCCGCAAGGCCCGGCTCGCACAACCCCAATGCGCGATCGATCGCTCCATCGGCCCGCCGAGCGCACGCCTTGCTTCCCAGCCGCCGGAAATGGCTATAATCGTGGACTTTGCGAAATGTCGCACCGAGCGGGCCAGCACCAAGCTGCACTAAGGTGCAACAAGCGGGCCGATGTGGATCAGCGATCCTGAAACAAGAATTCAACGGAGAAGCGTCATGGCACGCGTCTGTCAAGTCACGGGCAAGCGCCCGATGGTGGGGAACAATGTTTCCCACGCCAACAATCGAACCAAGCGCCGCTTTCTGCCCAACCTGCAGTACCGCCGCTTCTGGGTCGAGGCCGAGAACCGCTGGGTGCGCCTGCGCATCACCAACGCGGCCTTGCGCCTGATCGACAAGGTGGGCATCGAGCAAGTCCTGGCCGACTTGCGCGCCCGCGGCGAAGTCTGAACCAAGGAGCACACGCCATGGCAAAAGGTGGACGCGAAAAAATCAAGCTGCAGTCGTCTGCAGGCACCGGTCACTTCTACACGACCGACAAGAACAAGAAGACGACACCCGAAAAGATCGAGATCATGAAGTTCGATCCGAAGGCTCGAAAGCACGTGATGTACAAGGAAACCAAGTTGAAGTGATTCGACCTGGTTTCGGAATCACCCGCCCGGCGCAACGCCCGGCGGGTTTTTTCTTGCCTGCCAGGTACCCACTGCGCAATCGGGATAGGAGCCGATCATCGCTGATCGGGCCCCTCCCACACCACCCGGCATGCGGGTCCGCACCGGGCGGTTCGAGAAGTTGAGGTCAGGAGAGACGGGGTAGACCCAGGCGGTCGAACCAGGCGTTGTCCAGCA
>JANOQS010000567.1:0-7910 GCA_031414975.1 Methylibium sp. | reverse complement strand
GTTCGGATCGGGCATCGGCACGAAGCGGATCTCGTCCAGGTACTGCTTGCGCGCGCCCGCGTAACCGTCGGGTTCGCCGGCACGGCTGCTGTAGCCGTCGTGCCGCACGAGCTGGATGTACTGATCGGCCTTCTTTTCCTTGAGCTTGTAAGGGCCGGTGCCAATGAATTCGGTGAGCGGATTCGCCTGCTTGCCGGCCGGCAGGATCACCGCCGCCGAATTGTTCAGCGAGAGCATCGCCTGCAGCGGTGCATAGGGCGACTTCAGCGTGATGCGCACCGAGCCTGGGCCAGCGGCCTCGATCTTGTCGATGAAGACGGCGGTCTGTTTGCCGCGCGAAGCGACCTCGGTCCAGCGCTTCAGCGAGGCCACCACGTCGGCCGAGGTCATCAACTCGCCGCTGTGGAACTTGATGCCGTCGCGCAGCTTGATGGTGTAGACGGTGCCGTTCGCCGTGATTTCGGGCAGCGCCTCGGCCAGCAGGGGCGCGACCTTCCAGTTCGCGTCAAAGGTGTAAAGCGTTTCAAAGATGTGCTGGGTGACGATCCCCACCAGGTCCGCCGTCGAAGCCATGGGGTCCAGCGTTGGCGGCTCGCCGACGATGGCGACGCTGAGCACGCCGCCCTTCTGTTGCGCCAGTGCGGCGCCAGTCGCTCCAATGAGGGCGACGCATATTGCCGTCAGGCCCAGCAGGTTCTTCAGAAGCTTCATGAGGGTTCGCCTTTGCGCAGGTTGACGGGTCGTCGCGATCTCTGTGAAATAGTTCTTTATTACGGAATAGACAACTTAACTATGCAATATCTTAGAGATGCAACGCGCTGGGTGTCAACTAGGTGTTTGCGAGGGTCTGTTGCGAGCGGTTCGTGCTCGGCGCAGACACCGAGCCGCCCTTGTGTCATCGGCGCCGGCCAGGCTGTCGATGGCCAGGCGCAGGCCGTCGTGAATGCAAGGATGAAACCTTCACGCGCGCCTTCTGCGCTGCGTTGATCAGCGGCCCGCAGTCGCGGTCCATCGCCGGTGTGCCGGCGACGCTCTGCGCAAAGCGCTCGGCCACCATCGCGATGAACTTGTCGTAGATGCCGCGTTGCACCAGCAGCCGGCTTGCGTGCCTGCGAGGTCGGCTTGCCGGTGTCGCGCTTCGAGCTGCGCCAGTTCTTCGCTGCGCGCCAGGATCAGCGCGCTCATCTTCAGCAGGATGCGCCCGCGCTCGGTGGCGGTGAGCCTGCCCCACGGGCCGTTCAGCGCGGCACGCGCGGCGGCCACGGCCAGGTCGACATCGGCGGCGCTGGTTGGAAAGCCGCCAGTGCGCCTCGGCCGTCGATCGGCCGTCAGTCCGCCTTCGCGCCCGACTCCTTCACCACTTTCGCCCACTTGGTGATCTCGCTCGCCTGGTAGCTCGCCAGCTCTTCGGGGGTCGAGATCCACGGCTCCAGGCCCAAGGTCTTGAGCTTGTCCACCACGTCGGGCAGCGTGAACACGCGCTGCATTTCGGCGTTGATGCGCGCCACCACGTCGCGCGGTGTGCCGGCGGGCGCGAACACCGCGAACCAGGTGGTGGCCTCGAAACCGGGCACGGTTTCGGCCACCGTCGGCACGTCGGGCGCGGCCGGCGATCGCTTCGCCGTGGTCTGCGCGAGCGCGCGGATCTTGCCTTCCTTGGCCATCGGCAAGGCCGACGGCATGTTGTCGAACATCAGCTGGATCTGCCCGCCCACCAGGTCGGGAATCGCGAACTGCCGGCCCTTGTACGGCACATGCTGCATCTGCGTGCCGGTGAGCGACTTGAACAATTCACCCGACACATGCACCGAGGTGCCGATGCCCGGCGAGCCGAAACTGAGCTTGTTCGGGTTGGCCTTCATGTAGGCAATCAACTCCGCCACGGTCTTGGCCGGCACGTCGTTGTTGACCACCAGCAGGTTCGGCGCCGAGGCCACGTGCGCCACCGGCGCAAAGTCCTTCACCATGTCGTAGGGCATCTTGCTGTACAGCGCGCCGTTGATCGAGTGGGTGCCCACCGTGCCCATCACCAGGGTGTAGCCGTCGGCCGGCGCCTTGGCCACCATGTCGGCGCCGATGTTGCCGCCCGCGCCGGGCTTGTTGTCCACCACCACCGGCTGGCCGAGTTGCGCCTTGTCGGCAAACAGCCGCGCCAGGATGTCGGGCGCCCCGGCGGCCGGGAAGGTGACGACCAGGCGGATCGGTTTGGTGGGGAAGGTCTGGGCGTTCGCCGCAAAGGCTGTGAGGGCGAGGCAGGCGCCGGCAAACAAGGTCTTGAGGTCCATCGGGTCTCCTGGGGTTTGGCTCGGCGGCCAGGCTCAGGATACGGGCGTGGGCTCGACGGGGCAGTAGTGATTTCCTGGGGCCGCTTGCCCACAAACAACGGGATTGCCCGCAGGCCCGCGCTGGCCGATGATCCGCAGGTTCGTACCAGTGAGGGTCGATGTGAATCGGAACACCGTGGCTGCCGCCGCAGATGCCGGCTTCACCCTGGACGAAGCCTTGCTCGCGCAGCGCAAGGCCGCCAGCGCGAGGCGCCTGTACACGGTGCAGATCCCGGCACTGCGGGCCGCGGGCTTCCTGATCCTTTGCGCCATCGCCGTGCTGCAGAACCTGCGCGGCAGCGCGCTGTTTCCGCAGCCGGAGCTGCTGTGGCTGCTGGCACTGAACCTGGGTTTCGCGCTCGTCGCGTGGATCGTGCTGCGGGCCGGCTTCGACACGGGCGTGAACAGCCACGCCAGCGACCTGAAGAACGACCGCCTGAGCCTGCTGCTCTTTCATGCCGACGTGCTGGTGTGGCTGATCAATCTGAACTACCTGGAGCAGAGCCACCTGTTCTTTGCCTACTTCCTGCTCGTGCGCGTGGTCGACCAGGTGGGCGTGGGCTTTCGGCGCGCGCTGTACTTCGGCCATCTGGTCACCGCGGCCTACCTGGCCTATTCGGTGTACGTGTCGCTCATCGACCCGGCCCGCGCGCTGTGGCCCGATCGGCTGGGCATGGCCCTGGTGATGTACCTGCTGGGCCTGTACCTGGCCCTCACCGGCCTGGTGACGCAGCGCCTGCGCGACCGCACGCGCCAGGCCATGCGCACCGCGCGTGCGCTGGTGGCAGACCTGGAGCAGCAAGCCGCCGCGCTGAAGGCCCAGGCGGCGGCGCTGGAGCAGGCGCGCGGCCAGGCCGAGCAGGCCAATCGGGCCAAGTCGCAGTTCCTGGCCGTCACCAGCCACGAGATCCGCACGCCGATGAACGGCATCCTCGGCGCGGCCGAGCTGCTGATGGGCACGCCGCTCACGGCCACGCAGCAGCGCTACGTGCACACCTCGCACCGCTCGGCCACCGCGCTGCTGGCGCTGATCGACGACGTGCTCGACCTGTCGCGCATCGAGGCCGGCCAACTCAGCCTGCACACCGCCAAGGTGGACCTGCGCGCGCTGGTGGCCGAGGCCGTGGACCTGGCGCGCGTGCTCGCGCGCAACAAGGCCATCGAAGTGAGCAGCCATGCCGCCCCGGCGCTGCCGAGCCGCGTGCTGGCCGACCCGCTGCGCCTGCGCCAGTTGCTGGTGAACCTGCTGCACAACGCGATCAAGTTCACCGACGAAGGCGCGGTCCGCCTGGAGGTGAGCGTGCTCGAAGCCGGCGCCACCACCGCCACCGACACCCTGACCGTGCGCTTCTCGGTGCACGACACCGGCATCGGCATCGACGAACACCACGTCGATTCCATCTTCGGCGCCTTCACGCAGGTCGACGGCTCCAGCACCCGGCGCCACGGCGGCAGCGGCCTGGGGCTGACGATCGTGAAGGAGCTGACCGCGCTGATGAACGGCCAGGTCGGTGTGCAAAGCCGGGTCAACGCCGGCTCGCATTTCTGGATCGACATTCCGCTGCAGGTGCTGGCCGATGACGTGCCGCATGACACGCTGCACCCCACGCTGCCCGCCGAGCCCGCCGGGCCTGCCGACACGCCGGACAGCGCCACGGACGGGCCGGTCTCGGTGCTGCTGGTCGAAGACGACATCGTCAACCAGATGCTGGTGCAGGAGCAGCTGAAGATGCTCGGCTGCGAGGTCGATGTGGCCGCCGACGGCGAAGCCGGCCACCGTGCCGCGACCACCACGCGCTACGACATCGTCTTCATGGACTGCCACATGCCGGTGATGGACGGCTTCGAGGCCACGCGCCGCATCCGCGCCGAAGAAGAGCGCCGCGCCGGCAGCCGCGCCACAATCGTCGCGCTCACCGCCGACTCGCTGGCCAGCGACCACGCGCGCTGCATTGAATCGGGCATGGACGACTTCATGACCAAGCCGGTCAGCAGCTCGCAGCTCTCAGCCGCGATCCAGCGCTGGACCGGGCGGCGTACCAACCCGGCCACGCAGTGGTGAGTGAGTGGTGAGGCGTGAGGCGCGTTGCGGTCGCCGGGGTGGGGGACACGGCGAGCGAAGATGACCGGTGCTACGCTGCCTCTCCCTTGTCGCAGGACCCGACGATGACCCCCCCGAGCTCACCTTCCGCCGCACTGGACGCCGCCCTCGACGCTGCCCTCGCCGCCGCCACGGACCGCTATCGCACCCGCCACCCGAGCAGCGCGCGCCAGCTCGACGCCGCCGCCGAAGTGCTGCCCGGCGGCAACACGCGCAGCGTGCTGTTCCAGGCGCCGTTCCCGCTGACCATGGTGCGCGGCGAGGGTTGCTGGTTGTGGGACGCCGACGGCCACCGCCTGCTCGACGGCCTGGGTGAGTTCACCGCCGGCTTGTATGGCCACTCGGCGGCGCCGATCCGCGCGGCCATCGTCGCCGCGCTCGACGGGGGTTTGAGCCTGTCGTCGCACACCCTGCGCGAGGTCGAGCTGGCGCGCGAGATCGTGCGGCGCTTCCCGTCGATGGCCTTGCTGCGCTTCACCAACAGCGGCACCGAAGCCAATCTGCTCGCGCTGGCCGCGGCCGTGGCGCACACCGGGCGGCGCAAGGTGCTGGTGTTCGACGGCGCGTACCACGGCGGGGTCATTTCTTTCGGCGGCGCCGCCGGTTCGGTCAACGTGCCGCACGAATGGCTGCGCGCGCCGTACAACGATCTCGATGCCGCGGCGGCGATCGTGCAGCGCGAGGGCCCCTTGCTGGCCGCGATCCTGGTCGAGCCGATGCTCGGTGCGGGCGGTTGCATCCCCGGCACGCCCGCGTTTCTGCAAGGCCTGCGCCGCCTCGCCGACGAGAGCGGCGCGCTGCTGGTGTTCGACGAGGTCATGAGCTCGCGTCTGGCCCTCGGCGGCCGCCAGGCGCTGCTAGGCCTGGTGCCCGACCTGACGAGCCTGGGCAAGTACTTCGGTGGCGGCCTGTCGTTCGGCGCCTTCGGCGGGCGGCGCGATGTGATGGAGCGCTTCGACCCGCGCCGGCCCGACGCGCTGGGCCACGCCGGCACCTTCAACAACAACGTGCTGACCATGGCCGCGGGTCTGGCCGGGCTGCGCGAGTTATGGATACCCACCGCCATCGACACGCTGAACCGGCGCGGCGACGCGCTGCGCGAGCGCTGCAATGCGCTGTTCAGGTCACGCGGCCTGGCGCTGCAGTTCACCGGCCTGGGCTCGCTGATGAACCTGCACGCCTGCGCGCGCGAAGTGCGCCGCCCGGCCGACGTGGCCAGCAGCGACATGCGCGTGAAGGACCTGCTGTTCTTCGCGCTGCTGGAGCGTGGCGTGTTCATCGCTCGGCGTGGGCTGGTGGCGCTTTCGCTGCCGTTCGGCGACGCCGAAGCGGAGCAGTTCGTCGGCGTGCTGAGTGACGCGCTGACGGCGCACCACGCCGTCCTTCCGGCTGCCGACTGACGAGTTCCGGCCGCCTTGGCCGGCAAGAAAGTACCCGTCAGCGGGTGCCGGCGGCATCGAAACAAAACTGCCGCACCTTCAAGCCTCTGTTCGTTTGATCGACCCCCTGCGCCCTTGGAGAAACTGGGCGCAGAGCCTGCCCCTGTACTTCGCACGGGCTGGGACCCCATCAAACGAACGAGGACTTCACTGATGAATCTGAAACCCGACGCCCAGGGGCCCTGGCGACTTTTGTGCGTTGCCGTGGCCGCAGCTGTTCTGCTGACACCTGCCTTCCAGAGCAGCGCCTTCGCGCACGCTGACGCCGGCAAGTCCGGCAAGGGCCGGCCCGCGCCAATGCCTTGGCCGACCACGCCGCCGACGACGGCCAACCTGGCCAAACTCTCCATCGAACTGCAGTCGCTGGCCACCACGCCGGCAGGTGCGGCCAGCGGCCTGACCTGGGCCCGCAGCGTGCGCGGCCAGATGATGGTCAAGGTGCTCGTCGTCGCTTCCAGCACCGACCCCGAACTCGCTTCGCTGCGCGCCGACGTGTTGGCCCGCGGCGGCGCGGTGTTCTACAACTACCTGTCGGTGCGCGCACTGGCGGCCGTGCTGCCGGCCTCGGCGCTGGGCGCCATTGCGGCGCGCAACGACGTGATCAACATCGCCCCGAACCGCGCCGCACAGCGCCAGACCGGCCAAGCCAGCCAGGGCAACCTGCTGCAGGCCAGCAGCGTGGCGGGTGACCTGCCCAACGTGGCCGGCACCGGCTCGGCCCTCGACGGCCGCGGCGTCGGCATTGCGGTGCTCGACTCCGGCATCGACGCTCGCCACAAGAACTTCGCCGCTGCCGACGGTTCCAGCCGCGTGCGCGCCTCGGTCGACTTCGTCTCCCTCGGCCGCTCGCTGTATGGCGACGGCTGGAACGCCGCCGGTGACTTCAGCCCGCACACGCGCGCCAGCATCGACTGGACCCAGCGCCACAGCGGTTACCGCCAGCACCAGGCCTTCTCCGCCGTGCCCGACCCGTACGGCCACGGCACCGCCGTCGCTTCGGTGGCGGCCGGCGCGGGCACTTACCAGAGCCCCGACTCCAGTGGCATCGCCCCGGGCGCGAACCTGTATGACGTGCGGGTGCTCAACGAACACGGCGTGGGCAACATGGCCGACGTGCTGGCCGGTATCGACTGGGTGATCCAGCGCGCCAGGCTGTCCAACATCCGCGTGATGAACCTGAGCCTGGGCGCATCGTCGACCGACTCGTTCCTGGTCGATCCGCTGGCGCGTGCGGCGCGCAGCGCGGTGGCCAGCGGCATCGTCGTGGTCGCCTCGGCCGGAAACGCCGGCAAGAGCGAAGACGGCAAAGAGGTGTTCGGCGCCATCTCGTCGCCGGGCAACGAACCGTCGGTCATCACCGTCGGCGCCGACAACATGAAGGACACGCCGGACCGTTCCGACGACGTGGTCACCAGCTTCAGCTCGCGCGGCCCGACGCGTGGCGGCTTCAATTTTGCCAACGGCAACCGCTGGACCGACAACCTGATCAAGCCCGACCTCGTGGCCCCCGGCAACAAGGTGCTCACCGCCATGGCCACCGACCCCAGCGGCCGCCCGGCCGGCTGGAACGTGCTGGCGCGCAGCTACCCGCAACTGACCGAGGTGGCAGGTGCTGCGCAGCTGCCGCGCCAGACGCTGATGACCTTGAGCGGCTCGTCGGTCTCGGCGCCCGCGGTCTCCGGTGCCGCCGCCGTGCTGCTGCAGGCCAACCCGGGCCTCACGCCGCCGCTGCTGAAAGCCATCCTGCAATACACCGCCACGCCGCTGGCCGATGCCACGCTGGTGCAACAAGGCACCGGGCTGCTGAACGTGGAAGGCGGCGTGCGCCTGGCCAAGGTGCTGCGGCCGGACATCGCCGCTGCCGTTGCGGCCGGCACCCTGCGTGCCGGCGACAACCTGCTGGCCCCCGGCAAGACCTTGCCCAACGCCGTGAGCAACGTGCGTGGCCGGGCCCAGGGCTGGAGCCGCATGGCGTATGCCGGCGGCACCCACCTGGTGAGCGGCGAAGCGCTGTTCGCGCAGTACCAGCCGATCTGGGACCCGACC
>JANOQS010000566.1:0-30173 GCA_031414975.1 Methylibium sp. | reverse complement strand
CTGGTGCTGAAGAACTACTGGCACATCGGCTTCGCCGCCGACACGCCGAACGGCCTGATGGTGCCGGTGATCCGCGACTGCGACAAGAAGACGATCCCCGAAATCACCAAGGAGATGGGTGAGCTGGCCAAGCTGGCACGCGACGGCAAGTTGAAGCCCGACCAGATGTCGGGCGGCACCTTCACGATCAGCTCGCTGGGCGGCATCGGCGGCATCTACTTCACGCCCATCATCAACGCGCCCGAGGTGGCCATCATGGGCGTGTGCAAGAGCTACTGGAAGCAGCATTCCAGCGACGGCAAGACCTCGTCGTGGCGGCTCACCTTGCCGCTGTCGCTGTCGTGGGACCACCGCGTGATCGACGGCGCGGCGGCGGCGCGCTTCAACGTGCACTTCGCCAATCTGCTCGCCGACATGCGGCGCACGATGTTCTAAGGGGGCCGCACATGGCACAACAAATCGAAGTCAAGGTTCCCGACATCGGGGACTTCAAGGAAGTCGCGGTCATCGAGGTGATGGTCAAGGTCGGCGAGACCATCGCGGTCGATACCGGGCTGGTGATGGTCGAGTCGGACAAGGCCTCGATGGAGATTCCGTCGACGCATGCCGGGGTGGTCAAGGCGATCAGGGTCAAGGTGAATGACAAGGTCAGTGAAGGGTCGGTGCTGCTGATGGTCGAGGCGGCCGGCGCAGCCGCACCCGCACCCGCCCCAGCCGCCCCTGCCAAAGCCGCGGCACCCGCCGCAGCGGCATTGCCTGCTGCCCCAGCCCCGGGCGCCGCCACCTACGCCGGCAAGGCCGATGTCGAATGCGAGATGCTGGTGATCGGCGCCGGCCCGGGTGGCTACTCGGCTGCCTTCCGCAGCGCCGACATCGGCATGAAAACCGTGCTCGTCGAACGTTACGCCACGCTTGGCGGCGTGTGCCTGAACGTCGGCTGCATTCCGTCGAAGGCGCTGCTGCACACCGCCTCGGTGATGGACGAGGTCAAGCACCTGCCCGACCACGGCATCAAGTACGGCCCGCCCGAGATCGACCTCGCCAAGCTGCGCGGCTTCAAGGACGGCGTGATCAAGAAGCTCACCGGCGGGCTGGCCGGCATGGCCAAGGCGCGCAAGGTCGAGGTGGTCACCGGCGTCGGCAGTTTCCTCGACCCGCACCATCTCGAAGTGCTCGCGGCCGACGGCAAAAAGAAGGTGATCAAGTTCGCCAAGGCCATCATCGCCGTTGGCAGCCAGGCGGTGAAGCTGCCCTTCATGCCCGAGGACGAGCGCGTGGTGGACTCCACCGGCGCGCTGCTGCTCAAGAGCATCCCCAAGCGCATGCTGGTGGTCGGCGGCGGCATCATCGGGCTGGAAATGGCCACGGTGTATTCCACGCTGGGCACCCGCATCGACGTGGTCGAAATGCTCGACGGCCTGATGCAGGGCGCCGACCGCGACTTGGTGAAAGTGTGGGACAAGATGAACGCGCACCGCTTCGACAACGTGATGCTGAAGACCAAGACCGTCGGGGCCAAGGCGACCCAGGCCGGCATCGAGGTGTCCTTCGAAGGGGAGAAGGCGCCGAAGGGTCCGCAGGTCTACGACCTGGTGCTGGTGGCGGTGGGCCGCAGCCCGAACGGCAAGAAGCTGGCGGCCGACAAGGCCGGCGTGGCCGTGACCGAGCGCGGCTTCATCAATGTAGACAAGCAGATGCGCACCAACGTGGCGCACATCTTCGCGATCGGCGACGTGGTCGGCCAGCCGATGCTGGCGCACAAGGCGGTGCACGAGGCCCATGTGGCGGCTGAAGCGGCACACGGCGAAGCGAGCTTTTTCGACGCGCGCCAGATCCCGTCGGTGGCCTACACCGACCCCGAGGTGGCCTGGGCCGGCAAGACCGAGGAGCAGTGCAAGGCCGAAGGCATCAAGTTCGGCAAGGCGGTGTTCCCGTGGGCCGCATCGGGCCGGGCCATCGCCAATGGCCGTGACGAAGGTTTTACCAAGCTGCTGTTCGACGAAGCCACCCACCGCGTGATCGGCGGCGGCATCGTCGGCACGCATGCGGGCGACCTGATCAGCGAGGTCTGCCTGGCGATCGAGATGGGCTGCGAGCCCACCGACATCGGCAAGACCATCCACCCGCACCCGACCTTGGGCGAGTCGATCGGCATGACCGCCGAACTGTTCGAAGGGGTTTGCACCGACCTGCCGCCGCAAAAAAAGAAGTAGCGTCAACACTCCGTGGACCACGACCTGCAACGTCCCTCATGACCCATCGTGTCGTCATCGTCGGCGGCGGCGCGGGCGGGCTCGAACTGGCCACGCGCCTGGGCGACACGCTCGGGCGCCGCGGCCAGGCCGACATCACCTTGATCGACCGCGACCGCACCCATGTGTGGAAGCCCAAGCTGCACGAGATCGCGGCCGGCAGCATGGACATGAGTGCGCACGAGGTCGGTTACCTGGCGCAGTCGCACTGGCACCACTTCCGCTACCGGGTCGGCGCCATGGTGAGCCTGGACCGCGAGCGGCGCGAGGTGCACGTGGCGCCCTTCATCGACGAAGAAGGCCAGCAGGTGACGCCGCCGCGCGCCTTCGGCTACGACACCCTGGTGATGGCCATCGGCAGCCAGAGCAACGACTTCGGCACCCCCGGCGTGGCCGAGCACGCGATGAAGCTGGAGACGCCGGCCGACGCGCGGCGCTTCCATGCCCGCGTGGTGAATGCCTGCATTCGCGCCCATGCGCAGACCGCGCCGCTGCGGCCCGAGCAGTTGAACGTGGCGATCATCGGCGCCGGCGCCACCGGCGTCGAACTCGCCGCCGAACTGCACCGCACCACGCGCGAGATGGTGGCCTATGGGCTCGACCGGGTCGACGCCGACAAGGACATCACCGTCACCGTCATCGAAGCCGCGCAACGGGTGCTGCCGGCCCTGCCGGAGCGCTTGTCCAAGGCCACCGAGGGGCTGCTGCGCGAGCTGGGGGTCGTGGTGCACACCAACGCCAAGGTGGCCGAAGTGCAGGCCTCGGGGGTGCACCTGTCCGACGGCCGGGTGCTGCCGGCCGAGCTGATCATCTGGGCCGCCGGGGTCAAGGCGGCGGACTTCTTGAAAGACATCGCCGGGCTGGAGACCAACCGCATCAACCAGCTCGTGGTGCACCCGAGCCTGCTGACGACGCGCGACGAGAACATCTTCGCCATGGGCGACTGTGCCGCCTGCGCCTGGCCGGAGGCCAACGACGGCAAGGGGGGCCTCGTGCCGCCGCGGGCCCAGGCCGCACACCAGCAGGCCGCGCACATGCTGGGCCAGATCAGGCGCCGCCTCGCCGGCCAGCCGCTGAAGGACTACCGCTACCGCGACTTCGGCTCGCTGGTTTCGCTGGGCGAATACAGCACCGTGGGCAACATGATGGGCGGGCTGATCGGCGGAAGTCTGATGATCGAAGGGCTGTTTGCGCGCATGATGTACCTGTCGCTGTACAAGATGCACGAGCTGGCGCTGCACGGCTTTGCCAAGGTGGCGCTCGACACGCTGGCCCGGCTGATCGTGCGGCGCACCGAGCCGCACGTGAAGCTGCATTGAACGGAGGATCCGTCATGCCGTCCCCTGCCCCCGACCCGACCCGCTGGCTCGCCGACCTGCTGGCGACCCAGCAGACGTTGTTGCAGTCGCTCCAGCCCTCCGGGGCGCCCGTGAACCCGTTCGCGCCGTGGCAACAGGCGACCGAAACCTTCACCCAGTGGCAGCAGCAGGCGCTGCAGCAGATGACGTCGATGTGGTCGGCAGCCCTGCCGGCGGGTGTGGCCGGCGCTGCACCACCCGGACCCGCGGCCGGACCCGCACCCGCACCCGCGGTCGATCGCCGCTTCGCCGCCGACCCGTGGCGCCAGGACCCGCGCTTCGATGCGGTGGCACAGGCCTACCTCGGCCAGTCGGAGCTGCTGCGCAAGGCGCTCGATGCGGCGCCGCTGGACGAGCGCAGCAAGGCTCAATGGAGCTTTGTGTTGCGCCAGGTGGTTGACGCACTGAGCCCGGCCAACTGCCTGGCCACCAACCCAGAGGCCTTGCAGACCGCGCTCGACAGTGGCGGCGCCAGCCTGGTCGAGGGCATGCGCCTGTTCGTGCAGGACTTTGCCAAGGGCCGCGTCTCGATGACCGACGACCAGGCCTTCGAGGTCGGCCGCAACGTGGCCACCAGCCCGGGCAGCGTGGTGTTCGAGAACGAGCTGATGCAGCTGATCCAGTACGCGCCGAGCACAACGCAGGTGCACGCGCGCCCGTTGCTCGTCGTGCCGCCGTGCATCAACAAGTTCTACATCCTCGACCTGCAGCCCGACAACTCTTTCGTCGGCCACGCGGTGGCGCAGGGCCACACGGTGTTCCTGGTGTCGTGGCGCAATGTCGGCCCCGAACAAGGCCAGCTGGGCTGGGACGACTACCTCGAGCAGGGTGTCATGCAGGCCATTGACGTGGCGCTGGCCATCAGCCGTGCCGACCAGGTGAACACCCTCGGCTTCTGCGTCGGCGGCACCTTGCTGGCCAGCGCGCTGGCGGTGATGGCAGCACGCGGCGAAAGCAAGGTCGCCAGCCTGACCCTGCTGACCACGATGCTCGATTTCACCGACACCGGCGAGATCGGCCTCCTGGTCAGCGAACAAGGCGTGGCGGCGCGCGAACAGACCATCGGCCAGGGCGGGCTGCTCAAGGGCAGCGAGTTGGCCCAGGTGTTTGCCGCGCTGCGTGCGAACGACCTGATCTGGCCCTACGTCGTGGCCGGTTACCTGAAGGGCAAGGCACCGCCGGCCTTCGACCTGCTGTTCTGGAACGGTGACGACAACAACCTCCCCGGCCCGATGTTCTGCTGGTACCTGCGCAACACCTACCTCGAGAACAAGCTGAGCACGCCGGGCGCCACCTTGCAATGCGGCGAAGCGGTCGACCTGGGCACGGTCGAGGTGCCGGCGTTCCTGTATGCCTCGCGCGAAGACCACATCGTGCCCTGGCAGACCGCCTACACCAGCACGCAGTTGCTGGGCGGCGACATCACCTTCGTGCTGGGTGCCAGCGGCCACATCGCCGGCGTCATCAACCCGCCGGCCAAGAACAAGCGCAACCACTGGGTCGGCAAGGTGAAACCCGACGCCGAGAGCTGGTTCGCCGGCGCCCGCAACGAACCGGGCAGCTGGTGGCCGGCCTGGGCGGCCTGGCTCGAAGAACATGCCGGCGAAAAGACTGCCGCCCCCAAGAGCGCCGGCAACCGCAAATACCCGGTCATCGAACCCGCTCCGGGGCGCTACGTGAAGGCCCAGGCCCCGTGAACCCCGAGCAACCCGAAGCAGCGCCGAGCCGCGCTGCCATCCTTTTCACCCACCGCTCGCATTGAAGGAGATCGTTATGGAAGACATCGTCATCGTCGCCGCTGCACGCACCGCCGTCGGCAAATTCGGCGGCACCCTGGCCAAGACGCCGGCGCCCGAGCTCGGCGCGGCGGTCATCGTCGAGCTGCTCAAACGCGCCAAACTCAGCGGCGAGCAGATCGGCGAGGTGCTGCTCGGCCAGGTGCTGGCAGCCGGTTCCGGCCAGAACCCGGCGCGCCAGAGCGTGATCAAGAGCGGCTTGCCGCAAAGCGTGCCGGCGCTGACCATCAACGCGGTCTGCGGCTCCGGACTGAAGGCCGTGATGCTGGCGGCGCAGGCAGTGCGCGACGGCGACTCCGAGATCGTCATCGCCGGCGGCCAGGAAAACATGAGCATGAGCCCGCACGTGCTGGCCGGCTCGCGCGACGGCCAGCGCATGGGCGACTGGAAGATGATCGACTCGATGATCGTCGATGGCCTGTTCGACGTGTACAACAAGTACCACATGGGCATCACGGCCGAGAATGTGGCCAAGAAGTACGAGATCTCGCGCGAGAAGCAGGACGCACTGGCGCTCGGATCGCAGCAGAAGGCGGCCGCGGCGCAGGAGGCCGGCAAGTTCAAGGACGAGATCGTGCCCTTCAGCATTGCGCAGAAGAAGGGCGACCCGATCCTGTTCGCCAGCGACGAGTTCATCAACAAGAAGACCAATGCCGAAGCCCTGGCCGGCCTGCGCCCTGCGTTCGACAAGGCCGGCAGCGTGACGGCCGGCAATGCCTCGGGCCTGAACGATGGTGCTGCCGGCGTGGTGGTGATGACCGCCAAGAAGGCCGCGCAACTCGGCCTGACGCCACTGGCACGCATTGCCAGTTACGCCACCGTGGCGCTCGACCCGTCGATCATGGGCATGGGCCCGGTGCCGGCCTCGCAGAAGGCCTTGCAGCGCGCCGGCTGGAAGCCGCAGGACCTGGACCTGCTGGAAATCAACGAAGCCTTCGCGGCCCAGGCCTGCGCCGTCAACAACGAGATGGGCTGGGACACAGCGAAGGTGAACGTGAACGGCGGCGCCATCGCGATCGGCCACCCGATCGGCGCGTCGGGCTGCCGCATCCTGGTGACCCTGCTGCACGAAATGCAGCGCCGCAACGCCAAGAAGGGCATTGCGTCCTTGTGCATCGGCGGTGGCATGGGCGTGGCCCTGACCGTCGAACGTTGAACGCTGAAACCTCACACATCAATCGAAGGAGATGAACATGGCAAAGAAGCACGTGGTTCTGGTCACCGGCGGCATGGGCGGCCTGGGTGAAACCATCTCGACCAAGATGGCCGACGCCGGCTACGCCGTGGCGGTGACCTACTCGCCGGGCAACAACAAGCACGGCGAATGGGTGGCGGGCATGAAGGCGCAGGGTTACGACTTCCTGGCCGTGCCCTGCGACGTGGCCGACATCGACTCCTGCGCCAAGGCGGCGGCCGCGGTGGTGGCCAAGCTGGGGCCGGTGGACGTGCTGGTCAACAACGCCGGCATCACGCGCGACATGACCTTCAAGAAGATGGACAAGGTCAACTGGGACGCCGTGCTGCGCACCAACCTGGACAGCCTGTTCAACATGAGCAAGCAGGTGGTCGACTCCATGGCCGAGCGCGGCTGGGGCCGGGTCATCAACGTGTCGTCGGTCAACGGCAGCAAGGGCGCGTTCGGGCAGACCAACTACTCGGCCGCCAAGGCGGGTGTGCACGGCTTCACCAAGGCGCTGGCGCTGGAAGTGGCCAAGAAGGGAGTCACCGTCAACACCATCTCGCCGGGCTACATCGGCACCAAGATGGTCACGGCCATTCCGAAGGAAGTGCTGGACAGCAAGATCCTGCCGCACATTCCGGTCGGCCGGCTGGGCAAGCCGGAAGAGGTGGCGGGTCTGATCATCTACCTCGCGTCTGAAGAAGCAGCCTTCGTCACCGGCGCCAACATCGCGATCAACGGCGGGCAGCACATGCAATGAGAGCCACAACCTACAAGCACAACAGGAGCATCGAATGATCAAATCCGGCATCGATCAGGACGCACTGATCAAGCAATTTTCCGAAGCCTCGGCCAAGCAGGGCGAAGCGCTGCGCAAGTCGGTGGCCGACGCCACGCTCAAAGCGCTGCAAGGCCGTGAGCTGACCTTGGCCAACATCCGCAAGGTCTTGAAGACGGTGACCGAAGCGGCCAGCACCGGCGCCGCGCAGAGCCCGCTGCCGGCGGTGGACGTCGAGGGCTTGCTGGCCAAGGCCTTCGACGGCATGGACGCGGCGCTGCTGCAGACGGTGGAGGCCAACCGCAAGGCGCTGAACCAATTCGTCGAACAAGGTGTGGGCGTGCAGGACAAGCAGATGAAGGCGGCCCTGGCCAACCTCGAGAAGATGGAAGACATGTTCTTCGACACCGTGACCAAGGCGGCCAAAGGCGCCGGCGAGCCGCTGCAAGGGCCGTGGGACCAGGTGCTGGGTGCGATGAAACAGAAGGGCACCGCCACCGGCGCCCAGGCCAGCCTGTCGGTCGAACAACTGGTGGGCCAGGCACAGACCGCCCTGCGCGACGGCCGCGCGATCAGCATGAAGGCCACCCAGGCGCTGATGGACAGCTACACGACCCTCGTCAGTGGGGTGTTGATCGGCATGTCGGAGGCGTTGCAGCCGCAGTCAGTGGCGGCCAAGGCAGCAAAGCCGCGCAAGTAGGCGGTTACCAGCAGGCAGCACAAGCAGGCAGAAAAGCAGGCACGCCACAAAGCAAAACGCCCCTGAGGCGATGAACCTCAGGGGCGTCGGGCTTTTCTGGGATGCCCCGGGATCATCCGGGACTCTGAAGTGGTGGGCTGGGGTCAGTCCACGCTCCTAGCGGAGTTACCCCCAGAGTTACCCCCGCCGTAAGAGACCAAGGCAATCGAACACAGGCGCCCGCAGCTTCGTCCGGTCACGAGATCACACCAATCAGCGCCATTCGCCGAAGTTGTTCGATCACCTCATCCGCGGCGGCTTCTGGCGAAAGCGCGGCGGTGTCGAGCCGCAACTCCGGAGACTCGGGCGGCTCGTAGGGCGAGTCGATGCCGGTGAAGTTCTTCAACTCGCCGCGCCGCGCCTTCTTGTACAGGCCCTTCGGGTCGCGCTGTTCGGCCACTTCAATGGGTGTGTCGACATGGACTTCGCAGAACTCGCCGGGCTCGACCCGGCTACGCGCCAGCGCGCGTTCAGCGCGGAACGGCGAGATGAAGCTGACCAGCGTGATCAGCCCTGCGTCGACCATCAACCGCGCCACCTCGGCCACCCGACGGATGTTCTCGACCCGGTCGGCATCGGTGAAACCGAGGTCCTTGTTCAGGCCGTGGCGCACGTTGTCGCCGTCGAGCAGGTAGGTGTGGCGGCCCAGCGCGTGCAGCTTCTTCTCCACCAGGTTGGCCACGGTCGACTTGCCCGCGCCCGACAGGCCGGTGAACCACACCACCCCCGGTTTCTGCTGCTTCAGCAGCGCGTGCGCCTGCTTGTTGACCTCGATGGCCTGCCAATGCACGTTGTGCGAGCGCCGCAGCGCAAAGTGCAGCATGCCGGCGCCGACGGTGCCGTTGTTCAGCCGGTCGATCACGATGAAGCCGCCGGTGTCGCGGTTGGATTCGTAGGGATCGAAGGCGACCGTGCGGTCCAGGTTCAGGTTGCAGACCCCGATCTCGTTGAGCTCCAGCGTCCTCGCCGCCAGGTGCTCCAGCGTGTTGACGTTGACCTTGTACTTGGGCGCCGCGAAGCTGACGCCGACGGTGCGGGCACCGATCTTCAGCAGGTAGGGCCGGCCGGGCATCATCGGCTCGTCGCTCATCCACACCAGGTTGGCCTCGAACTGGTCGGCCACCTCGGGCAGCGCGTCGGCGGCGGCGAGCACGTCGCCGCGGCTCACGTCGATCTCGTCGGCCAGGGTCAGCGTCACCGATTGGCCGGCCACCGCCAGCGGCAAGTCACCATCGTGGGCGACGATGCGCGCCACCGTGCTCTCGCGCCCCGACGGCAGCGCACGCAACCGGTCGCCCGGCCGCACCACGCCGCCGACGATGCGGCCCGAGAAGCCGCGGAAGTCGAGGTTCGGCCGGTTCACCCACTGCACCGGCAAACGGAACGGCTGGCGCTGCGCCGTCTCGGCGTCGATCTCGACGCTTTCCAGGTACTCCATCAGGGCCGGGCCGTGGTACCAGGCCGTGTTGGCACTGCGCGAGACGACGTTGTCCCCCTTGAGTGCCGACATCGGAATCGCCGTGACCTGCTCCAGGCCGAGTTCGCGCGCGAAGGCCCGGTACTCGCCGACGATGCGCTCGAACACGTGCTGCGAATAGTCGAGCATGTCGAGCTTGTTGATGGCCAGAACGACGTTGCGGATGCCTATCATCGCCACCAGGTAACTGTGCCGGCGCGTCTGAGTCAGCACGCCCTTGCGCGCATCGATCAGGATCACCGCCACATCGGCAGTGGAGGCGCCGGTGACCATGTTGCGCGTGTACTGCTCGTGGCCCGGCGTGTCGGCAACGATGAACTTGCGCCGCTCGGTGCTGAAGAAGCGGTAGGCCACGTCGATGGTGATGCCCTGTTCGCGCTCGGCGGCCAGGCCGTCGACCAGCAGCGCGAAATCGAGTTCGCCGCCTTGCGTACCGAGCTTCCTCGAGTCGGCTTCGAGCGCGGCGAGCTGGTCCTCGAACAGCATCTTCGATTCGTACAGCAGCCGGCCGATCAGCGTGCTCTTGCCGTCGTCGACGCTGCCGCAGGTGATGAAGCGCAGCAGGCTCTTGTGCTCGTGCGCCTTCAGGTAGGCGGCTATGTCGGTGGCGATGAGGTCGGAGACGTGTGCCATCAGAAGTACCCTTCCTGCTTCTTCTTTTCCATCGAACCCGCCGAGTCGTGGTCGATCATCCGGCCCTGCCGCTCGGAGGTGCGCGCCAGCAGCATTTCCTGGATCACGTCGGTGAGCGTGGTCGCGTGGCTCTCCACCGCGCCGGTCAGCGGGTAGCAGCCCAGGGTGCGGAAGCGCACGCTCTTCAGCATCGGCACCTCGCCGGGGCGCAGCGGCAAACGCTCGTCGTCGACCATGATCAGCGTGCCGTCGCGTTCGACCACCGGCCGCACCTGCGACAGGTACAGCGGCACGATCGGGATCTGCTCGAGGTGGATGTACTGCCAGATGTCCAGCTCGGTCCAGTTGGAGATCGGAAACACGCGGATGCTCTCGCCGCGGTTCTTGCGCGTGTTGTACAGGCGCCAGAGTTCGGGCCGCTGCATCTTCGGGTCCCAGCGGTGCTGTGCCGAGCGGAAGGAGAAGACGCGCTCCTTGGCGCGCGACTTCTCTTCGTCACGCCGCGCACCGCCGAAGGCCAGGTCGAAGCCATGCTTGCCCAGCGCCTGCAACAGCCCCTGCGTTTTCCAGATGTCGGTGTGCACCGCCGAGCCGTGCGTGAACGGGTTGATGCCCTGGGCCAAAGCCTCGGGGTTCCGGTGCACCAGCAACTCCATGCCGAGCGACTCGGCCATGCGGTCGCGAAACGCATACATCTCGCGGAACTTCCAGGTCGTGTCCACGTGCAGCAGCTGGAACGGCGGCTTGCTCGGGTAGAAGGCCTTCATCGCCAGGCGCAGCATCACCGAGCTGTCCTTGCCGATCGAGTACAGCATCACCGGGCGTTCGGCCTCAGCCACCGCTTCGCGCAGGATGTCGATGCTTTCGGCCTCGAGCCGCTGCAGGTGGGTCAGGCGCAGCGGGCCAGGTGCGGCGGCCGGCGCCGGGGCGATTTCGGTAGCGAGAGGGAAATGAGGGGCAAGAACGGCGGACATCACCTCTCCAGGGCCACGGCGTGGCGTTGCATACAGGGCCGAATGGCGGTCGATCAGCGGGCAGGCCCCGCTCTGACGATCAGTAGGCAGATTAGGTGAGGAGATCTCTTACGTCAATAACCTAGTTAACTATATTGACGGTTCTCATGGAAAACACCGAGGCCTTCGCGGCGCCGAATTGGCAGGGACACGCGAGCTAGACCGGAGCCGCTTCCCTCTGAGCTGGTTCGCCAGCCGAAGGCGGGTACCCCGCGACCGCCACGGCGTGTTTGACCAGCATCTCACGCGGCACCTGCAAGCGCCAATGCAACGCTGCGAGCAGCGGCACGTACGCCGCGCGGCCCTGGTACCAAACGCTTGCCTCGATGGGCTGAACACCCGGCAGAGCGGCTGTGATGGGCGGCAGGAACTCTGCGGCCGTGTCAGGCAAATGCATCACGGCCTCGGCAACACCGTGCGCGTGCAACGCCTGCTGGTCGGCGACGAGCATGTCGTATCCCTCGTCCGAGTTCCAGAAGTTCAAGGTCGTGCTGGGCATCGCGGCAACGACCTCGCGCTTGATGAACCTGTAGACCTCGTCCATCTCGAGCACTGACGTCCAGACCAGGAGCAGTGGCACTAGCGTCGTCGTCGCCATGAACTCCGGGCTCATCTCTTCGTCACCGTGCCGAACGGCAAGCGCCTCCTCGAAGGGCGCAGAGATTGGCCAATGCCGATTCGACTTCGCTGCGGTGGCAAGGCGTACCGCGAGGCTCTCAACCCACCCCATCGCTTCCTGGCGGCGACCGCCAACGAGCAGCAACACAAGCGCCACGTGAATATCGCTGGATTGATGGTCGTACGACGGCGATTGAGTGCAGGCATGGCTCTTCAGCAATGCCACGACCCGATTCACGTAGACGCTCGCGAGGCCCTCGAACTCCGCACTGTCCGCATCCACAGCGAAGAGCGCCAAGAGGCAACCCTGGAGCCCGAGCCGACCAATCTGGTCGAAAACCGCATTGGTGACCAACAGACTGTCCGGGAATGCGTTGGCAAACCCATCCTGCGTGACGTAGTACGGCTGGAACTGTTCGTGATACGCCTCGGCGATACCGACCATCTGCATCAGCAGCTGCGCGTACTCGCGCGCAATGACCGGGTCGCAGTCCCGAACGTTCTCGCCCCATTGAGCCCACACCCGCAGGATGGCGAACTCGGCGAGACGGTACGGTGCCAGCTGATTGCGCTCACTCTGTCCCCAGACCTGCAATACGCTGAGCGCCATGCGCATGCCGCGAAGTGCGCTGAGGCAGCGCTTCATGCGCGCTGCATCCGACTTTGCAGGTTCATTGGCGCTGCGGACCAGGTTCTCAATCAGGGTTCGCCCAACCGAGATACTGAGCTCCGGCGAACCTACGTTCGCCAGCATGCGACGCAGCAGCACCTTGTTCTCGGGCGGCAGCACGTGCTCGTCGAGCAAGAATCGCTCTGACCAAGCCGCAAGAGTCGACCCGTTGACCATGACCGCCTGGGCGCCGTGCCTCTTCGACCAGGCCTTCAGGTACGAGGACATGGTCAGATTCAACGCTGCGTTGAAGTCGCCGTTCGTCAGGACGACGAGCTTTCGAGGTAGCTTCGAATGCTGTGGCGCGATATGCGACGCCAGGTAGGTGTCGCCGACATCCTCCATCGACTGTCGGATGGACTGTTTCCCGGAGTTCCAGTCGGTGCGTCCGATGTTGCCGCACTTGACCAGCCACAGGAACAGCTTCTTCTTACCGTCCTCGTCCTTCCCCACCGAAGAAATGTCGACCCCGTACTGCCGCGGACCCTTCTGGGCGCGGTACACGAGCTCATGCCCCATCGCCGACAGCAGGAGCGGAAGAAACACGTCCAGCTCCCCTTCCTCGCGCATCAGCCCGAGGAAGTCCTCCAGCAGGAGCCGCAAGCTCGGGGTCATCAGCTTCCCCCGAGCCGCCGTGCGCGCCTCAGCACGCCGCCGACTGGGTCAGCCAGCTCCGACGACGGGAGCTCAATGGCGTGGCTGGCATGCTGCATCTCGGAAATCGAGGTCAGGCCATGTTCAGTGCGAACGACGAAGCGGCGGCCCTGAGCGATGTTCATCTTGGTAGACAGTGCAGCAAAAATCGAGTGCTCGTTGGCGACGCGAAGGATCTCCCTGTTCATCCGTGATCGCATGGCGCGCAAGGCATGCAACTGTGTGTCAGCGGGGCGAAGTTCGTTCAAACGAGGCAGCCGCGCGAGCACCCTGCGCCACCTCAGCGCATTGGCGTACACGCCGCGATAGACATGGCTGAACGCCTCCTTGCGCTCAGACGGTCTCGTCCGCACTTGCAGAAACTCGACCGTCGCGTTCGGATACTCGACAAAGGCCTCGTTGAGCATCTGCGCGGCCATGTTCAACCCATCGGGCTGCAGGGCCGTCGATTCCGCCAGCACCGAGATGAACTGGCAGAGCACCGGACCGTTGTGGGTAAGCCCGAGCAGCCTTCGGGCCGCTGCGACCTTCCGGTCGGGACCTGCGGACGCGAACATAGCAGTGTCCAGGCCCGCTTGGCCTGCTGTACAACGCGATAGCAAGCTGCGCACAGCCGTGAAGGTGACATCAGGGGCCAGCAGCCATCGGGTCAGCAGGCTCACGAAGTCAGTCTGGTGCTCGCAGACGGCGCTGAGGGTCTGGGGAAAAAGTTGGGTAACGTCTTCGTCGAGCGAGCCCAGGTCTGCAACACACGGCAGCACGAGGGGCCGTGTCAGATTCCGATACAGCAGGCTCGATATCGCCGAGTCAACGGCGCGGCGAGCTTCATCCTTGTCGACGGCGTGCCGCAACATAGTGCGAGCCAGGTTCTCGAGCGGCAATGCCGCGACGCTGACCATGTCCGAAGCCTGCATCTGAAGCCAATGGCCGGCAGCGACCAAAGCCGAGGCCTCCCCATCCTCCAGCCCTTGCTGCAGAGCAGCCATGGCCGAAGCAGAGAATGCCGTGACGACCGTCAGGGCCATCCATGCCGGGTAGCTGCGCGCTGGCTCCCGAGTTCCAGCGAGGAGCCTCACCGTCAGCTTCGCTTGGACTGGTTGCAGTACAGCAACGACTTCGGCTTGCTTCACGTCGAGGCATTGCAACAGCGCCTGGAGCTGCGTGTCGGAGGGGTCGCCTACGGAGGCCAGCAACCTCGCTGCGTACGTCGCGGCCGCCGCAGGAGCCCCGGCAGCGAATGCGCCTGCCCACGCGCGCATGGCACCCTCGCCCGCGACATCTCCGCGAACCTGTGCCTCGCCAAGCTGGGTTCCGAGTTCCGGGTTGGCGGCGATGTGGGGCTGCAACTGTTCCGCGGCTGCATGGCGAAACGTGAGCGGTACTCGCTCGGCGAACTTGAGGAACTGCACCGCGTCGCTCAGTTTGAGGGAGACCACTTTTGCTACGGCAGGCATCAGCCGCCGCACCGCAACGCGAATGCCCGCGTTGGGCCAGCCGTTCAGCTGTGCGAAGAGGTCCAACGAGACTCCATGCGCTGCTCCAAGGCCCGACCAAAGTACGTCAGCCGACTCCTGCCTGGTGAAGGCAACAACGTTTGCCTCGAACGCGTCTCGGTCGCCGCCGGCAAGGAGGGCAATGATGTTGCCGACTTCGATTTCATCCATGTTCACTGCTCACGCGTCTGCGGGTTCGTCGCCATCATCACCCTGTCCCGCCAACCAGAACTCATGCAACTTGGCCTGCAAGAGTGCCTTGTCGGGAAGCTGCGTTCGGTACTGTGCGATCAGCGCAGGGCTCGCCGTTCGGCTGAGCGCGTACTCGACCACCTCGTCGTCCTTGCTAGCGCACAGCAGCACGCCGATGGCCGGGCTCTCGTGCATCTTCTTCACGTCGCGGTCCAGCGCCTCGACGTAGAAGCCGAGCTTGCCCAGGTACTCTGGCTCGAAGCGGCCGACCTTCAGCTCGATGGCAACAAGGCAATTCAGGCCGCGGTGGAAGAACAGCAGGTCGAGCGCGAAGTCACGCCCGCCGACCTGCACCGGAAATTCCGATCCGACGAAGCAGAAGTCGCGGCCGAGCTCGATCAGGAACTGGCGCAGCCTGGCGAGCAGGCTGCCGTGCAGTTCGGACTCGGTGTGCGGCTCCGGCAGGCCGAGGAACTCGAGCATGTAGGCGTCCTTGAAGACGCCCGCGGCTTCGGGGTGCATTTGTGTCAGCGCTGCTGACACTTTTGGCGGCTGGGCCACGGTGCGCTCGAAAAGCGCCAGCTTGAACTGCCGCTCAAGCTCACGGCTGGGCCACTTCTCCTGCGCGACCAGCCGCAGGTAGAACTCGCGCTCCTCGAATCCCTTGCTCTGGCCCAGGATGATGAGGTGGTGCGTCCACGGGATTTGTGCCAGCAGCGCCGGCACGGACTCATTAGGCTGGTAGGCCTCGTAGAACTGCCGCATGCGAAACAGGTTGCGCCGCGTGAAACCGCGCAGCCCCGGCTGCGTGCGCCCGATGTGCTGCGCCAACCGGTCCACCACGCCATCCCCCCACTCGGCCGCGGCGATCTTGCGGCTGATGTGCTCACCGATCCGCCAGTACAGGTCGATCAACGCGGTGTTGACGGCCTGGTAGGCACGCTGCCTTGCCGTGTCTATCAATCGGACGATGGCGTCGAAGCCCTCATCCGCCGGTGGACTTGCTGCCACGGTAACGGGCCATGCGGGCTTGCCGGGGCCGCTGGCCTTGCGTGTCATTCCGAATGCTCCGAAGTTTGAGCCAGCGCAGCCTGGGTCGGCAGGTTGGGCGCCCACCAGGTTTCGGGCAACAGGGGCGAATTCATAACGATGAGCGGTAGATTGACGCTGAATCTGGGGCGATGGCCTGACTGTACATTCATCCAGTGTTGATGCAAAGTCCGCACGCCGCTGCTTCACCGACAGGCACTCATTGCGAAGGACCCGCTTGCAGCGGCATCTGCCCATGCGCTGGCCAGCACCACCTGCCCGGCAGAGGTGCATTGCACCCATTCGTTGGACAGCGGCGGGTGGGCAACGTAGCAGCAAAGTTTCTCAAGCGCTTGGCGATCGTCTGCACCGCAGCACACACGTCACCGCATGACGCGGATACCGTGCCGGCGATAGCTCACCGCCGCGCGGCGCGTCATTGCGTGCTGTGCCATGGCTACAACGCCGTATACGCGCCACCGTCCACCGGAATGATCTGGCCGGTGACGAAGCCCATCAGGTCGCTGCACAGCGCCACCACCGCGCCGCCGATGTCCTCGCGCATGTCGCCCATGCGGCGCAGCGCGATCGTGCCGACGATCTGGGCGCGGATCTGCGGGTTGCGGTCGAAGTAGGCCTTGGTGGCGTCGGTCTCGGAGGCCGGCGCGATGGCGTTGACCGTGATCCCGTGCGGCCCCCATTCGCGCGCCAGTGCCTTGGCCATGCCACGCTGGGCGTTCTTCACCGCCGCGTAGACCGGGTTCATCGCACCGCCATGCAGCGCCTGCGCCGAGCTGAGGATCACGAACCGGCCACGCCCACTCGCGCGCAGCGGCTCGAACGCGAGCTGCGCCAGGTGGAATGCAGCGTCCAGCGCCACGCCGAACTGCTCGTCGAATCCAGCGTCGGTGATCGCCTCGCACGCGGTGGGCACCGACGACTGCCCGCTCGACGCGTTGTGGATCACGATGTCCAGGCCACCGAAGCGCTCGCAGGCCGCGTCGACGGCGCGCTGCACCGTGGCCCGCTCGGCGACGCTGCCGGCAACCACGCAGGCGCGACCACCCTCGGCCTCGATCAGCGCAAGCGTCTCGTCACCGGTTTGTGCCCGCCGCGCCGCGATCACACGTTGGCGCCGGCCCCCGCCAGCGCGAGCGCCAGGCCACGGCCGATGCCGCCGCCAGCGCCGGTGACGATGGCCGTGCGGCCGGCGAGAAGCTGAGCTGCACTGCTCATGGCACCATCCATTCGCCGCCGTCCAGCATCAGCGTCACTCCCGTCATCACGCGCCCCTGCGGGCTGCCGAGGAATTCGATCACCGGCACCACTTCAGACGCCAGGTCGAGCGGCCGGCCGAGCGCCACCATCACCGCATCGGGCTTCACCGGCAAGGGCAATCCGTCAAAGCGGCTCGACAAGCCGCGCGGCGCCAGCGCCAGCCAGTTGACGGTCAGGCCGCGCCGGCCCCATTGGCGTGCCGTGGACTTGACCAGCCCGCGCTGCCCTTCGACCGCCGTCGTCAAGGCCACCAGTTGCGCGGCGCCCGGCAGCGACAGCGACGGCCCGATCACGACCACCGATCCACCGCCCTCGCCCATTTGCGTGAAGCTGGCCTGCAGGCCGTACAGAACGCCCTTCATGGCCGCGCTGCAGGCGGCCTGCCATTGCGCGCCCGACACGGCGGAGATGTCCTGCGCCTGCAGGGCGGCCGGCGGCAGCACGCTGATCACCACCTGCGAAGGCCGCCCGAGTTGCGCGGCCGCATCGGCAAACGCGTGCTCGAGATCGGCGCGCGACGCCAGGCGGATGCTGCGGCGCGCCAGCCCCGGCCCCGGCCCGGGCGGAACATCGCCGTCACCGAACCACGCCACGCTGGCACCACGCGCCGCCAGGCCCGGGGCCAGCGTGGCGCCGATGTCGACGCCGGCAGTCACGACGAAAACCGGGGCATTGTTCATGTCGAAAAGGCTCGTTTCATCGGCTGGGGTTCAGTGCGTCATCCCGCTGGCAACGAAATGCGGGTTCTCGAGCCCGGGCTTGGCGTAGCGCAGTGGCACCCCATCGAGGGTGCAAACCTGGCCGCCGGCCGCCGCCAGCACGGCCTGGCCGGCGGCGGTGTCCCACTCCATCGTGCGCCCCAGGCGGGGGTACAGGTCGGCCTCGCCGCTGGCCACGAGGCAGAACTTCAATGACGAGCCGGCGCCAGCCTCACAAGCCACCTTGCGGCCGCGCAGGAAACATTGCAGCGCCTCCGCGTCCCCGTGCGAGCGGCTGGCCACCACGGTCAGTCCATCGGCCGGCGGCACCCGGCAGCGGATCGGCCGCGCGCCATCGGCGTCGTGCAGCGTCGCGCCGTGGCCGATCGCACCGGCGAACAGGCGCCCGAGCGCTGGCGCTGCCACCACGCCCAGCGTCGGGCAGCCGGCTTCGATGAGTGCGATGTTGACGGTGAACTCGCCGTTGCGCTGGACGAACTCCTTGGTGCCGT
The DNA here is from genome assembly GCA_031414975.1 of Methylibium sp. GTDB lineage: Bacteria > Pseudomonadota > Gammaproteobacteria > Burkholderiales > Burkholderiaceae_C > LGRD01. The sequence goes on along the minus strand of JANOQS010000566.1, from coordinate 11,803 downwards.
CGAGCGGGTCGACGAGCCAGAAGCGCGCGCCGAGCGCGGGCACATGGCCGGCCGCAGCCTGCTCTTCGGAAACCACCGGGATGTCGGGCGTCAGCGCGGCCAGGCGGCGAAGAATGATCGCTTCGGCCCGCTCGTCGGCTTCAGTGACGGGCGACGCATCGTGCTTGCCGCGAACGGCGAAGTCGGTGGCGTAGACCGCCATCACGGCGGCGCCGGCCTCGCGGGCGATGGCGGCCACATGGTCCAGCAGGGCTGGTGTGTTCATGCCGACAGGCCCGCAGCCTTGGGGTTCATCACGCTGGCCAGCATCGCACCATCGACCGAGATGACCTGGCCCGTCACGTAGGACGCCTTCGGCGAGGACAGCCACACCGCCAGTTCGCCGACTTCCTCGGGCTCGCCCGCACGCCCCATCGGCAGCGGCAACAGCTCGGCCCAGTCCAGGCCCGCATCGGCGCGCTCGCGCAGGTGCGGCGTCATGATCAGCCCCGGGCAAATGGCATTCACCCGCACACCCGCCGCCGCGTACTCGACGGCCGCCGTGCGCGTCAGCCCGATGACCCCCGCCTTGGCCGCCACGTAAGGCCCCTGCCTGGGCAGGCCGCGGTGTGCGGCCGTGGAGGAGGTGTTGACGATGGAGCCGCCGCCATGCTTCAGCATCTGGGGAATCTGGTACTTCATGCAAAGCCAGACCCCGAACAGATCGATGCCGATGATGCGCTGCCACTCGGCCAGCGTGAGCTCGGCAGTCAGCGCGGGCGTATTGCCGACGCCGGCGTTGTTGAACGCGCAGTCGAGCCGCCCGTAAACCTCGACCGTGCTCGCCACCAGGCGCTCGACGTCGGCCTCGCGCGAGACATCGGTTTCGACGAACACGGCGCTGCCGCCGGCGTCCGTGATCTTGCGCACCGTGGACTCGCCGCCGGGACGGTGGATGTCGGCCACGACGACCTTCGCGCCCTCGCGCGCATAGATCAGCGCCGCAGCCTCGCCGATACCGGAGCCGGCCCCGGTGACGATGGCCACGCGTCCTTCAAGATCAGCTGCCATGGAAGTTCCTTTGCCGCGACGGCCCCAGTGTGGCGCATGGCGCGTTCGGCCCCTGCCTGACCACGCGTCGCCCGCCCCTCTACATAGACTACCTAGTTATCTACGTTGCCACACCCGGACAAACCCGAGCACGCCTCGAAAGTTCTCTTCTCTCAGTGCAAACCCCATCCTCCATCAACAATCACTACGTTAACCTAGATAACTATGTTGAGTCCGTGACACCAACCTCAAACCCCCATTCATCCCGACCGGGTCCAGCGTGAACAATCCGGCCAGGGCGTCCACTCACCCACCAGCAGGAGACAGTACCGTGAAGATCAATGGACGGAAATCGCTCGCCAAACCCGCCCTGCCGCGGCACTGCCGCCGCCTGGCGGGTGCAGCGCTGGCGCTGGGCGGATTCGGTGCCGCGCAGGCGCTGGAAATCGACACCGGCGTGCCCGAGCTCAAGATGCGCTGGGACAACACCGTGCGCTACAACATCAGCATGCGTGCCGAGGGCAAGGATCCGAAGATCGCCAACGCCCCCAACAACGACGAATCGGACAACAAGTTCGACCGCGGCGATGTGGTCAACAACCGCCTCGACCTGTTCTCCGAAATGGACCTGGTCTACGCCGGCCAGACCGGTCTGCGCCTCAGCGCCGCCGGCTGGTACGACGCCGGCTACCGAAACCAGAGCGTGGCCCGCTCCGGGACCTTTCCGACAAGCTATGACAACGACACCTATTCGTCGTTCACCAAGCGCTACTACACCGGGCCTTCGGCCGAACTGCTCGATGCCTTCGCCTTCGGCAACTTCGACATCGGCAGCACCACCCTGCGCGTGAAGGCCGGCAAGCACTCCATCTTCTGGGGTGACGTGGCCTTCAATGCCAACCACAGCGTGGCCTACTCGCAGATGCCCTCCGACTCGCGCAAGTCGCTCAGCAGCCCGGGTGTCGAGGCCAAGGAAACCGTGCTGCCGCTGGCCCAGCTCTCGGCCCAATGGCAACTCGCCGACGATCTGGCCGTCGCGGCGCAATATTTCCTGGACTGGAAACCCAACCGCAACCCGGAAGGCGGCACCTACTACGGCGCCGTCGACTTCCTGTTCGGCGGCCCCAACCGCTTCTACCTGAACCCGGCCGCCGCACCGACGCTGAACGTGCGCCGTCAGGGCGCCGTGGAACCCGGCAAGAGCGGCAACTGGGGCATCAACCTGAAATGGTCGCCCGAGTGGGTGGACGGCACGATCGGTGCGTACTACCGCAAGTTCGACGAGCGCCAGCCCTGGTCGGCGCCGCAGGTGGTGCCGCCGTCGGCCGCCGGCGCGGGCTTCTACCGGCTGGTCCACGCCAAGGGAACCGAGCTGTTCGGCGTCGGCCTGAACAAGAACATCGGCGGCTTCGCGGTGGCGGCCGAACTCTCGCAGCGGCGCAACACGGCGTTGATCAACAACGCCATCAATGCCACCACCCTCGAAGGCCCGCGCGGCGACACCTACCACGGCTTCATCAACGCCACCGTGCTGGGCAACCTGGGTGCCAGCGTGCCGTACACCGCGGTGCTCGAATTCGCCGGCAGCCGCTGGGAGAAGGTGCGCATCAACCCGAACTTCTTCAACGCCGAAGGTTTTGCCGGCTGCTCGGCGGCAGGCGCCGGCTTCTCGTGCGCCACCAAGAACTACCTGGGCGTGACGGCGCTGTTCGCGCCCAAGATCCTGCAGGTGTTCCCGGGCGCGGACCTGCAGATCCCACTGTTCTACCAGGTCGGCCTGAGAGGCAATGCCGCCACACTCAGCGGCGGCAACAAGAGCGCCGGCAACTACAGCATCGGGCTGACGCTGGACTACCGTTCGCAGTATGTGTTCGGCCTGGCCTACAGCGACTTCGTCGGCAAGTACAAGGACAACGGCAGCATCGTCACCGTGGGCAACGGGCCGCTGTACGAAGACCGTGGCCTGCTTGCGCTGAGCTTTCGCACCAGCTTCTAATCCGCACGGAGACACACGACCATGAACACGATGCACAGGATCATCGCCACCACCGCGCTGCTGGCCGGCGCCGCAGGGGCCCCCGCCGCGGTGAGCAACGAAGAAGCCAAGGCGCTGGGCAGCACGCTCACCCCCGTCGGCGCGGAGAAGGCCGGCAACAAGGACGGCACGATTCCCGAGTACACCGGCGGCCTGACCACGCCGCCGGCGAGCTACCAGCCGGGCAGTGGCATCCGCCCCGACCCCTTCACCGCCGACAAGCCCTTGTTCTCGATCGACGCCAAGAACATGGACAAGTACGCCGACAAGCTCACCGAGGGCGCCAAGGCGATGATGGCCAAGTACCCGGGCTATCGCATCGACGTCTACCCCACCCGCCGTTCGGCCGCCTTCCCGGCCTATGTGCTGGACAACTCGGTGAAGAACGCGACGCGCTGCAAGACCATCGAAGACGGCCTGGGCCTGGACAGCGCGTGTTACGGCGGCACCCCGTTCCCGATCCCCAAGTCGGGCATCGAGGTGATGTGGAACCAGCAGACCCACTTCAACGGAACGGCGGTCGAATTCCGCGCCAAGACCAACTACGTCGATGCCAGCGGGCGTGTGGTGCAGTCGGCCGACTTCAATGGCTACCTCGAAGCACCGTACTACTACCCGGACAAGACCAGTTCGGACATCGTGATGTGGCAGCGAGGCGACCAGCTGCTGTCGCGCAGCGCCGGCAACGCCGCGATGTTTGCCGACTACCTGAACCCGGGGGCCACCGGCCGGCGCGCCTGGTCGTACTCACCCGGCCAGCGGCGCGTGCGCGTGTCGCCCGACTTCGCCTACGACACCCCGACCGATTCTTCGGGGGGCGTGCAGGTGTTCGACGAGTCGTCCTTCTACAGCGGCAAGATGGACCGATTCGACTTCAAGCTGGTGGGCAAGAAGGAGGTCTACATGCCCTACAACAGCTACAAGCTCGCGTACGACAGCAAGCTCGTCGACATTCTGAAGCCGAACTTCATCAACCCCGACCTGAACCGCTTCGAGCTGCACCGCGTCTGGGTGGTCGAAGCCACCTTGAAGCCCGGCAAGCGCCACATCTACAGCAAGCGGGTGTTCTACATCGACGAGGACCAGGGCGGCTCGATGGCCGAGACTTACGACGCCTCGGGCAAGCTCTGGCGCGTGATCATGAGCTACACCACGCCCTCGTACGAGGTGCCGGCGCCGCTGGCGATCATGGTCTCGCACTACGACCTGGTCAACGGCATCTATGTGTTGATCTCGCACACCGGCGAATACTATGGCGTCAAGCACCCGGCGCCGCGGCCGTCGAAGTTCTGGACGCCCGACTCGCTGGCCGGCTCCGGCATTCGCTGACGGCGCTCGCGCAACGCCACACGATGAAGCCGGCACGCACCGTCTTGCAGGCCCTCCTGCAGCCCCGCGCACTGTGCCTGGCGCTGGCCGGGGTGCTGTCCGTTTCGTTTCCGGCCACGAGCGCGCCGGTCGATCCGCTGCAATTGCCTTCGGCAGCGAGCCCGCTGGCCGCACGCAGCCCGCTGTTTGCGATCGCTCGCGCCGGAACGCGCCTGGTCACAGTCGGCCAGCGCGGCCACATCCTGAGCTCCGACAACAACGGCGCGTCATGGCAGCAGGCCGACGTGCCGGTCAGCACCGACCTGGTGGCGGTGCACTTCCCGAGCGCGCAGAAGGGCTGGGCCGTGGGCCACGACGGCGTGATCCTGCACAGCAACGATGGCGGGCGCCGCTGGACCCGCCAGCTCGACGGGCGGCAGGCCGCAGCGCTGCTGGTCGATGCCTACGCCAAGACCGGCAACAACCCCGAGGCGGATGCCGCGCTGGCCGAAGCGCGGCGCATGCTGGCCGACGGCCCGGACCTGCCCTTCCTCGACGTCTGGTTCAGCGACGAGCGCAACGGCCATGCCGTCGGCGCCTTCAACCTGATCTTCACCACCCGCGACGGCGGCGCGCACTGGCGGCCGGCCTCCGATCACGCCGACAACCCGAAGAGCCTGCACCTCTACGGCATCCGTGCCGTGGGCGACGAGGTCTACATCGTCGGCGAACTCGGCCTGTTGCTGCGCCTGGACCGGGCGAGCGGGCGCTTCCGCGCCCTGCCCACCCCCTACCCCGGCACCTGGTTCGGCCTGCTGGCCACGCCCGACGTGCTGCTCGCCTACGGCCTGCGCGGCAACGCCTGGCGCTCGCGCGACGCCGGCAAGAGCTGGCAGCAGGTCGACACCGGCGTGCTGACCGGCCTGACCGGCGCGGTGCTGTTCGGTGACAGCCGCATCGCACTCGTCAGCCAGGGCGGCCAGGTGCTCGTGAGCCGCGACAAGGCGGCCAGCTTCCAGCCGGTGGCCGGCATCAAACCACAACCCATCTTCGGCGTCAGCGCGGCGGGTGCCAACGCATTGGCACTGGTCGGTGCGCGCGGCGTGCGCGTCGAGGCCATCGAATGAGCCACGGCGAAGACTCGCTGACCAGCATGCCGGTCGTGCCCGAGCGCCGCGACTTCGATGCGCGTTCGGGTAATTGGCTCGAACGCCTGGTGTTCAACCACCGTCGGTGGGTGGTGCTGATCTGCGCCGCCGCCTCGCTGTGGCTCGGCTTCGAAGCCACGAAGCTTCGGGTCAACGCCAGCTTCGAGAAGATGATTCCGCAGTCGCATCCGTACATCCGGAACTACCTGGACAACCGGAAAGACCTGGCCGGCATCAGCAACGCCGTGCGGGTGGTGGTGGAGAACACGCAGGGCGACATCTACGACCCGGCCTACGTCGCCAGGCTGGCCAAGATCAACGACGCGCTGTTCCTGCTGCCCGGCACCGAGCGGGCGTGGATGAAGTCGCTCTGGACGCCGGTGGTGCGCTGGACCGAAGTCACCGAAGAGGGCCTGCAAGGCGGCCCGGTGATGCCCGAAGACCACAGCGGGTCGCCGGCCGCGCTGGCCCAGTTGCGTTTGAACGTCGGCCGTGCAGCAATCGTCGGCAGCCTGGTCGGCAACGACCAGCGCTCCAGCATGATCATCGTGCCGCTGGTGGAGCGCATGGAAGACGGCCGGCCGCTCGACTACGGCGCCTATGCCAAGGCACTCGACGGCGTGCGCGAGCGCTTCGAATCGCCTTCGATCCGGATCCACACCGTCGGCTTCGCCAAGCTGGCCGGCGACCTGATCAACGGCCTGTCCGAGGTGATGCTGTTCTTCGCCGCCGCCGCCGCGATTGCCGCGTTGATCATCGGGCTGCACACCCGCTGCTGGCGCAGCACGCTGCTGCTGATCCTGAGTTCGTTGCTCGGCGTGGTGTGGCTGCTCGGCGTGATGCGCCTGCTGGGCTTCGTGCTCGACCCGTACTCGATCCTGGTGCCGTTCCTGATCTTCTCGATCGGCCTGTCGCATGGCGCGCAGAAGATGAACGGCATCATGCAGGACATCGGCCGCGGTACCCACAAGTACGTGGCGGCGCGCTACACCTTTCGCCGCCTGTTCCTGGCCGGCCTGACCGCGCTGCTGACCAACGTGGTCGGCTTTGCGGTGCTGATGGTGATCGACATCCCGGTGATCCGCGAACTCGCGCTCACCACCAGCATCGGCGTGTGCATCCTGATCTTCACCAAGCTGCTGCTGGTGCCGGTGCTGCTCTCGTACATCGGCGTCAGCCCGGCCGCGGCGCGGCGCAGCCTGCGTGAAGGTGATGAAGAGGCTCGGGGTGTCGGCATGGGGCGGGTCTGGGACGGGCTCAATCGGTTCACCGAACGCAAGGCCGCACGCGCGGCGGTGATCGGCGCCGCGCTGCTCGGAGTGGGCGCCTTTGTGATCAGCCTCCAGCTGCAGGTCGGCGACCTGGACCCCGGTGCGCCGGAGCTGCGCCCCGACTCGCGCTACAACCGCGACAACGCCTACGTCACCGCGAACTACGGCCTGTCGAGCGACCTGTTCGCGATCATGGTGAAGACCCCGCCCGGCGGCTGCGACAAGGCCGCGGTGCTGCTCGAAAGCGACCGCCTCGGCTGGGCGCTGCGCCAGGATCCGAGCGTGCAGGACGTGATCTCGCTGCCGGAGCTGGTGCGCCGCTACACCGCCGGCGGCTTTGAAGGCGCGCCGAAATGGATGACCTTGCCGCGCAACCAGACCTTGGTGAACCAGGGCGTGCGCCCGGCCCTGCTGAACAACCCGGAGCTGAGCAACCAGGGCTGCGCCATCACACCGGTGATCGCCTACCTCGCCGACCACAAGGCCGAGACCTTGAACCGTGTGCTGGGCATCGCCGAGCGCTTTGCCGCGCAGCACGACATGACCGACCTGCAGTTCCTGCCGGCGGCGGGTTCGGCCGGCATCGAAGCGGTGACCAACATCGTCGTCCGGCAGGCCAATCGCACGATGCTGATCGTGCTCTACGCCGCCGTCACGCTGCTGTGCTTCATCACCTTCCGCAGCTGGCGCGCGGTTCTGGTGGCCCTGGTGCCGCTGCTGATCACGTCGGTCATGTGCGAAGCGCTGATGGTGCTGCTGGGCATCGGCGTCAAGGTCGCAACCCTGCCGGTGATCGCTCAGGGTGACGGTGTGGGGGTGGACTACGCGCTCTACCTGCTCAGCGTGCAGCTCGCCCAGCAGCGCGCCGGCGTGCCGCTGGGTCTGGCCTACAAACGTGCGGTGCTGTTCACCGGCAAGGTCGTCGCGCTGGTCGGCCTGACCTTGGCGGCCGGCGTGATCACCTGGGTCGCGTCGCCCATCAAGTTCCAGGCCGACATGGGCATTTTGCTGACCTTCATGTTCCTGTGGAACATGGTCGGGGCGCTGGTGCTGATCCCCGCGCTCTCGCACTTCCTGCTGAACGAGCCTCAGCGCCATGTCGATGTTGCAGCCGATGCCGGGGCAGCAACGACCCACGCGCCAACGTCGGCCTCCTCCCCGCCAACCGAGCCCTCGGTCCCCCAACAGCGGGCTGCCGCCTGAACCCATGACCCCTGCCATGTCTTCGCTGCGCATCGAACCTTCACCCGGCGCGGCCATTGCATCGGCGCTCGATGCCGACACCTTGATCGCCCAAGCCCGGCGTGAAACCGGCCTGTTTGATTTCGGCACCGAGCCGCTGTACGAGCCCTTGCGGAGGCTGTGCGACTCGCTGCGTTCGGAGGTGCCGCTCAGCGCTGCCGGCCGCACCAGCGCCGAGCGCCGCCTGCTGGCGCTGGTGAGCACGCGGCTGCGCCTGCACGACCTGTGGCAGCGCCGGCCCGAGATCCTGGCGCTGCCGGTGCCGGCGCCGTGGTTCATCGTCGGCCTGCCGCGCAGCGGTACCACCTTCTTGCACCGGCTGCTGGCCAACGACCCGGGGCTGCGCAGCGCGCCCTTGTGGGAAATCATGAACCCGCTGCCGGCGGGCGACATCGAAGCGCCGCAGCCGCAGCCTGACCCGCGCATCGCGCTGGCCGAACAGGCGCTGGCCGCATTGCACCGCGCTGCCCCCGAGCTGCAGGCGATGCACGAGATGGAGGCCGAAGCGCCTGACGAGGAACTGAACCTGCTCGCCCTGGGCTTCTGTTCGATGGGCTTCGAGTTCTCGTTCGCCGTGCCGTCCTATGTTCAGTGGTACGCGCAGCAGGACCACCGAGCCGGCTACCGCCTGTTCAAGAAGGTGCTGCAGACGCTGCAGTGGCTGCGCGGCCGCCCCCGGTCGCCGCAGGCGGCCGCGCCCAAACCCTGGCTGCTGAAGGCGCCCAGCCACATGGAGCAGCTCGGCCCGCTGCTCGACGTGTTCCCCGACGCCACCGTGATCCAGACGCACCGCGACGCCGTCACCGCCACCGTGTCGCTGGCCAGCCTGACGCACCACGGCGTGCGCAACTACTTCGACGCGCCCGACGCGCAGCGCGTCGGCACGGCGATGAGTGCCGCGGTGGAGCGGCTGCTGCGCAGCATCGCACGCGACCGCGCCGAGGGCGACATGCGCTTCGTCGACGTGCAGTTTGCCGAGCTGATGGCCGACCCGTTCGGCGTGGTGCGGCGCCTGTACGGCGCGGCCGGCCGCGAACTGAGCGCGGAAGCCGAGCAGGCCATGCGCCGCTGGCAGGCCGAACACCGGCGCGGGCGCCACGGTGCCCACAGCTATGCGGCGCAGGATTTCGGCATCGATCCCGCCGAGCGCCACGCCGCGCTGGCGTTCTACCACCGGCGCTTCAACGTGCCGCTGGACGCGGCATGACGGCCGCCGCCCCCGACGAAGCGTGCGACATCGCGCGCGAGGCCTACCGCTACGCCTACCCGATGCTGATGGCCTACGGCCTGTTCCACGCCCAGGCCTTCGACACCACGAGTTCGATGCACCAGGGCCTGAACCGCCTGCACCACTTCCGCCAGCTCGGCGGGCCGCGCTTCCTGAACAGCATCCCGTGGATCAACAACGACACGCCCTACGGCGCCGGCTGGCTGGACCTGCGCGCCGAGCCCTTTGTGCTGCGGCTGCCCGCGTTCCCGCCGGCGCGCTTCCACAACGTGCAGTTGATCGACCTGTTCACGCACAACTTCGCCTTCTTCGGCAGCCGGCTCAGCGGCAACGCAGCCACGACGATCCTGATCGCGGGGCCCGACTGGCACGGCGTGCCGCCGCCCGGAATCGAGCACGTGGCGCGCGCGGAAACGCGCTTCGCCAAGCTCGTCACCCGCATCCTGCTGGAAAGCGGTGAAGAAGCCGCCGACGTGGCCGCACTCGAAGACGGCTACCGGCTCGAGCGCCTCAGCGCCTGGGCCGGCACCCCGCGCCCCGGCGACGCGCCTGCGCTGGCCTTTCCCCCGTTGGCGACACTGCATTTCAACGACCGCAGCGCCGGCTTCATTGCCCCGTTCAACTTCCTGCTCGGGCTTTGCGAGCTGCCGGCCAGCGAAGCGCCGATGTTCGAGCGTTTCGCTCGCATCGGCATCGCGCCAAGGGCCGCCTTCGACGCAGGCGCCTTGCCCGCGCCACTGCGCGACGCGATCGACACCGGTGCGCAGCAAGCGCATGCCGACATCGCCGCCAAGGCCGCCCGCCTGGGCGAGCGCATCAACGGCTGGGAGATGCCGCTGGACCTGCGAGGCAACCGTGCCCGCATGGCCAGCGACGCCGCCGCGCTGCTGAAGCGTGCCGCCGCGGCGATGTACGCCATCTGGGGCATCGACGCCGAAGAGGGCCTGTACATGGTGGTCGACAACGATGCCGAGGGCATGCCGCTGGACGGTGGCCGCGCGGGCTACACGCTGCACTTCGACCCGCCGCCACCGGCGCATGCGTTCTGGTCGATCACCGTCTACGACGCGAAGACGCGGCTGCTCGTGGCCCACCCCAGCGGCCGCTTCGCCGTGCGCGACCGCGACCCGGGCCTGCAGCTCGGCACCAATGGATCGCTGACGCTGACGCTGCAACACGACGCGCCCGACGCTGTGCCGGCAGCGAACTGGCTGCCGGTACCGCGCCAGCCCTTCCAGCTGGTGGCGCGCCTGTACTGGCCACGGCCCGAGTTGCTGGTGGGGCGCTGGCAACCGCCGGCAGTGCGGCGCCGGAGCGACGCCACGGGGCACGCGGACGCGCCGTAGGCGCCGGCCTCGAACCCGTGGTGCCGGGCTCGGCTGCGAGACGAGGCACAGGAGTCGAACGCCATGGAGGTCTCCGCAGCCCTTTGGCTTCTACGAGCGAAACGCTCCCCACGAGCTGGAAGGACCGCGACTGGTCGTGAGCCGACGTTGCGGTCGAAGCGGCAGAACTCGATGCCCGTCGACCTCGCGGACTGGCCGCGGGCTGAAGACTTGTTCGAGGCCGCAGCGGCCCGAATGAGGGCCTTCAGGGCCTTCTCGTCCAACTTGGCGCCTTTATGGACGCCGGTCGCAGGTGGCTCGGCGGTCGCCGATGTTCAGCCCACGGTCTCGGCTGCGTTTCCCCAGGCCAGCGGCAGCGTTGTGCGCCCCCAGTACAGCCAGGTGCGCACCCGCTCGCCGCGACCTTCGAGGCGCAGGTTCGGCAGGCGCTCCAGCAGCAGCCGCATCGCGATGCGCGCCTCCATGCGCGCGATGGGCGAGCCCATGCAGAAGTGCACGCCGGCGCCGAAGGACAGGTGCTGCCGCACCTGCGCCAACGGGCGGTCGAGACGGAAGGTTTCGGGGTCGGGGAACTTCTGCGGGTCGCGGTTGGCGCCGGCGATGTTGAACATCAGCTTGGTTCGCTCGGGCAGTTCGTGGCCATGCATCGTCACCGGGCACAGGCTGGTGCGGAAGTGCGCCAGCACCGGCGGGTCGAAGCGCAGGCTCTCTTCGATGGCCGCTTCGATCAGCTCGGGCCGCGCGCGCAGCGTCCGCCAGCGCTCGGGCACTTCGAGCAGCCGCCACACCAGGTTGCCGATCAGGTTGGTGGTGGTCTCTTGCCCACCGGTCAGGAAGGCCAGGCACACATTGAGCACCTCGGGGTCGGTGAGCAGGCGCCCTTCCACCTTGGACACGATGCTGCGCGAGATGTAGCCGCCGTCCAGCACCGTGCCCAGGTGTTCAAGCGACGGTTCGGTGACGCCGGCGTCGGCCAGCTGCTTGCGGCGCTGCGCGATCTGCGCGTTGAAGAAGGGCAGGATCTCGCCCAGGATGACCTCGTACGACGCCGCCCGGGTTTCGTGGAACATCTGCACCTGCAGTTCGTCGGACCAGCGCTTGTAGGTGCGGTAGTCGTCGGTGGGCAGGCCCAGCATCAGGCACATCATCTGCGCCGGCAGCGGCATGCCGAACTCGGCCTGGAAGTCGCCGCGCTC
>JANOQS010000565.1:0-3985 GCA_031414975.1 Methylibium sp. | reverse complement strand
TCATCGATGCCGGCCGCCGTGTAGACGCCTTCCAGCCAATCGCCGAGCAATGCGTTCAGCCCGGCGTGTTCTTCGGTGTTGGAAAGGCGCAGCAAGTCGGCAAGGCGCGGCAGGCTGCGGTGAGTGCCTGCCAGCGCGGCTGGCGGCGAGGAGTAGAACGCCAGCCGGGCCGGCGGGGCGTCGGCAGCAAAAGCACGCACGGTGTCAAGACGCCCGACGGCCAGCGCGCCCAGGCGCTCGCGCAGAGCGGCTTCCAGCGCGGGTTCCCAGCCTGCTTCGATGTGCAGCAGCGTCCACAAACCCGGCAGGTCGTCAAGCCCATGTCTTGCCAGCCAGGGCTTGAGCTTGCCTTCGGTCTGCACCTTTTCCTGCAGCGCGCGCAGCGCATTCAGACGGGCGCCGAGCTGGGCGAGCAACGCCGACTCATGGTTGACGGCCTCCTGTGCGGTACGGCGTTGTTCGTCCAGGCTGCTCACCTGCTCCTGCAGCTCATGCAGCCGGGCATCGGCAAGCCCGCACGCGTCATCGGCGGCAGTGGCCTGCTGTTGCAACGTGGCCAGCTTGTCGGCATCGGGCGCCTTCAGGCCCTGCCGCTCTGTGGCCAGCCTTTCACGCCGGCCCTTGTACTGACGCGACTGTTCTTCAACGCTGCGGCTTTCTGCCGCCAGCACCTGAATCTGCTGCTGCACCTGGGCCGCCGCGCCGCGCTGCTGATTGGCGCTGGCCGACGCGCTGCGCACGGCGTCATCGAGCGTCGGCAACTGGAACGACTGCTCCTCGGCCATCGCATGCAGCGTCTCGGCTTGTTCGTCGGCGGCCAGAATACGCACGGCGATGTCTTCCTGCTCGGCCACGGCCGCCGCCTGGCGCTCGCCCCACTGGCTGCTCTGCGCCTGCAGCTCGGACAGGCGTGCTTCGGCGCGCTTGCGGCTGTCAACCACGTAACGGATGCGCTCTTCCAGCCGGCTGACCTCGAGTGCCGCGTCGGCCAGCGAGCCCTGCTTGTAGTGCAGCGCATCGCTGGCGGCGTAATGCGCCTGGCGCACGACCTCCAGTTCGGCCTCAACGTGGCGCAACTCGGCCAGACGGGCGTCCAGCGCGTTCGTCGCCTCGGCGGCGGCCGTCTTCACCCGCTGCTCCTCACCGGCCGCGTCACGTGTTTTCAGGAACCAAAGCTGGTGCAGCTTCAGGCTGCCGTCGTCCTGCAGCGCGCGGAACCTGGCAGCCACCTCGGCTTGTTTTTCCAGGCGCTCGAGGTTGCTGTTCAGCTCACGCAGGATGTCGTCAACACGGGTCAGGTTCTCGCGCGTGTCCTTCAGCCGATTTTCGGTTTCACGGCGGCGCTCCTTGTACTTGGAGACGCCGGCGGCTTCTTCGAGAAACAGCCTGAGCTCTTCGGGACGCGATTCAATGATGCGGCTGATCGTGCCCTGGCCGATGATGGCGTAGGCGCGTGGGCCGAGGCCGGTGCCGAGAAACACGTCCTGCACATCGCGCCGACGGACCGGCTGGTTGTTGATGTAGTAGCTGCTGCTGCCGTCACGCGTCAGCACGCGCTTGACGGCAATCTCGGCGAAAGTGTTCCACTGGCCGCCGGCACGCGCGTCAGCGTTGTCGAACACCAGTTCCACGCTGGCGCGGCTGGCCGGCTTGCGCAGGCCCGAGCCGTTGAAGATCACGTCTTGCATCGCCTCGCCGCGCAACTCGCTGGCCTTGCTTTCGCCCAGCACCCAGAGCACCGCGTCCATGATGTTCGACTTGCCGCAGCCGTTGGGCCCGACCACGCCGACCAGTTGGCCCGGAAGCTGGAAGTGGGTGGGTTCGGCGAACGACTTGAAACCGGAGAGCTTGATCGAGTTCAGGCGCATGGGCAGTGTCTGGGCAGGGGCGCGGCGGTGACCCGCCAGGTGCGTCTAAGTGCTTGATTCAGTTGGAAAAACAAGGCGCTTCCCAACGCGGCTGGCCGGCCTCCCAAGGGGGGTGGATGATAGCATCGCGCCCCTTCATCCCACCTACTCAGAGTTGCACCCTCATGGCCAAGACCGCCCCCTTAAAAGGCAACGTGAAACCCGCGCCCAAAGAGCGCCCCATGCCGCCGAACCCGCCCACGGCGCCGAGCAAGGAACTGCACGTCTTCGCCAACCCGAGCCCGCAGCGCGACTACGTGATCCAGTTCCAGCTGCCCGAGTTCACCTGCCTGTGCCCGCTGACGGGCCAGCCCGACTTTGCCCACTTCACGATCGACATGGTGGCCGACAAGCTGTGCGTCGAGCTGAAGAGCTTGAAAATGTACTTCTGGAGCTACCGCAACGAGGGTGCCTTCCACGAGAAGGTGACCAACACCATCCTCGATGACATCGTCAAGGTCACCAACCCGCGCTTCATTCGCATCACCGCCAAGTGGTTCGTGCGCGGCGGCATCTACACCAACGTGGTCGCCGAGCATCGCCGCAAGGGCTGGAAGCCGCAGCCGGTGGTGGATTTGCCCGCGCATGCGGCGCAGAATGGCTTGCTCTAGGCGGCACGGTGCGTCACAGAACAGTCACCGCGGCTGCCTAGGATCAGGCAGTCGACAACAACGGAGACATCTCATGCGAAACACCTTTGCCGGCCTGGCCGCGTTGGCCTGCGCCTTGAGCGTGGCGAGCGCGCCCGCGCTTGCGACCGAGCGCCACCAGCACCGCCACCACCATGACCACAACAAGTTCGACGCGCCGCTGGTCATCGGCCACCGCGGCGCCAGTGGTTACCTGCCGGAGCACACGCTGGAGAGCTACGCGCTGGCCATCGAACTCGGCGCCGACTTCATCGAGCCCGACCTCGTGGCCACAAAAGATGGATACCTGATCGCGCGCCACGAGCCGAACATCTCGGGCACGACCGACGTGGCCGAACACCCCGAGTTCGCGTCGCGCCGCCGCACCGGCTGGCTGGTGGACGGCGCGGCCGAAGAAGGCTGGTTCGCGTCCGACTTCACGCTCGCCGAGATCAAGACGCTGCGCGCCAAGCAGCCCGCCGGCGAACGGCCGCAGGCCTTCAACGGCAAGTTCGAGATTCCGACCTTCGACGAGGTGATCGAACTGGCCAAGCGCAAAGGCAAGGCCGTCGGCCGAGTGGTCGGCGTCTACCCCGAGACCAAGCACCCGACCTACCACCAGGCGCTCGGGCTGCCGCTGGAGCGGCGCCTGGTCAACGCGCTGACCCGCGCCGGCTGGAACTACCGCGAGGCGCCGGTGTTCATCCAGTCCTTCGAGCAGGCCAACCTGAAGGCGCTGAACAGGATGACGCGCGTCAAGCTGGTGCAACTGGTCGACGCCAACGACGTGAACCCGGACGGCACGCTCGACTTCACCGCGCCGTACGACCGCCCCTACGACTGGACCGTCTCGGGCAAGCCGGACCTGCTCGCCCGCACCTTCGCCTTCTTCACCACCGACGCCGGCTTGAAGGAGGTGGCGAGTTATGCCGACGGCATCGGCCCGTGGAAGCGCTACATCGTCAGCACGGTCGTCACCACGCCCCCCGGCACGGGCCCCGGTGAGGCGGCACTGAAGCTGGCACCGGCGAACGACCTGATCGCGCGGGCCCACAAGGCGGGGCTGGTGGTGCACGCCTACACCTTCCGCAACGAGCAGCGCCGTCTGCCGAGCGACTACGCCGGCAACCCGGTCAACGAGTACCTGCAGTTCTTCGGCCTCGGCGTTGACGGCGTGTTCTCGGACTTCCCCGACACCGCCGTGGCCGCCCGCGTGCTGCACAAGCTGCGCAGCGACGCGGCCTACGCAGCCTGCTTGACGGCGCAAGACCGGGCGCAGGAGCGCCGCGACTGCGACTGAACCGAGCGGCGGCGGCTGCGGCGCGTCAGCCGAGCAGCCCGCGCCCGGCCAGGTTGCGCAGCAGCGCGCCGATGCCGAACTGCCACGGCGGGATGCGGTCGCTGTGGTTGACCCAGTTGACCAGCGCACCCAGCCGCTCGGCGCTGATG
>JANOQS010000564.1:0-4371 GCA_031414975.1 Methylibium sp. | reverse complement strand
GCATCACGTGGCTTTCGGTGCGGCCGCTGACGATGCGCAGCCCACGTTCCGTCAAGGTCTGCGCCAGCACTGCGGCGTTCTTGACCACCTGCTGCTGGTACAGCTTGAACGACGGCTCCAGCGCTTCCTTGAAGGCGACCGCCTTGGCGGCGATCACGTGCATCAGCGGCCCGCCCTGGATGCCGGGGAAGATGGCGCTGTTGATCTTCTTCGCGATCGCCTCGTCGTTCATCAGCACGATGCCGCCGCGCGGGCCGCGCAGGCTCTTGTGGGTGGTAGAGGTCACCACGTCGGCAAACGGCACCGGGTTGGGGTACACGCCAGCGGCGATCAGCCCGGCGTAGTGCGCCATGTCGACCATGAAGATCGCGCCGATCGCCTTGGCGACCTTGGCGAAACGTTCGAAGTCGATGCGCAGGCTGTAAGCCGAAGCGCCGGCGATGATCAGCTTCGGCTTGTGCTCGTGCGCGAGTCGCTCCATCGCGTCGTAGTCGATCTCTTCCTTCGGCGTGAGGCCGTAGCTGACCACCTTGAACCACTTGCCGCTCATGTTCAGCGGCATGCCGTGCGTGAGGTGGCCACCTTCGGCCAGGCTCATGCCCATGATCGTGTCGCCCGGCTGCAGCAGCCCGAAGAACACTGCCTGGTTGGCCTGCGAGCCGGAGTTGGCCTGCACGTTGGCGTGCTGCGCGCCGAACAGCAGCTTGAGCCGGTCGATCGCGAGTTGCTCGGCGATGTCGACGAACTCACAACCGCCGTAATAGCGCTTGCCCGGGTAGCCTTCAGCGTACTTGTTGGTCAGCTGGCTGCCTTGCGCGGCCATCACGGCTGGCGAGGCGTAGTTCTCCGAGGCGATCAGCTCGATGTGGTCTTCCTGGCGCTGGTTTTCGCGCTGGATCACGGACCAGATCTCGGGGTCGACATTGGCGACGGTGGATTGGAGGCGGTCGAACATGGTTGGCAGTCCTGTGCGTCAGATGTCCCCGTGCCGATTCATCGCAGGCGCAGGGCGCTTGCTGGCACGAGGCTGCCCAGGCGAACGGCTGAATCGCAACGTGCCAAGCACGCCCCGACTGCACTTCCCGGTGGTAGCCCACCTCCGGCCCGATAGAGGGGCCTCATCGCCAGTTGTGCAGTGCGGTTAGTGTAGCGGCCCGCATGCGCGGGCCGGTCGCAAGTTCACTCAGTTCAGCAGCGCAATCTGTTCTTCGACCTTGACCGTCGGCGCCTTCGCCGGGGCCGCGGTTGGCGAGACGGCCTTGCCGCGCACCACCTCGCGCAGGTAGCTCTGCTCGCCCAGCACCTTGCCGGCGTAACCGCCGTCGTCGGCCAGGTTGGCCGCGCCCACGTAGTAGCGCAGCCCGCCTTCCAGGCTGCCGGCGCGCTTGATGCACTCCTTGAGCACCTGCACGCCCACGCGCAGGTTGGTCACCGGGTCGAACGCTGCATGGTTGCCGCCGAAGGGTTCGTACTTGTCGTCGTGCACCTTGGTCATGACCTGCATCAGGCCCTGCGCGCCCACGGCGCTCTGCGCAAACGGGTTGAAGCTCGATTCGATGGCCATGATGGCCAGGATCAAGGTCGGGTCGAGCCCGGCCTTCTGGCCCACCAGCCAGGCTTCCTGCACCAGCCGGCTGACCGGCTCCGGTGCCACGCGGTAGCGGCGCGACAGCCATTGCGCCACGGCAGCTTGCTGGCGCGTCAGGTCCTTCGGGTCCACCGCCGTGGCGCGGGCCACCGCATCGGGTTCGGCGCGTTCGACTTCGGGCTCCTGGGTCGGCTCGATGCGCGACTCGTGGCGCGACTGCAGCCACGTCAGCATTTGCGCTTCGGCGCTTTGCAGCGCCTCGTTGTGGCTGGCGGTGAACACCAGCGCTGCCACCACCACCAGCCCCAGCAGGGCGAGTGTGTTGTGGCTCACTTCCAGCAGGCCTTGCCCGACATCGCGCAGAAACACGCCGATGGAGCTGGCGGTGCCGCGCCGGGCGGCGTCGGCAAGCGTGGTCCATTCTCGAAGCGATTTCATGTCACTCCTCGGTTGCTGCCGGCACCCATCGACGGCCGGACAGCGAAGTCCGGGGCGGCGGCGAGCGACGGCGATAATTGTGGGTCGCCGGTGTCCGATCCGGAATCTTCCGGTATTCGGCTCGGCGATCGGCTTGGCCCATCGCACTGACCGGTCTCGGCGCCGTCTCGGTTCCAACCACCGGAGGCGCGGGTTTTCCCTGATTCTTTTCAGGGCTGGCCGCATTCTATGGAGCGTGTTCGGGGCCGGTCAAGGCGGTCTTTGGTTACATATCAACCGTTTGTATGAAATACCGTGACTTGCGTGACTTCCTGAGCGGCCTGGAAAAAATCGGTGAACTGCGCCGGATTTCCGATCCGGTATCGCCGCGGTTGGAGATGACAGCCCTCAGCGATGCGGTTCTGCGTGCCAGCGGTCCAGCCCTGCTGTTTGCACAGCATGGCGATTCAAAGATGCGTGCGCTCACAAACTTGTTCGGAACGACCCACCGCGTGGCGCTGGGCATGGGCGCCGAGGACGTGAGCGAACTGCGCGACATCGGCCGCCTGCTGGCCAGCCTGAAGGAGCCCGAACCGCCCAAAGGCCTGAAAGACGCTGGCAAACTGTTTCAGATGGGCAAGGCTTTGTGGGACATGAAACCCGCCCGTCTGCGCCAGGCGCCTTGCCAGGAGGCGGTGTTCGAGGGGCCTGACATCGACCTGGGCCAACTGCCGGTGCAGACCTGCTGGCCCGACGACGCCGGCCCGCTGATCACCTGGGGGCTGGTGATCACCCGCGGTCCGCAGGGCGGTGCCAAACCGCGCCAGCGCCAGAACCTGGGCATCTACCGCCAGCAGGTGATCGGCCGCCGCCAGGTCATCATGCGCTGGCTGGCGCACCGCGGCGGCGCGCTCGACTTTCGCGACTTTGCGCTGGCCAAGCCGGGCCAGCCGTTCCCGATCGCGGTGGCGCTGGGCGCTGACCCGGCCACGATCCTGGGCGCCGTGACGCCGGTGCCCGATACCTTGTCGGAATACCAGTTTGCCGGCCTCCTGCGCGGCAGCCGCACCGAGGTGGTCGATTCGGCCGTGGGTGACTCTGGCGTGTTGCTGCAGGTGCCGGCCAGCGCCGAGATCGTGCTGGAAGGGCACATCCCGGTCGCGCCGCCCGGCTTCACCGGCGTGAGCGAACACGGCATCCCGACCAAGGAGATCAAGGGTTACCTGCATGCGCTGGAGGGCCCGTTCGGCGACCACACCGGCTATTACAACGAGCAGGACTGGTTCCCCGTGTTCGAGCTCAGCCGCCTGACGCACCGGCCCGACCCGATCTACCACAGCACCTACACCGGCAAGCCGCCCGACGAGCCGGCCGTGCTGGGCGTGGCGCTGAACGAGGTGTTCGTGCCGATCCTGCAGAAGCAGTTTCCCGAGATCACCGACTTCTACCTGCCGCCCGAAGGCTGCAGCTACCGGCTGGCCATCGTCAGCATCAAGAAGAGCTACCCCGGCCACGCCAAGCGGCTGATGTTCGGCATCTGGAGCTTTCTGCGCCAGTTCATGTACACCAAGTTCATCGTCGTGACCGACGACGACGTGAACATCCGCCACTGGCCCGACGTGGTGTGGGCCATCACCACCCGCATGGACCCGGTGCGCGACACCACCCTGGTGGAGCACACACCGATCGACTACCTCGACTTCGCCTCGCCCGTCAGCGGCCTGGGCGGCAAGATGGGGCTGGACGCGACGAACAAGTGGCCGGGCGAAACGGCGCGCGAGTGGGGCCGCGTGATCACGATGGACCCGGCGGTCGAACAGCGCGTGGCCGGGTTGTTGAGTGACATCCTCCGGCCGCCGCGCTGAAGGCATGGCGGGCGGCGGTGAATTCACTGTCGGCAGCGAATTCGCTTGACCTTCGTCGGCCAAAGTTCTAAGGTTCAGTTGCCTGCTTGCAGGTACACACCGGGGCGCAGTCACTGCGCACCAGGAGCCCCGGACCCTCTACCTCCGGAGCCCCAAATCGGTGGCGTCAGCCACCCACCCCTCCCCCCTCACGGTCGGGAGGGGTTCGTATTTCTGGGGCGGCATTTCTGCGGGCGTGAAGCGCGCTTAAAGTTACTGCATGGGTGACATCGCCGCGCGCTGGTTCGGTCCGTGGGTGCAACAGGTCGGTCCCGCCACGCTGCGTGCCGACATGGTGGCGGGCCTCCTCGGTGCGCTGCTGGTCTTGCCGCAGGGCATCGCCTTCGCTTCGCTCGCAGGCTTGCCGGCCGAGTACGGCCTGTACACCGCCATCGTGCCCTGCATCGTGGCGGCGCTGTTCGGCTCGAGTTGGCATGTGATGACGGGGCCGACGAACGCGCT
>JANOQS010000563.1:0-2028 GCA_031414975.1 Methylibium sp. | reverse complement strand
TTCCCAGCCCTCGTTGTCGACTCGCACTTCGACGCCGGTCTTCTCGGTGAACTTCTTGACGTTGATCATGTAGGCGTCGATGTCGCCCTGCACGAAGCGGCTCCAGCGCAGCACGCGCAGCTTGGCGTCTTTCTCGGGCTTGAACGACAAAGTCTGCGCCTGGGCGAGCGGCGCGAACACGGCCGTGCCAGCGCCGACGGACGCGACCGCGGCCACACCGGCCGAGCTCTCGAGGAATTTGCGGCGATTGAAATCACTCATGAATGTCTCCTTGCAGTGAACGTTCGGGGGAAATCTGAAACCCGGCCCTCAGGCCGCCAGACGCCGGCCACTGCCGGCATCGAAAAGATGCACACGCTGCAGATCGGGCAGCAAGTGAATGGTGCTGCCGGGCGCGAAATCATGGCGCTCGCGGAACACGGCCGAGAGTTCCACGCCTTCGTGGCGGCAGGCAACGAACGTGTCCATGCCGGTCGGCTCCATCACGACCACGCGTGCCGGAATGCCGCCGCCGCTGGCGAGCGTCAGGTGCTCGGGGCGCGTGCCGAAGACGACCGACTGGCCGTCGACGCCACCGACCCGCGCCGGCGCTTCGAGCCGGGTGCCGTCGGCCAGCTCGACGCTGGCGGCGTCGCCATTGCGGCGCAGCGTGCCGGGCAGAAAATTCATCGCCGGCGAACCGATGAACCCGGCGACGAACTGGTTGGCCGGGTGGTCGTACAGGTCGAGCGGGCTGCCGGTCTGCTCGATGCGGCCGTCGCGCATCACCACGATCTTGTCGCCCATGGTCATCGCCTCGATCTGGTCGTGCGTGACGTAGATCGACGTGGTCTTGAGCCGCTGGTGCAACTCCTTGATCTCGCTGCGCATGGCCACGCGCAACTTGGCGTCGAGGTTGGACAGCGGCTCATCGAACAAGAAGACCTGCGGGTCGCGCACGATCGCGCGGCCCATCGCCACGCGCTGGCGCTGGCCGCCAGAGAGCTGGCGCGGGTAGCGGTCGAGCAGCGCGCCGAGCGCCAATATCTCGGCGGCGCGACCGACCTTGCTGTCGATGGTGGTCTTGTCCTTCTTGGCGAGCTCAAGCGAGAAGGCCATGTTCTCGCGCACCGTCATGTGCGGGTAGAGCGCGTAGTTCTGGAACACCATGGCGATGTCGCGCTCTTTCGGCGGCACGTCGTTGACGCGCTTGTTGCCGATGCGAACCTCGCCGCCGCTGATGTGCTCGAGCCCGGCAATCATGCGCAGCAAGGTGGACTTGCCGCAGCCCGAGGGGCCGACCAGCACGGTGAACGAACCGTCGGGAATATCGATGTCCACGCCGTGCAGGATCGGCGTTTCACCGAAGTTTTTCTTCACCGCCTGGATCGTGACGCTGGCCATGCACCGGGTTCCTGTGTCGTTGCGGGCGAAGTATCGGCATTGCGAGGGGGCGGCGCCATCAGGGCAAACCGTTAGGTCTGGCGAGGTCCAAAATTTGTATGATGATCTGATAACCATGCTGAACCAGTCCACCACCCGAGCGGCCAGTGCCATTGCGGCCAGCGGCCCGGCTGTCGGCCGAGGCGGCTCGGTCCGTCTTGTTGCCGAGCGGCTGTCCGACCGGCTCGCCATGGTGCTGGGCGAGCAGATCGACACTGGCACGCTGCTGCCTGGCGACCGGCTGCCCACCGAACAGAAGCTCGCGCTGGCGTACGGCGTGTCCCGAACGGTGGTACGCGAAGCGGTGCACCAACTCAAATCGCGCCGGCTGGTGGTGTCGCGCCAGGGTTCGGGCGTGTTTGTAGCGCCCACCCTTCCGCACCAGCCGCTGGCGTTCGACCCGACGGTGCTCGACTCGGTGCAGGCGGTCGTCCATGTGGTGGAGGTGCGGCGCGTTCTCGAGGCCGAGATCGCCGCGCTGGCCGCCGAGCGCGCCACGCGAGCCCAGGTCGCCACGATGCGACGCGCGCTGAAGGCGATGGACGCGGCCGCGGCGGCCGGCCACGACGGCGTGGCCGAAGACCTCGCTTTTCACCGCGCCATTGG
>JANOQS010000562.1:0-1540 GCA_031414975.1 Methylibium sp. | reverse complement strand
GGTGCGCCAATGAATTGCGCAGGGCGTCGAGCGTCTGCTGGAAGCTGCTGCCCTCCTCCTGCAACCTGCGCTGCAGGGTGCGCGTGCTGACGCCGAGTTTTCTGCACACGGCCGGCATGGACACCTCGCCGGCGGGCAGGGCCTCGAGCAGCGCATTGCGCAGGCGTTCGACGGTGCTGGCGTGTTTCTCCAGGTCGTCCAGGCGCTGGCGCAAGGCCGGTTCGAAGAACTTCCACATGCCATGGTTCGCAGTGAGGAACGGGCGCTTCGCGTCTTCCGCCGCGAACACCACGGTGGGCAAAGGCAGGTCTTCCACCGGAACGCCGAACCAGGTGGCGTAGGCGCGCGCGTCAGGGGCTGACAGATCCGGCGACGGCCAGCCTATGCGCAGCGGCTGCACCGGGCTGCGCGTGGCCAGGCGCGCGAGCTGCACGAAGAAGACCAGCTTGAAGGCCATGAGCACGCGCGGCGGCGTCAGCTCCCGGTCGAGGTACTCCATCGCGGCCGTCGTGCCGCGTGCATCGTGCTCGAGCTTCAGCGCCATCGGCCCGCTTTTGTATTTGGCGAGGCGGGCCAGCGCACTGTCCATGTCTTCGCTGCACAAGGCGACGAAGAGTTCCAGGTTGAACCAGTCGACCGACATCTTTTGCGCAAACCGCAATGGCGCGGGGCCGCCCGCGTTCCCGGCCTCCTCATCGATGGCATCCCAGAGCCGGAAGTAGCTCGCGGCATCGAGCCGGACACTGTCACGTGCGAACAGGTCGCCGGGCAACTTCGCGCGGCGCAGCACGTTGGCGCGGTCCACCCCGGCGTCTTGCATCAGCACCTGCCAACCGGGCCAGACCCAGAGGCTGCGGGTGTGGCTGAGGCGGTCGTTGGGGGCCGTCAGCTGGTCGGTACGCTCGAATGGCATGCGTCGAGTCTAGTTCGCGCATCGCGCCAGCGCATCGGCGGATCGCGCCAAGCAGGCAGGGGCTTGTTGGCGCGTTTGGCTTCCATTGTGGCGCCATCGGTGGGTGCGCGCAGGCGACGCCGTTCGCACAATGACGTCATTGCACCGACAGAGCACACCACATGAAGCTGACCGTCAACGGAACGTCCCACGCGATCGACATCGAGCCGGAGATGCCCTTGCTGTGGGTGCTGCGCGATGAACTCAACCTGCCCGGCACCAAGTTCGGCTGCGGCGTGGCGCAGTGCGGCGCCTGCACCGTGCACGTGGACGGCAACGCGGTGCGCTCGTGCGTGACCCCGGTGGGCTCGGTCAGCGGAGCCGTCACCACCGTCGAAGGCCTGGGCACCCCCGCCAGCTTGCACGCCGTGCAGGCGGCCTGGATCGAGCACCAGGTCGCCCAGTGCGGCTACTGCCAGTCGGGCCAGATCATGAGTGCTGCGGCCCTGCTGCAGAAGAACCCCGCCCCCACCGACGCCGACATCGACGCCGCCATGTCTGGCAACCTCTGCCGCTGCGGCGCCTATCCGCGCATTCGCGCGGCCATTCACGACGCTGGCAAGCGCATCCGGGGAGCCTGACCATGGC
>JANOQS010000561.1:0-1540 GCA_031414975.1 Methylibium sp. | reverse complement strand
GCACGATGCGTGTTTCGCTGCCGTCCTCAGTGTGATAACCGCAGGCCACCTGCGAAAACGCCAGCATCGGGTTGGGCAGGTTCATCGGCTCGCGGAACTCGAACTGGAAGTCGGCGCTGGTCAACACCGGGCCGAGCTTTTCCATGCGCGCCAGCGCCTTCACGCGGCTTTGGGCCTGCTTGGCCTTGCTCGCCTTGGCCTTGAAGCGGTCGATGAACTTCTGCAGGTGCGCCATGCGCTCGCGCTGCTTCTCGAAGCTGGCCTGGGCCTGCATCAAACGCTCGGCGCGCATCTCGTCGAAGGCGGTGTAATTGCCGGTGTAGCGCGTGAGCTTGGTCTCGTCCAGGTGCAAGGTGACCCTGGTGATCGCGTCGAGGAACTCGCGGTCGTGGCTGATCACGATCATCGTGCCCTCATAGCGCTGCAGCCAGGCCTCCAGCCACACCAGCGCGTCCAGGTCCAGGTGGTTGGTCGGTTCGTCGAGCAGCATCAGGTCGGCCGGGCACATCAGCGCGCGCGCCAGTTGCAGCCGCATGCGCCAGCCGCCGGAGAAGATCATGACGGGCGAGTCGAGTACGGCGAGCTTGAAGCCCAGGCCCATCAGCATCGCCTGAGCGCGCGGGCGGGCTTCGAAGCCGCCGTCATCGCTGATCGCGTGGTGGGCGTCGGCCATCGCGTGGCCGTCGTCATCGGCTTCGGCCTGCACCAGCTGGGCCTGCGCCTCCATCAGCCGGGTGTCGCCTTCGAGCACGAAGTCGGTGGCGCCTTGTTCGGTCTCGGGCATGTCTTGCGCCACCTCGGCCAGGCGCCAGCGCGGCGGCATGTCCACGTCGCCGCCATCGGCGTGCAGCTTGTTCGTCAGCAAGGCAAACAGCGACGACTTTCCGGCGCCGTTGCGGCCGACCAGGCCGACCTTTTCGCCCGGCTGCAGGGTGACGCTGGTGCTGTTGAGCACGACCTTGACGCCACGGCGCAGGGTCACATCGCGCAGCGTGATCATCGGGCGCTCCAGGTGGCGAGCGCGTCGCGGGTCAGCAGCAGCACCTGGTCGTCGCCGGCGCTGGTCTCCAGCCAGGCCGCTTCCAGGCGCGGAAACGCCTGCTCGAAATGGCGCCGCTCGTTGCCGATCTCCAGCACCAGCACGCCTTGCGGGCTCAGGTGCTTCGGCGCGTCGCGCACGATGTGGCGCACCAGGTCCATGCCATCGTCGCCACCCGCCAGTGCCAGGCCCGGTTCGGCGCGGTACTCGGCCGGCAGCGCTTCCATGCTGCGGGTGTTGACGTAGGGCGGGTTGCAGATGATCAGGTCGTAGGGGCCGCGCACGCTGGCCAACAGGTCGGATTTCATCAAGGTGATGCGTTGGGCGAGTTTGTGTTTCTCGATGTTGATCTGAGCCACCGCGAGCGCTTCGTCTGAAATGTCGGCGGCATCGACCACCACCTCGGGGTAGGCCATCGCCGCGATCACCGCCAGGCTGCCGTTGCCGGTGCACAGGTCGAGCACCGCGCGGGTCGTGTCGGACAGCCAAGCATCGAGCGTG
>JANOQS010000560.1:0-2624 GCA_031414975.1 Methylibium sp. | reverse complement strand
AGCGTGTCCAACGACGACCGCTCCAAGCTCAAGAGCCTGGACCGCGACCTCAATAGCGTGGTGTTCGGCCAGGAGCCAGCCATCGAGGCGCTCGCTGCCGCGATCAAGATGGCGCGCTCGGGCCTGGGCAAGCCGGATCGGCCGATCGGCTCGTTCCTGTTCAGCGGCCCCACCGGCGTGGGCAAGACCGAGGTGGCCAAGCAGCTCGCCTACATCCTGGGCATCGAGCTGATCCGTTTCGACATGAGCGAGTACATGGAGCGCCATGCGGTGAGCCGGCTGATCGGTGCGCCGCCGGGTTATGTGGGCTTCGACCAGGGCGGCTTGCTGACCGAGGCGATCTCCAAGAAGCCGCACGCCGTGCTGCTGCTCGACGAGATCGAAAAGGCGCACCCGGATGTCTTCAACGTGCTGCTGCAGGTGATGGACCACGGCACGCTGACCGACAACAACGGGCGCAAGGCCGACTTCCGCAACGTGATCATCATCATGACCACCAATGCGGGCGCCGAGACGATGAACAAGGCGACGATCGGCTTCATGAACTCGCGCGAGCAGGGCGACGAGATGGCCGACATCAAGCGCCTGTTCACGCCCGAGTTCCGCAACCGGCTCGACGCCACGGTGAGCTTCAAGGCGCTCAACGAAGAGATCATCCTGCGCGTGGTCGACAAGTTCTTGCTCCAGCTCGAAAGCCAGCTGACCGAGAAGAAGGTCGAAGTCACCTTCACCGACGGGCTACGCAAGCACCTGGCCAAGACCGGCTTCGACCCGTTGATGGGCGCGCGGCCGATGCAGCGCCTGATCCAGGACACGATCCGGCGTGCGCTGGCCGACGAGTTGCTGTTCGGTCAACTGGTCGAAGGCGGGCGGCTCACGGTCGACGTTGACGCCGACGGCAAGCCGGTGCTGGACATCACACCGAACAAGAAGAGCGACAAGCCCAAGGCGGAGCCGGCCACGGCTTGATCCGTTTTCGGCAATTGTGCGGAAGTGTCCGGAAGGGGCCTGCGGGCCCCTTCTTCATTTCAGCATCGCCTCCTTCGCCGGATCCTGCATGAAGAAGCTGCTCAGCAGCGCGTACATCGCAGGGTGCTCGTCGAGCAGATCACGTGGCGCCACGAAGAACACCTCGGCCACCACCGCAAAAAATTCGTCGATCGCCTCGGCACCGTACGGGTCGAGCAAGGTGTCCTCGCCCGCGTCAACCGCGGCGCAAAAGCGCTGGTACTCGTGTTCCAGCGTCTGCAGCCAGCGCTCGCGACTGGGGCGGTCGGGCAGGGCGGGCACGCCATCAGAGGCGCCATCGCGCAGGTCCAGCACATGCGCAAACTCGTGGATCACCACGTTGTAGCCCCATTCGGCCGAGACGCCGGCGTCGGCCACGTCGTGCCAGGACAGCATCAGCGGCCCGCCATGCATCGCTTCACCGGCGAGTTCTTCGTCGTAGTGGTGCACCACCCCGATCTCGTCCACATGCTCGCGCCGCGCGCGCACCGCGTCGGGGTGGACCACGATGCCCTTGAATCCGTCGTACCACGTCAGCCCCAGGTTCAGCACCGGCACGCAGGCCTGCGCCGCGATGGCCACGGCCATCTCGTCGCTGACCTGCAGGCCCTGCATGCCGGCGAATTCCTTGTCGGCCAGGAACAGCGTGCTCAGGTCGCGAAGGCGTTGCAGGTCGGCACCGGGTCGCTGCGCGAGGAACGGGTAGTGCGCCAAGGTCAGCTGCCAAAGCTTGTCAGGGATGGGGCGCTCGCGCAAGGTACGTGCTTCGCGCCAGCGGCGCCACCAGGCGATCACGACCCGGGCGACGATACGATCGACGACACGAGCGGCAGACGCCTCAGCGCGCCGTGCTGCCAGCGCAGCACTTCGGCGCGGGGCTTGCCAGCATGGTCCAGATCCCAGTCGGTCAAGACGTGGCGTACGAAACCCGGCGCGAGCCCTTCGGTCGCCGGCTTGTGTGTGTGCCCGTGAACGAAGGTCGGCGTGGTGGCGGCCTGCATCCACTGCACGGCGGTGGGCAGGTCCAGATCGGCGTAGTCGGTCCCGGCGCGAGCCTTGTTGTGCAGTTCACTGCGCAATCGCATCTGCCGCACTTGTGAACGCCGCTCCTCCAGCGACAACGCCAGAAAGCCTTGTTGCCAGGCCGGGCTGCGCGCCATGCTGCGGATTTGCTGGTACTCGAGGTCGCTCAGGCACAGCGCGTCGCCATGTGACAGCAGCAAGCGGTCGTCGCCGACGACGAACACGGTCGGGTCGGTCAGGGCCTGCACGCCGCAGGCCGCGAGCATCGCATCGCCCACCAGAAAATCGCGATTGCCGACCATGAAGGCAACCCGCCGGGTCGCTGCAGTGGAAGTCAGCACGGCTGCGCACCGGGCTTCGAAGCCTGCATTCCGGGCATCGTCACCGACCCAGGCTTCGAACAAGTCACCCAGGATCACGACGGCATCGGCCACCGTGTCGCGCATGTAGCCCGCCCAGGCCTCGAAGGTCAGCGGCGTCTCTTCACTCAAGTGAAGATCGCTGATGAAGTCGATGGTCTCCCAGGACGAAGGTGCGCGCCACTCGCTGAACGAGGGCAGTACTGGCGGCGGGGTCACCGGCGGGTCGGTTCG
>JANOQS010000559.1:0-3956 GCA_031414975.1 Methylibium sp. | reverse complement strand
TGCGCGGCGTGCTGGCGTATGCCGAAGACCCGTGCGGCGCCGAGGAAGGCTTCTCGGGCCGCGAGGTGATGGCCGAGTTCCGTCGCGCAACCGGCCTGCCGACCGCGACCAACATGGTCGCGACCGACTGGCGCCAGCTCGCGCATGCGCTGGCGCTGCAAAGCGTCGACATCCCGCTCGCCGACCCGCACTTCTGGACCATGGCCGGCTCGGTGCGCGTGGCCCAGACCTGCCGCGACTGGGGCCTGACCTGGGGCTCGCATTCCAACAACCATTTCGATGTGTCGCTGGCGATGTTCACGCACGTGGGCGCCGCGGCGCCCGGCAACGTCACCGCCATCGACACGCACTGGATCTGGCAGGACGGCCAGCGTCTGACGAAAGAGCCGCTGCAGATCGTCGGCGGCCATGTGCAGGTGCCCAAGAAGCCCGGCCTGGGCGTGGAACTCGACATGGTCGAGGTCGAGAAGGCCCACCAGCTCTACCTTCAGCATGGTCTGGGCGCGCGCGACGATGCGATCGCCATGCAGTCACTGATCCCGAACTGGGCCTTCGATCCCAAGCGGCCGTGCATGGTGCGCTGAAGATGACGACCCCCAACTCGCTGTGCTCGCGGCCTTGCAGGCCGCGCCGGGCCAGCGGCCCGGCCCTTCGCCAAGCACAGACAGTCCACCGGACTGTCGTGTGTCCGGGCTCAGCCCCGAGGGGCGCTCAGTCGGCTTGGGAACGGCCCGGCACCGCCTGAACTCTGGAGCAACACGATGAGAGAAAACCGCCTGCGCGCGCTGTGGCAGAACAACCAGGCCGCCGTCAACGGCTGGCTGGCCATTCCGAATAGCTTCTCGGCCGAGGTCATGGCCCACCAGGGCTGGGACACCTTGACCATCGACCTTCAGCATGGCGTCATCGACTACCAGGCGATGGTCACGATGCTGCAGGCGATCAGCACCACGCCGACGGTGCCGGTCGTGCGCGTGCCCTGGCTCGAGCCGAGCGCGCTGATGAAGGCCCTGGACGCCGGCGCCTACGGCGTCATCTGCCCGATGGTCAACACCCGCGAGGACGCGCAGAAACTGGTCGCCTACACCAACTACGCGCCCAAGGGCGGGCGCAGTTTCGGCCCGGTGCGTGCGCTGCTCTACGGCGGCGCCGACTATGCGGAACGTGCCAACGAGACGATCGTTCGCTTCGCCATGATCGAGACCGCGCAGGCGCTGGACAACCTGGACGCGATCCTGTCGGTCGAGGGCATCGACGCGGTCTACATCGGCCCCTCGGACCTGTCGCTGTCGCTGGGCTGCCGGCCGGTGTTCGACGATGTCGACCCCCCCGTCGCGCAGGCGATTGATCACATCCTCGCGCGGGCCCAGGCACATGGCGTCACGGCCGGCATCCACAACGGTGCCCCAGAAGTCGCGCTGGCGCGAATTGCCAAAGGTTTTCGCTTCGTCACCGTGGGATCGGACGCGCGGCTGATGGCGGCGGGCTCTCAACAGGTACTCTCGAAGATGCGCGCGGGTCCGGCCTCGGGCAAGGGTCCCGGCACCTACTGAATCAAAAGGAGCATCGACATGAAACTCGGATTCATCGGCCTGGGCATCATGGGCGCGCCGATGGCGGGCCACTTGCGCGCCGCAGGCCACGACCTCTTCGTCACCACGCGCAGCAAGGTGCCGCCAGCGCTGGCCGATGCCGGCGCGGTGGCCTGCGCCAACGCCGCCGAAGTGGCGCGCCGCGCCGATATCGTCTTCACGATGGTGCCCGACACGCCCGATGTGGAAGCCGTGTTGTTCGGCAAGAACGGCGTGTGCGATGGCTTGTCGGCGGGCAAGACCGTCGTCGACATGAGCAGCATCTCGCCGATCGAAACCAAGGCCTTCGCCCAGCGCATCAACGCCCTCGGCTGCGACTACCTCGACGCGCCGGTGTCGGGCGGCGAAGTCGGCGCCAAGGCCGGCAGCCTCACGATCATGGTCGGCGGCCCCGAGGCCGCGTTCGCGAGGGTCTTGCCGCTGTTCGAGCTGATGGGCAAGAACATCACCCTGATCGGCGGCAACGGCGACGGTCAGACCTGCAAGGTCGCGAACCAGATCATCGTCGCGCTGAACATCGCCGCCGTCGGCGAAGCGCTGGTCTTCGCCAGCAAGGCTGGCGCCGACCCGGCCAAAGTGCGCCAGGCCCTGATGGGCGGCTTTGCCGCGTCGCGCATCCTCGAAGTACACGGCGAACGCATGATCAAGCGGACCTTCAATCCCGGCTTTCGAATCGGCCTGCACCAGAAAGACCTGAACCTGGCGCTGGCCGGCGCGCGCGCGCTCGGTGTCGCGCTGCCGCAGACCGCTGGCGCTGCTCAACTGATGCAGGCCTGCGCCGCCAACGGGATGGCCGAGCTCGACCACTCCGCGCTCGTTCGCGCGCTGGAGTTGATGGCCCACCACGACGTGGCCTGAACCGAAAGGAAACCGACGATGAAATCGATCCGCAAACTCAGCGCCCTGATGGCCAGCGCCGGCCTGGCGATCACGCTGGCCTTGCCCACGACCCCCGCCTCGGCGCAAGACGCCTGGCCGAACAAGCCGATCCGCCTCGTCAGCCCCTTCCCGGCCGGCGGCACCAGCGACGTGATGGCGCGCATGCTCGGTGAGGCACTGGGCAAGGAACTGGGGCAACAGGTCATCGTCGACAACGTCGGCGGCGCGGGCGGCACGATCGGCACGCTGCGCGCGTCCAAGGCGGCGCCCGATGGCTACACCCTCATCCAGACGGGTGTCGGCCAGAACGCCGTCGCGCACGGCCTGAACCCGAATGTCGGCTACGACTCGATGAAGGACTTCATCCACCTGGCCCAGGTTCACTCGGGCCCGAACGTGCTGGTCGTGCACCCGAGCACGCCGTTCAAGACCTTCAAGGAACTGGTCGAGTACGTGCGCAAGAACCCGGGCAAGCTGAACTACGGTTTCACGCACGCGGCCTCGGGCCACATGGCGATGGAGTTGTTGAAGCTCGAAGCCAGCAAGTGCCCGGCCGGAACGAAGGAGTGCAACGGCTTCTTCATGGTCGGCATCCCCTACCGCGGCGGCGGCCCGATGATGCAGGACCTGCTCGGCGGCCAGATCCCGCTGATGTTCATCAACCAGGACGTGGCCCTGCAACACGTCAAGGCCGGCAAGCTGCGTGCGCTGGCGGTCACGAGCCGGCAGCGCAACCCCCTGTACCCCGATCTGCCGACGATCGCCGAGAGCGGCTTCCCGGGCTTCCAAGCGCTGTCGTGGTCGGGCATCTCGGCCATCAAGGGCACGCCGCAGCCGGTCGTCGACAAGCTCGATGCCGCGCTGAGAAAGATCATGACCTCGCCCGAGATCAAGCAGCGGCTGGAGTCCGTCGGCTTCGTCGTGCCCGCGGCCGGTGCCAAGCCGTACACCGATTTCGTCAAGACCGAACTCGATCTGTGGACCCAGGTCATCAAGACGGCGGGCATCAAGCCGGAGTGATGACGGCCCCAAGCTCGCTTCGCTCGCGCCCCCCGAGGGGAGTTCAGGCCGCTTGGGAGCGGCCCGGCGCTGGCCTGAGCCCCGCGATGAGCGCCAGCCCCGACCGCATCGCCTGGCTGCGCCTGGCCTCGTGCTTCGTGCCGCTGGCCACGCCGATCAGCGACGCCAAGGTGCTGACGGGCCGGCAAAAGCCGATGACGGAGATCGCGATCCTGTTCGCGGAAATCGAAACCGCGGGCGGCCACCGCGGCCTGGGCTTCAGTTACGCCAAACGCGCAGGCGGGCCGGGCCAGTTCGCGCACGCGAAAGAAATCGCGCCGGCCTTGATCGGCGAAGACCCGAGCGATATTTCGCGGCTGTGGGACAAGCTCTGCTGGGCCGGCGCGTCGGCCGGCCGCAGCGGCCTGGCCACCCAGGCGATCGGCGCGTTCGACGTCGCGCTGTGGGACTTGAAGGCCCGGCGCG
>JANOQS010000558.1:0-10172 GCA_031414975.1 Methylibium sp. | reverse complement strand
GGGCTTTCTGGACTTCCTGGGACGTCCCTGGATTTCCTGGGACAGTGCCAATTCGAGGGTCTGGTGGCCTGGGGCGGAATCGAACCACCGACACGCGGATTTTCAATCCGCTGCTCTACCAACTGAGCTACCAGGCCGAGCCCGCGAGTATAGACGAGCTGAACCGACCCGCCCGCCCCGACGGCTCTTCAGGACGCCGCGCCGCGCTTGCCGCGGGTGAGGTCGACGCCCAGTTGCTTGAGCTTGCGATACAGGTGGGTGCGCTCCAGGCCGGTCTTCTCGGCCACGCGGGTCATGCTGCCGTTTTCCTGGCTCAGGTGGAATTCGAAGTAGCTCTTCTCGAACGCGTCGCGCGCTTCGCGCAGCGGGCGGTCCAGGTCGAAGCTCTGCTCCGACTGCGGGCCCAGCATCAACGGCATGGTGGGCAGCATCACACCGCCGGTCATGGCCGACTCGACCGTCAGCCCACCATCCATCATGTTCGCGTGCGACGGCGGCAAGGCATGGCGCGGCGCGGGTTTGGCCAAGCCCTGTTCGACGGCGCGCAGCAGCTTTTGCAGGGTGATCGGCTTTTCAAGAAAGGCCATCGCGCCGACCTTGGTGGCCTCGACCGCGGTGTCGATGGTGCCGTGCCCGCTCATCATGATGACGGGCATGGTGAGCAGCGAGGTGGCGCCCCATTCCTTCAGCAAGGTGATGCCATCGACATCGGGCATCCAGATGTCGAGCAGCACCAGGTCGGGCCGGAACCGCTGCCGACTGGCGCGCGCCTGCGCGGCGTTTTCTGCCACTTCGACGGTGTGCCCTTCGTCGGCAAGGATCTCCGAAAGCAGGGCACGAATGCCGAGTTCGTCGTCAACTACAAGAATGGTGGCCATGAACGCTAGTGTGCACTCGCAACGGTCGCGGTCGTCGCGACGACGAGATTGTCGCCGGCCGGTGCGAATTTCGAAAATGATAACGAAACTTGAGCGCCTTTCGCCACCCCGGCCTCGCCATCCCCCTCAACCGTGGTGCCCAGGTTGGCAATGCGCACGCGTGCGCCGTGCTCGTCTGCGATCTTTTTCACGACTGCCAGGCCCAGCCCGGTGCCTTTGCTCTTGGTGGTGACGTAGGGCTCGAAGGCGCGCTTGAGCACTTTGTCGGGGAAGCCGGGGCCGTTGTCGATCACTTGCAGGCGCACCGCGCGCAGCGCGCCCAGTTCGTTGCGAACCACCTCGGTGGTGATGCGCACGCGGCCGTCGGCCTGCTCGGCCACCGAGTCGAGCGCGTTCTGCACCAGGTTGTGGATAACCTGGCGCAACTGCGTGCCGTCGCCCACGATGGCCGGCACGTCGGCGCCCAGGTCGGCGTGCAAGCGGCCTGATTCCTGCGCGGTGGCGTACAGGCCCAGCACCTCGGCGACCAGCGCGTTCAGGTCCAACGGTCGCAACTGGGCGGCCGGCAGGCGCGCGTAGTCTCGGAACTCGTTGACCAGCGTCTTCATCGCCTGCACCTGGTTCACGATGGTGGCGACCGAACGCACCAGCATGGCCTGGTCGGGCCCTTCGAGCTTGGCCTCGAGCTTGTGCTGCAGGCGTTCGGCCGACAGCTGGATCGGCGTGAGCGGGTTCTTGATCTCGTGCGCCAGGCGCCGCGCCACTTCGCTCCAGGCCTGCTGCGCTGGGCCGAGACGACTTCGCTGATGTCGTCGAACACCATCAGCCGCGCGCCCATGGGCATCGCGGCGCCGCGCACCAGCAGGGTCAGGGTGTCGCGGTCGACGGCGGTCTGCAGCTCGAACGAGTCCTGCCAGTGGTCGCGCTCACCGGCTTCGGGGCTGGTGGCGTGCAGCTCGAAACGTTGCCACACCGACTGGCCGAACGCACCCAGCCCCGGCACCTCGTCGAGGCGCCGCTTGCGGTAGGCCGACAGCGGCAGGCGCAGGATGCGCGTGGCGCCGGGGTTCACGGTGTCGATGCGGCCCTGGTTGTCGAACACGATCACGCCGGCGGTCAGGTTGTCCAGAATGGTCTGCAGGTTGGCGCGCGCGCCTTCCACCTGCACCACGCTGCGCTGCACCAGCGAGCGCGCGTCGGAGAGTTGCTGAGTCATCTCGGCGAACGAGCGCGTCAGGCCACCGAGTTCGTCGCGCGAGGCGAACACGGGTTTCGCGCTCAGGTCGCCCTGCGCGACCTGGCGCACGCCTTCGGCCAGCAGCAGCAGCGGCCGGGCGAGCTGGTTGCCCAGCGCCACCGCCAGCAGCACCGCGGCAAACACCGCCAATACCAGCGCCAAGGTGAGCGTGCCGATGTACATCTTGCGCAGGCCGTCGCGCGCCAAGGCACGCTGCTGGTACTCGCGGTAGGCGGTTTGTACCGCCAGCGCATTGGCGGCCAGGCCGGGCGGCAGGAGTTGCGTGACCAGCAGGTAGCGCTCTTGCTCGTCGAGCGCGAAGTTGGCGCTCGGAATGTGCGCCAGCGCACGCACGCGGGCGTTGCCGGGTGCGGCGGCGGCATCTTCGTCCAGCCCTTCGAGCTGGCTGACGACGCGCTGCACCCGGGTCTGGCGCAACTGGGCCAGGGTCGGCCGCGAGAACATCAGCAGCGACGAGGTGCTGCCCACCGTGAGCAAGGTCTGGCCGGCGGCGCCGATCAGCGACACGTCTTGCGCCGACAGTTGCTCGCGCAGCCGCTCGAGCGCCAGCGCCTGGATGCTGCCGGCGCGGTCACCCAGCGCTTCGGCCGCCACACGCGTCTTGCTGGCCAGGTCGACGACGCGCGCGTCGAGCGTGCCACGCCCCAGGGTCAGCCCGGCGTCGAGCGCACTTTCCACCTTCAGATCGAACCAGCTTTCGATGCTGCGCGACACGAACTGGAAGCTCACGGTGTAGATCAGCACCCCCGGCACCACGCCCACCAGCGCAAAGATCGCTGCCAACTTGAGCAGCAGCCGGCTCCCGAACTTGCGCCGCCGGATGCGCACCAGCAGGCGCACCGAGGCCACCGCGATCACCAGCAGCAGCAGGGTGGCCACGGTCAGGTTGACCCAGAACAGCCACAGGTAGTGGCGCTCGTACAGGGCCGGCGAGTTGGTGGCCACCGACAGCAGGAAGGCCAGCACCAGGCCGGCGCCGGTGACGGCGACCAGTGAAACGAGCCAGGCCCAGCGCGATGCTTTGGTCATGACCGGCCTGCCGTGGGCAAAGCTGCCTTCAGTTGAAGCGCTGCATGCGCTCCACCGACAGCGACCAGTCGGGCTGGCCGCTGATGCCGATCTGCATCGGCCGTGGCAGCAGGCTGGTGTCGAGCCGGAAGCTGAACTCCACGTAATGCCTGCCGGCTTCGATCTGGCCGACTTCGGCCACTTTCCAGCGCACCGTGCGGCGCATCGCGGCCAGCGCCTCGGCCTGGCTGTTGTAGGTCAGGTTCAGCCCGCCGAAGGTGACGCGGTAAGACGAGGTGAGCGGCTGGAAGGCGATGCGCCACAGCCGGGTGGCATGGGCCACGCGCTTGTCGCGCCAGTACCAGCGCTCGCGGTAGACCTCGGCCTCGGCCAGAAAGTACAGCGGCACGCCCTTGCTCAGCGCTTCTTCGACGCTTCGCGACAGCTCGAAGTTGAGGGTGTAGGTCAGTGACACGCCTTCGTCGTCCTGGGCCAGCTCGAAGGCCGCCAGCGCCGGTGGGTCGGCCGCGCGGGTGGGGGCAGGCGCCAGCCACACCGCAACGGCCAGCACCAGCCACAGCCCGCGCCACAGCCACCGCCCGGGCAGGGCGGCGCCGGCTGCGAATGCGCAGGCGGGTTGGGCCGCTGTCGGGTGGGAGGTGTTCAATCGCGCCGCTTCTGAATCAGGGTGTAGAAGAATCCATCGCCCGATGCCGCGCCGTCATGGCCCGGATGGCCCGGATACTGAGGGAGATTGTCGGGCAGCGGCAGCAGGTGGCCGGGCGATCGGGGCTGCGGCGCGACTTCCGCATCGCCGCAGCGTTGCAAAAATGCGTCGCTCTGGTGCTGGCCCTCGGCGCGGAACACGGAGCAGGTGCAAAACAGCAGCCGCCCACCGGGCGCGAGCAGCGGCCACAGCGCGTCCAGCAAACGCGCCTGCGTGCCGGCCAGTGCGGTGATGTCGGACGCCCGGCGCAGCCAGCGCACGTCCGGGTGGCGCCGAACAATGCCCGAGGCGCTGCACGGGGCGTCGAGCAGGATCGCGTCGAACGGCTGGCCATCCCACCAGGTCGCGGGCTGGCCGGCGTCGGCCGCCACGGTGCGGGCATTCAGGCCGAGCCGGGCCAGGGTTTCATCCACCCTCGCAAGCCGATGGGCGTCCTGGTCGAGCGCCAGAACCTGCAGGTCGGCGAGCTCCAGCAAGTGCGCGGTTTTGCCGCCCGGCGCGGCGCAGGCGTCCAGCACCCGGGCGCCACTCGGGAGGGAAGCCGGGAGGCGAGCGCTGGCTTCGCTGGGGTCCGAAGCGTCGCCGATGCCGAGCAAGAGCGGCGCGGCGCGTTGCGCGGCCAGGTCTTGCACCGACACCGCCCCTTGCGCAAAGCCCGGCAACTGGCTCACCGGGCAGGGCTGGGCAAGCACCACGCCATGGGAGCCGACGGCGCGCGCGGTCACGCCCTGTTCGGCCAGACGCGCCACGTAGCCGGCCGCGTCGCCCTGGCGCGCATTGATCCGCAGGCTCATCGGCGGGCGTTCGTTGTTGACCTGCAACACCGCCTGCCACTGTTCGGGCCAGTCGTGCCGCAAGCGTTCGACCCACCAGGACGGGTGGTTGAAGGCGGCGGTCGGGTCGCGCAGCGCGGCCGCCACGGTGATGTCGCGCTCGCGCAGAAAGCGGCGCAGCACGGCGTTGATGAAGGCGGCGCTGGCCGGCGCGCGTTGGCGGGCGGCGGCCACGGCCTGGTCCACCAGCGTGTGTTCGGCATAGGGGGGCTCGCCGGCCGGCCACAGCAGCGCCAGCGCGGTGAGCAGCAGCGCATCGACCGGCGGCGGCGGCGCTTTGGGCGCCAGCAGCGCGCGCACCGCCAGCGCCGAGCCGAGCCAGCGCAAGGTGTGAAAACTCAGCGCCTGCGTGCCCGGGCGCGCCTCGGCCGGGCAGCGCGCCAGCGCGTCATTGAGCGACTGGCCGGCGCGCACCGCCTGCACCGCGTCGGCGCTGTGGCTCAGCAGCCGGGCGAGCGGCAGCGCGGCCGGGTGGGCGGGGCGCGCTGGGGCGGGCGAGGGGCCGAAGGGGGGCGAGGGGCCGGAGGCAGGGGCGTTCACCCGCCGCAGTCTACGGGCACCCCCACTGCGGTAACCTTCAGCCCCCGACCCGTTTCCGAGGTGGCTGCATGCACCGAGACCCGCCGACGCCGATCCTCAGGCCCGAAGAAGAACTCGCCCGCCTGGGCGCGTCCGAGCGCATCCGCTACCGGCTGGTGGGCGCGCGCTGCCGCTACCACGCCAACGACAACATCGCCGAGTTCATCCGCGAAGGCGAGATGGAGGAGCTGAAGGTCGAGGTCGAGGCCAAGATGCAGGAGGTGCTGCGCGCGCTGGTGATCGACACCGACAGTGACCACAACACGCAAGAAACCGCCAAGCGCGTGGCCAAGATGTTCCTGACCGAGGTGTTCCGCGGGCGCTATGTGCCGATGCCGCCGGTCACCGAGTTTCCCAATATCTCGCGCCTGAACGAGCTGATGATCGTGGGCCCCATCACGGTGCGCAGCGCCTGTTCGCACCACCTGTGCCCGATCATGGGCCAGGTCTGGATCGGCATCCTGCCCAACGAACACTCGAACCTGATCGGGCTGTCGAAGTACGCCCGCATCTGCGAATGGATCATGAGCCGCCCGCAGATCCAGGAAGAGGCGGTGATGATGCTGGCCAACGAATTGCAGGAGCGCGTCAAGCCCGACGGGCTCGCGATCGTGATGGAAGCCGACCACTTCTGCATGCACTGGCGCGGCGTCAAGGACACCGAGTCGATGATGACCAACAGCGTGATGCGCGGTGCCTTCCTGAAGGACGCCAACCTGCGGCGCGAATTCCTCTCCCTGCTCAGCAAGAAGACCTGAAAGGACCGACCATGCTGGTCCGTTTGATGTATGCCAGTCGGGCCGCCGACAAGATCAGCCCCGAGGCGCTGAACGCCATCCTGCGCAAGTCCACCGCCAACAACCCGGCCATCGGCGTGACGGGGGTGCTTTGTTCTTCCGGCAGCATTTTCCTGCAGGTGCTCGAAGGCGGGCGCTCGCAGGTCAGCGCGCTGTACAACAAGATCACCCTCGACCCGCGCCACCACGACGTGGTCTTGCTGAGCTACGAAGAGATCAGCGAACGCAGTTTTGCCGGCTGGGCGATGGGGCAGGTCAACATGGGGCGGCTCAACCCGGCGCTGCTGCTGAAGTATTCCGAAGCGGCGGTGCTCGACCCGTACGCGGTCTCGGGCGCGGTCTCGATGGCCATGTTCAAAGAGCTGGTGGCCACCGCGTCGGTGATGTGCCAGGCGTAGCCGCCCGGCCGGGTTACTACATACATCAAACGCCGAACAGGTCTTCGCCCGAGCTCTTGGGCGGCACCACGCCGAGGTGCCGATAGGCTGCCAACGTGGCGATGCGCCCGCGCGGCGTGCGCTGCAGGTAGCCTTGCTGGATCAGGTAGGGCTCGATCACATCCTCGATCGTGTCGCGCTCCTCGCCAATGGCCGCGGCCACGTTGTCGAGCCCGACCGGGCCACCGTCGAAGCGGTGGATCACGGCTTCGAGCAGCTTGCGGTCCATCACGTCCAGGCCGTGCGGGTCCACGTCGAGCATCGCCAGCGCTTTGTCAGCCAGCGCCTTGCTGATGTGGCCGTCACCTTTCACGTCGGCGTAGTCGCGCACCCGCCGCAGCAGCCGGTTGGCGATGCGCGGCGTGCCGCGCGAACGGCGCGCGATCTCGAACGCGCCTTCGGCTTCGGTCGGCACCTTCAGCAGGCCGGCCGAGCGGTTGACGATGCGCGCCAGTTCTTCGGGCGTGTAGAACTCCAGCCGGGTCACGATGCCGAAGCGGTCGCGCAGCGGGTTGGTCAGCATGCCGGCCCGCGTGGTCGCGCCTACCAGGGTGAACGGCTGCAGGTCGAGCTTGATGCTGCGTGCGGCCGGGCCCTCGCCGATCATGATGTCGATCTGGTAGTCCTCCAGCGCGGGGTAGAGGATCTCTTCCACCACCGGGCTCAGGCGGTGGATCTCGTCGATGAACAGAACGTCGTTCTTCTCGAGGTTGGTCAGGATCGCGGCCAGGTCCTTCGGCTTTTCGAGCACCGGCCCCGAGGTCTGGCGCAGGTTCACGCCGAGCTCGTTGGCGATGATGTGCGACAGCGTCGTCTTGCCCAGCCCCGGCGGGCCGAACAGCAGCACATGGTCCATCGCCTCACCGCGCATGCGCGCCGCGCCGATGAAGATCTCGAGCTGCTCGCGCGCCTTGCTCTGGCCCACGTATTCGGCCAGGCCCTTGGGGCGCAACGCACGTTCGATGGCTTCTTCGTTGGGCGAGCTCGGCGCGGCTGAAAGAACCCGTCGCGCTGGCTCGAATTCATCGGTCTGGATGGACATGGCCGATTATGGCTACGCCTATCTGTCGGGCACAATCCGGCGCCATGAGCCTCCGTCAGCCAACCTTCCGCTGGTCCGTCTGGGCTGTATGGGGATTCACGCTGGCGTTGCTGCTGAAGGCGGCCGTGCCGCTGCTGGCCACGGCGTCGGCCGAATTGCAGGGCAAGGCGCTGGCCGAAGTCTGCACGGTCTACGGCGTGACCACGGTCGCGCTGGACGGGCCCGACTCCGGCCCCCAGCCCGAGCATCGCAGCGCGGCTCACGGCGGTGAACATTGCACCTTGACGGCGCTGATGGTGCTGTCGGTCCCCGAACTGCAGGCACTGGCAGCGCCCGTGCCGCAGCGCTCCGACCCGGCGCCGGTTTTTCACCCTTCTCCGTTGGGCCCCGACGCCTGCGCCACCTGGGTGGCGCAGCTCAAGCACGGGCCACCCGCTTCCGCCTGAATACCGCGGTCGGTGCGCGACCGGGGCCTGAACCAGGCCTGAGGCCGCGCGCCGCCCCGTGTGTCTTGTTTCGGCTTGCGGCAACCCGCTGTTTGCACCGCACGTTCAACACCGGGCTGCGCCGCTGTCATTGATGCACGCCGCCACCCACCTCTCGACCAATTTTGAAAGAGCACACCATGACTGCCATTCACCGCTTCATCGCCATCGCCGCGCTGGCCGCTGCCGCCATCACCGCCCACGCGCACAGCTTCCAGCTCGGCGCCATCGCCATCGGCCACCCTTATGCACGCGCCACGGTGCCGGGCCAGCCGGCCGGCGGCGGTTACCTGAAGCTGGACAACAGGGGCGCCGCCGATCGGCTGCTGTCGGCCAGCGCCGGCGTGGCAGGCAGCGTCGAGCTGCACACCATGAGCATGGAGGGCGATGTGATGCGCATGCGCCAGCTTGACGCCATCGACCTGCCGGCCGGCAAGACGGTGGAGCTCAAGCCCGGTGGCCTGCACATCATGTTCATGGGGCTGAAGGCGCCGCTGAAGGCGGGCGACAGCTTCCCGATGAAGCTGAAATTCGAGAAGGCGGGCGAGGTCACGGTGCAGGTGAAGGTCGAAGCGCCCGGCCAGGACGGCATGAGCAAGGACATGAAGCACTGAGCTCGAGGGCTCGTGAGCTGCGGGTTCGTGATCGAGTTCAGCGGCCCAGGGCCTTCAGCGCCAATTTGATGCCCTCGCTCACGCCCACGTCGGCCGGCAACGCCTTCAGCGACGCGGCGGCCTCGCGGTCGCTGTAGCCCAGCGCGATCAGCGCCTGCAGGATGTCGGCCTGCGCATCGCTGGCCAGAGACGCGGGCGCCACCAGCGCGTCGCCCAGCTTGCCTTTCAGTTCCAGCAGCAGCCGCTCGGCGGTCTTCTTGCCGATGCCGGGCACCTTCACGAGCCGGCCGCTTTCCTGCAGGCTCACCGCCTGAGCCAGCTCGGTGACGCTCAGGCCCGACAAGATGGACAGCGCGGTGCGCGGGCCCACGCCGGAGATCTTGACCAGTTGCCGGAAGGTCGCACGCTCGTCGTGCGTGAGGAAGCCGTACAGCAGTTGCGCGTCTTCGCGCACCACGAAGTGTGTCAGCAAGGTGACGCGCTCGCCGAGCCCGGGCAGGTTGTAGAAGCTGCTCATCGGCACGTCGACTTCGTAGCCGACGCCGTTCACGTCAATGAGCAATTGCGGCGGTGATTTTTCGGCCAGGATGCCGGTGAGTCGTCCGATCATCCGTGCATTGTGGGCCCGCCGGCTAGCGTCGGAACAACCCCAGCCGCTGCGCTTCGAGCGCCGCTTCGGCGCGCGAACTCACGTTGAGCTTGCGGTAGATCTGCTTCACGTAGTCGGCAATCGTGTGGCGCGACAGGCTCAGCTGCACGCCGATCTCGGGCAACGTGAAGCCCTTGGCCACACGCAGCAGCACTTCGTTCTCGCGCTCGGTCAGCGCCACCGCGGGCATGTTCTGCGGCCGGGCCTGGCGGCGCGAGTTGGCAGCAAAGTGCGCGATCACGCGGCGCGCGATCGAGGGCGACAGCGGCGGCTCGCCCTGGCTCATGCGGTTGAGCTGCTCGGCGATCAGCTCGCGCGCCTGCTCCTTCAGCAGGTAGCCGAAGGCGCCGGCCTGCAGGGCCGGGAACAGGTGGTCGTCGTCGTCGTGGATGGTCACGACCACCGACTGCGCTTCGGGTTGCGCTTCGCGCAGCGCGGCCACCACGTCGACGCCGGAGCCGTCGGGCAGGCCCAGGTCGACCAGCGCGAGGTCGAACTTCACGGCCGAGATGAGTTCGAGCGCGTCGTGCACGCGCGCGGCTTCGGAGATGGTGGAGTCGGGGAACACCTGCAGCACCAACGCCTTGAGCCAGCGGCGGATTTCGGGCAGGTCTTCGAGCAGCAGAATGTTCTTCATCGCAAACCCCAGGGTCGACGCCAGGTTGCGCCTTACCAATTCATCCTAGCAGGGCGATGCCCCGCGTGGCACATGCGTCGGCGCGGGTTCAGAGAGGAAGCGTGAGCCTGATCACAGTCCCATAGCCCGGGCCGGACTCGACCAGGCACTGCCCCTGCATCTGCTTGGCGCGGTTCTTCATGCTGGCCATGCCGTGGCCGCGGTCGAGCTTGCCGTCGAGCTCCATCG
>JANOQS010000557.1:0-2989 GCA_031414975.1 Methylibium sp. | reverse complement strand
CGATCGTTCGGTGCACATCCAGTTCCGCTTCACCGATGCCCACGTCGGCGAGCGCCGCTGGTGGCTGGTCGTCGAGGGCGGCAGTGCCGACCTGTGCCGCGACGACCCGGGGCCCGAACCCACCCTGGTCGTCGAGTCGACGGTGCTGGCGCTGACCGAGATCTGGACCGGTGACCGCGATGCGCGCGAAGCCGTGGAAAGCCGTGCGGTCCGTGTGCGCGGCGGCGCGCGCGACGCACGCGACCTGTGGCGCTGGCTCGGGCGCAGCGCGTTCGCCGCCACGCGAGAGGCGTGCCGCAAGGAGGCGTGAGGGTCATCGACGCCGTCATCGGTGATCCTCGATTTCCACAGTTGCCCCCTTGCTACTGTAGGCGTCGCGAACCAGTTGCGCGAACAGTCGAGCCGCCTCGCCAAGGCTCCGGTTTGCTCGATGGACGAGACCGATGTCGCGATGAAACGTGTGGGAACCGAGGTCGATCATGCGCACAGCTACGGGCCAGCGGCGATGGGTGGCGGTCTGCGGCACCAACGCAACCCCCACCCCATTGGCCACGAGGCGCACGATCGCATCCAGTTCGTCGAGTTCGCAGACCTGATGCACGCTGAGGTGCGCGGCACGAAGAAAGCGATCGACCTGCCGGCCACCGAATGAGGCGCGGTCGTATCGGACAAACGGCTGACTGGAGAGGAGATCGGCCCAGTTGTCACCTTCCACGTGCCGCGGCACCAGCAGGCGAAACGGTTCGTGCGCGAGCGTGTGCCATCGCAGGTCGCTGTGCAGCGAGAACGGTGGCCGGATGATCGCCGCCATATCGATTTCACCAGCATCGACCAGATTCAAGAGTTCCAGGGACAAGCCTGGAACGACTCTCGTGCGGCAGCCGGGGACCTGCCTGTGGAACTTGCCGATCGCATCCGGCAGCCGCGAGCGCTGCACCGATGCAATGGCGCCGATGTTGAGCATGACAGGGCCTCGCTGGCCCGCGTTGCTCGACCCCAGGTTGCCGTACAGACGAATCAGCTCCTGCGCCTGAGCGAGTGTCTGGTGCCCCAAGGCATTGAGACGTGCCGATCGGCCCGTCCGGTCAAAGAGCTGGAAGCCGAGCTCCGCCTCCAGACGCTGCATCTGCGCACTGACGGCCGCCTGCGTCAGGCCGATCCGTTCACCGGCGGCGGCGAACGTTCCCTCTCGTGCCACCGCCAACAGGGTCTTGAGCTCGCGGATCATCTATAAATCTCCTTTGTGCTTGGATCAAATATAGATTGATTTTCTTTTTCATTGGACTGCCTACGATTGTCTGTACCGGCGCAGCCAGGGTCTGAACCTCCTCAGGCCACGGCGCGTGCCGGGATCACAGGAGAAGCGCATGTCCACGATGCAAGTCTGCAGCCCGGTCCCGTCACAGGACCCAGCCAGCGCCGACGCGAGGCGCGGCCTGCTTCTCGGCGCATTGGCGGTCGTGATCTTCGCGCTGACGTTTCCGATGACCCGGATCGCCGTCGGCTCGTCGGAGGCTCCCCAGCTTTCGCCTGCGTTCGTGGCCGTGGCGCGCGCAGCCGGCGCGGGCCTCATCGGCCTGGTCTACCTGCTCGCCTGCCGAGCCAGCCTGCCCAAGGTGGCCCAGTGGCCCGCCCTGGCGCTGAGTTCGCTGGGCATCGTCTTCGGGTTCCCGCTGTTCCTGGCGCTGGCCTTGCGCGAAGTGCCCGCCATGCACGCGGCCATCGTCACCGGCATCACGCCACTGACGACCGCTGCGTTCGCCGCCATCGCGTTGCGTCAACGAGCGTCGGCGAGCTTCTGGGCCTGCGCCGTGCTCGGCTGCGTCCTGGTGCTGGCCTTTGCGATGCACGAGGGGGGCGGCGCCGTCACGGTCGCTGACGGATGGCTGCTGCTCGCGGTACTCAGCGCCGGCGGCGGTTATGTGGCCGGAGCCCGCTTGAGCGCGGAGATGCCGGCGGAACGCGTGATCTCGTGGGTCCTCGTGCTCAGCCTGCCTGTTACC
Source organism: Methylibium sp. (assembly GCA_031414975.1). Lineage (GTDB taxonomy): Bacteria > Pseudomonadota > Gammaproteobacteria > Burkholderiales > Burkholderiaceae_C > LGRD01. The sequence continues at coordinate 986 of JANOQS010000557.1, read as the reverse complement.
GCTCCCCTCGCCATGCTCTGGTGGCCGATGCAGCCTGTCAGCGCCGCGGCCTGGGGAGGTCTGGCCTATGTCACGGTGTTCGCCATGTGGCTGGGCTTTTTCTTGTGGTACCGCGGCCTGGCTTTGGGAGGGACGCTGCGGGTCAGCCAGATCCAGCTCCTCCAACCCTTTCTCGCCCTGATCTTCTCGGTTCCGCTGCTGGGCGAACCGTTGCGCGCCAGCACCGTCGTCTTTGCGCTCCTGGTGCTTGCCACCGTTTTCGTCGGGCGACGCCTTCCGGTACAGGGCACTGACTCGCACACCGGCCGATGAACCACCTCCCGACAACTCACCACCCCAAGGAACCATGACCATGCATGCCCCCAAGACGAATCCCGCACCGCTGTCCCCCTTCCACGTCGCGTTCCCGGTGCACGACATCGCGCTGGCCCGCGAGTTCTACGGAGAACTGCTCGACTGCCCCGAAGGCCGCAGCGCGGACGACTGGGTCGACTTCAACTTCTACGGCCACCAGATCGTCGCGCACCTGGCCCCCGCTGAAGCCGGCATCGCCCAGCGCAATGCGGTCGACGGCCACGGCGTGCCGGTGCGCCACTTCGGCATCGTGCTGCCGATGGCCGACTGGGAAGTGGCCGCCGCGCGCCTCAAGGCGGCCGACGTCGAGTTCGTGATCGAGCCCTACATCCGCTTCAAGGGCGAGCCGGGCGAACAAGCAACGATGTTCTTCCTCGATCCGTCCGGCAATGCGCTGGAGATCAAGGCTTTCGCCGACATCACGATGCTGTTCGCCAAGTGAATCGTTGATGAATCACCCATCAGGAGCAATCAATTGAAGAATCTGATCATTGCCATCATTGCCGCTGCCAGCGCTTGCGCCGCGCATGCGGACACGCTGCAGAAGATCAAGACAACGGGATCCGTGACGATGGGTGTGCGCGAATCGTCGGGCGCCTTGTCGTACACCATCGGCGGCGGGAAGTACGTCG
>JANOQS010000556.1:0-8436 GCA_031414975.1 Methylibium sp. | reverse complement strand
GTCTGGACCGAGCACCGCGAACGCAGCAACCTGTGGACCCTGCGCCTGATGCGCTGGATCGCGTTGACCGCCGGGCGCCGCGCGGCGCGCTGGGTGCTGCACCCGATCAGCTTGTACTTTCTGCTGACGGGCGGCCCGGCGCGGCGCGAGTCGGCACGCTTTCTGGAACGCGCGCTCGGGCGGCCGGCCACTTGGCGCGACATCTATCGCCACATCCACACCTTTGCCGCCACCGTGCTCGACCGCGTCTACCTGCTGCAAGACGACAGCCGGGAACTGGTGCTGCGCACCACCGGCATCGAGATCATGGACGCGCCGCTGGCCGCCGGCAAAGGCGCGTTGATGGTCGGCGCGCACCTGGGCAGTTTCGAGGCCCTGCGTTCGCTCGGCCACCAGCTGGGCCTGCGCGTGGCGATGGTCATGTACGAAGAGAACGCGCGCCTGATCAACAGCACCCTGGCAGCGATCGCGCCGCAAGCCAGCCTGCACACCATCGCGTTGGGCCGGCTCGACGCGATGCTGGAGCTGCGCGACTGGCTCGACCAGGGCGGCATTGCCGGGCTGCTGGCCGACCGCACTCTGCCCAGCCAGTCCGGCAGGTCGCGCACCTTGTGGCTGCCGTTCCTGGGCCGCCCGGCGCGCTTTTCGGACGGGCCGTTCCGCCTGGCCGCGCTGTTGCGCCGGCCGGTCGTCTTCATGACGGGGCTTTACCATGGCGGCCGCGACTACGAACTGCGCTTCATCGAACTCGCCGACTTCAGCGAGCGCCCGGCCACCAGCGACCCCGCCGAGCTCGATCGGCAAATCCACGCGGCGATGGTTCGGTATGTTGCCATCATCGAGGCGCTGTGCAAGGAAGCGCCGTGCAACTGGTTCAATTTCTTCGACTTCTGGGCAGACGATGCAACTTCTCCCACGCCGGTGGTCCTTTGAAAGGCTCGTGCCCGCGCTCGTGCTCGCGAGTGGGTTGGCTTGCGCGCTTGCAACGCCGCCCGCGTTCGGCGCCGACCCGCTGGACCTGACGCAACTGATGCAGACGCTCGGCAAGGTCAAGGCCGGCGAGGCCACGTTCACCGAACAGCGCCAGGTCGCGATGCTGGAGCAGACCTTGCAAAGCTCCGGCAAGCTGAGCTTCGAGGCGCCCGACATCTTCGTGCGCGAAACGCTCAAGCCGCGGCCCGAACGGATCGCGATCAACGGCAACACGCTGACCCTCAGCCAAGGCACGCGCGTCCGTACGATGGCGCTCGACTCTGCGCCCGAGGCGGCCGTGATCGTCGAAGCCATCCGCGGCACCCTGACCGGCAACAAGACCGCGCTGGAGCGCCACTTCAACACCCGCGTGACCGGCACGAATCAGCTCTGGTTCCTGGAACTGGTGCCGCGTGAGGCGCGCCTGCGCTCGCAGGTCAGCTCGGTGCGCGTGGCCGGCCAGCAGGGCGTGGTGCGCGAGGTGCTGGTGTCCATGCCCGACGGCGATCGCTCGGTGATGAGCATCGACCCGATGGTCGCCTCCGCTGCGCCCCTCCCTGCCGCTGGCGCGCCGAAGCCGGCGGCACGGCCGGCCAGCGCACCCTGAACGCGCCCAGCATGCTCACCGATCGGGCCGGGCCCCGACTGCCCGGTCGGCGCGCCCTGTGGGTGTGGCTGGCCTGCGTGGCGGCTGCGCTGTGGTTGACCGTGCGCGCGAACTATGTGGCCGACATGTCGGCCTTTCTGCCGTCCACGCCGACCGCGGAGCAGGCCGTGCTGCTGGACCAGTTGCGCAGCGGCATTGCGGCGCGGCTGGTGCTGGTGGGCATCGAAGGCGGCAGCTCCGAGGCGCGCAGCGAAGCCTCGCTGCAACTGGCCCAGGCACTGCGCCAGAGCGGCGCATTCGACACCGTCAACAACGGCGACACCTCGCAGTGGAAGGACGCCGGCGCGTTGCTGTTCGAACACCGCTACCTGCTGAGCCCGGCCGTCGATGCGCAACGCTTCACTGCCGACGGCCTGCGCGCCGGCATCGACGAGACCTTGGCGCTGCTCGGCACGCCGGCCGGTGCACTGGTCAAGCCCACCTTGCTGCGCGACCCGACCGGCGAGACCGTGCGCATGGGCGAAGCCATGCTGCCCGCCCAGGCGCCGCGCAGCGAAGGCGGCGTGTGGGTCTCGCGCGTGGCGCCGCGCGCGGTGATCGTGGCCACCACGCGCGCCGAAGGCTCCGATCTGGACAGCCAGGAGCGTGCGCTGAACCTGATCCGCAGCAGCTTCCAGCCGCATGCCGGAAAGGGCCTGAAGGTGCTGATCTCGGGCGCCGGCACCTTCGGCGTGAGCTCGCGCGCGACCATCCAGGCCGAGGTCAAACGCCTGGCAATCGCCGGCACCGTGATCATGGTCGGCCTGCTGCTGCTGGCCTTCGGCTCGCTGCGCACCCTGGGCATTGCCGCGCTGCCGGTGGCCACCGGCGTGCTGGCGGGCATCTCGGCCGTCAGCCTGGGTTTCGGGCAAGTGCATGGCATGACCCTGGGCTTCGGCACCACCTTGATCGGCGAGGCGGTGGACTACGCGATCTACTACCTGATCCAGGCCCGTCCGGCACCGGGGCAGCCGAGCGGCGCCGGGCGCTGGATCGACCGCCATTGGCCAACGGTGCGCCTGGGCCTGTGGACCTCGTTGTGCGGCTTTGCGGCGCTGCTGTTCTCGGGCTTCCCGGGGCTGGCGCAACTGGGGGTGTTCTCGATCGCCGGGCTGGTGGCCGCGGCGCTGACGACACGTTATGTGTTTCCCACGCTGTCTCCCGGCGGCGCGCCGGGCGAAGGCCTGCGTCGGCGCCTGGGGGATTGGATGGCCTGGGCCTCTGCCGCGCTCGACGGGCGTGGGCCCAGGGTGGCGCTTTGGGGGATCACGCTGGTGGCGCTGGTGGCGCTGGTGCTGCTGCCGTCGCCGTGGCGCGGCAGCCTGAGCTCGCTCAACCCGATCGCCGCGGCCGAACTGCAGCTCGACACCGACCTGCGCGCCGACCTGGGCGCCCCCGAAGCCGGCACGCTGGTGGCGGTGGCGGGCGCCGACGAGTCGCAGGCGCTCGAACTGGCCGAGCGGGTCGGGCAACGGCTCGACGGGCTGGTCGCCCAGGGCGTGCTGCTGGGCTACGGCTCGCCGGCCCGCCTGCTGCCCAGCCCGGCGACGCAGGCGCGCAGGCGGGCCGCGCTGCCCGACGCGCCCACCCTGAGCGCCGCGCTCGCGATAGCCACCGCCGGCGGCCCGTTGAAGGCCGAACGCCTGGGCGGCTTCATCACCGACGTGCAGGCGGCGCGCAGCCAGAAGTTCCTGGACCGCGCCGCGCTGGCCGGCACGCCGATGGCCGGCGCGCTCGAAGCGCTGCTGGTGCCGGGTGAGCCCGGCGGGGCCGGCGGGGCTGGCGGGTCCAAGGCCAAGGCCCGCCCGTGGCGCGCGCTGCTGACCTTGCAGGCCGGTGCCCAGGGCGTGGACATCGCCAAGGTGCGCGCCGCCCTGGCCGATCTGCCGGGCGCCCAAGTGGTCGACATCGGCACCGAACTCGGCAGCATGTACTCGCGCTACCTGCGTGAAGCGATGCTGCAGGCGCTGTTCGGCGCGCTCGCGGTGGTGGCGGTGCTGGCACTGCACCTGCGCTCGTGGCGGCGCCTGTGGCAGTTGTGCCAGCCGCTCGCGGCCTCGGTGCTGATCGTGCTGGCCGCACTGGCGGCGGCCGGCACGGCACTGGGCATCCTGCACCTGGTCGGTTTCTTGCTGATGGTGGCCATCGGTTCCAACTACGCCTTGTTCTTCGACCACTTGCGCCACCACAACCCGAACCACGAAGCCGGCGACGCAGGCAGCGACCAGGACACGCTGGCCTCACTGGCGCTGGCCAACCTGACCACCGTGCTGTCGTTTGCGCTGCTGGCGCTGTCGGACATTCCGGCACTGCGCCACATCGGCCAGGTGGTGGCGCCGGGCGCGCTGCTGTGCATGGTGCTGGCGGCGGCGTTCATAACGCCGGCCGGCGCAGGCCGCAGCGAGGCCCTGTCGGCATGACCGCGCCCAACCCGATCAAGCGTGTGCTGCTGCTGCGCTATTCGCAGTCGGGCCAGTTGACGCAGGTGGCCGAGCGCATCGCCGCGCCGCTGCGCGAAGCGCCGGGCATCGAACTGCACGTCGAAACCCTGAACCCCGAGCCGGCCTACCCGTTCCCGTGGCCGTTCTTCCGCTTCCTTGACGCCTTCCCCGAGTCGGCGCTGCTGCAGCCGCCCGCGCTGGCGCCGCTCACGCTCACCGGCGACGAGCATTTCGACCTGGTGATCGTGCCCTACCAGGTGTGGTTTCTTGCCCCGTCGGCCCCCGTCACCGCGTTCCTCAAGCACCCGGTGGGCAGGAAGCTGCTGCAGGGCAAGCCGGTGGTCACGGTGATCGCCTGCCGCAACATGTGGCTGCTGGCGCAAGAGAAGATGAAGGTGCTGCTGGCCGAAGCTGGCGCGCGGCTGGTCGACAACGTCGTGCTGACAGACCCCAGCCCGACCCTGGCAACCTTCATCACCACGCCGCGCTGGGTGCTGACCGGCCGGCAGGGCGGCTTCTGGGGCCTGCCCGCCGCCGGCCTGAGCGCGGCGCAGATCACCTCGACGCGCCGCTTCGGCCTGGCCCTGCGCGATGCGCTGGCCCGCAGCGCCGAACAAGGCAGCGCCCCGCTGCTGGCCGGCCTGGGCGCGGTGCAGGCCGACCCGCGCCTGTACATCAGCGAGAAGGCCGGCGCACGCAGCTTCTTCCTGTGGGGCAAGCTGCTGCGCGCTGCGGGCGCACCCAGCAGCCCGCAGCGGGTGCCGCTGCTGGCGATCTACCTGGTCTTTCTGGTCGTGATGATTGTCACCGTGGTGCCTGTCAGCCTGTTCCTGCAGGCGGTTCTGCGGCCGTTGCTGCGACCCTGGCTGGATAGAATCAAACACCAGTTCGAGATGCCCTCGGGCTCTGCCACGGACCGTTTGCCACTGTATGAGGACTGATGTCTTTCTGACCCGCACGGGCGCCTTTCTGCCCTTTGCAGCGGTCGGCAACGAAGAGATCGAACAGGTTCTCGGGCAGGTCGGCGGAAAACCCTCGCGCGCGCGCCGCATCGTCTTGCGCAGCAACGGCATCACCGCACGCCACTACGCCATCGACCGTGCCACTGGCCGCCCGGCCATGAGCAACGCACAACTCGCGGCGCAGGCGATCCGCGCGCTCGGCAATCTCGACACGATCGGCCCAATCGACTGCCTGGCCGCCGGCACCTCGCTGCCCGACCAGTTGTTGCCCAGCCACGCCGTGATGGTGCACGGCGAGCTCGGCTGGCCGCGGCTGGAGGTGGTGTCGTGCTCGGGCGTGTGCCTGGCCGGCACGGCCGCGCTCAAGCACGCCTGGCTCGCAGTGCGCGCCGGCGATGCGCGGCGCGCGGTGGCCAGTGGCTCCGAGCTGGTGTCCCCGATCCTGCTGGCGCGCCACTTCGAGCCCGAGCTCGAACACAAGCTGCAAGCGCTCGAGAAGCACCCGGAGATCGCGTTCGAAAAAGACTTCCTGCGCTGGATGCTGTCCGACGGTGCCGGCGCGGTGCTGCTGGAAGACCGGCCGCGCGGGCCGCTGTCGTTGCGCATCGACTGGATCGAGCTGTCGTCGGCCGCCAACGAACTGCCGGTGTGCATGTATGCCGGCGCCGACAGAGAAGCCGACGGTTCGCTGCGCGGCTGGATGGGCAGCACGCCGGCCGACTGGGGCGCCACCTCGCTGTTCTCCATCAAGCAAGACGTTCGCCTGCTCAACGACCACATCGTGCGCGCCACCCTGGCCGAACCGCTGACCCACCTGATGGCCAAACGCGGGTTGAAGGTCGAGAACATCGACTGGTTCCTGCCGCACCTGTCGTCCAACTTCTTCACCCAGCCGGTGCAAGACTGCCTGGCCGCCATCGGCTTGCCGATCCCGCGCGAGCGCTGGTTCAGCAACCTCACGGAAAAGGGCAACACCGGCTCGGCCTCGCCCTACATCATGCTCGACGAGCTGTTCCGCTCCGGGCGCATCCAGCCCGGCCAGAAGCTGCTGATGTTCGTGCCCGAGAGCGGGCGTTTTTCGAGCGGCTTCGTGCACATGGAAGCCGTCGGATGAACCTGGACGCCGTCCCGCAGGAAGGCAACGCCACCCTCGGTGGCCAGCGCAAGGTGATGTACGCGCGCGACGCCGACGGCCGAATGGTGCTGGTGCCCTCGCGCGGCTGGGAGGCCGAGGAGATCGTGACCGCGCAGGCGGTGGACCTTCTTGCAGCGCAGGCCGAAGAAGCGCGTGCACGCGTGGCCGCAGGCAGCGCCGCGCCGCTCGAATATTGGATGTATGCGCGCCGCATGGACGTGGCGCTGCTGTCGCAGACCAGCGGCTTCTGGCAGTGGCGCGTACGCCGCCACCTGAGCCCGGCCGGTTTTGCGCGTCTGTCGGCAAGCCAGCGCCAGCGGTATGCGGATGCGCTGGGCATGACGGTCGAGGCGATCGGCAGCCTGCCGGCGAAGGCGTCATGAGCGCCACCGCCGTGTTCGAGCACCGCCACGCGGCGCACTGCGAAAGCGGCGTCATCTCCAACCTGCTGCGCCACCATGGTGTGCCGATGACCGAGAGCCTGGCCTTCGGGTTGGCCTCGGGCCTGTCGTTCGCCTACCTGCCGTTCATCAAGCTGTCGGGACTGCCGCTGATCGCCTACCGCATGCCGCCGCGCAGCATCATCAAGGGCCTGATGAAACCGCTCGCGGCGCGCTTTGCATTCGAGACCTTTCGCAGCCCGGAAGCCGGCCAGTCGCGCCTGGACGCGCTGCTGGCCGAGGGCCAGGTGGTCGGGCTGCAGACCTCGGTCTACTGGCTGCCGTACTTTCCGCCCGACATGCGCTTTCACTTCAACGCGCACAACCTGCTGGTCTACGGCAAGGCCGGCGACGACTACCTGATCAGCGACCCGGTCTTCGAAGAGACCATGCGTTGCAGCAGTGCCGACCTGGCGCGCGCGCGTTTCGCCAAGGGCGTGCTGCAGCCCAAGGGACTGCTGTATTACCCGCAAGGCATCGGGCGCACCGCGGCCGAACCCGACGCGGTGCGTGCCGCCATCCGCAAGACCACGAAGAACATGCTCGCGCCGGTGCCGATTGCCGGCGTGCGCGGTATGCGCATGCTGGCCAACAAGGTGCAGAAGCTGCCTGCCGCCGATGCGCGCAGCGCTGCCTTCATCGGCCACATCGTGCGCATGCAGGAAGAGATCGGCACCGGCGGCGCGGGCTTTCGCTTCATCTACGCGGCCTTCCTGCAAGAGGCCGCCGGGCTGGCGAATGTGCCGGCCTTGACGGAGTTCTCCGAGCGCCTGACGACCATCGGTGACGGCTGGCGCATGCTGGCGCTGATGGCCGCCCGCATGATCAAGGGGCGCGACCCGATGAACCCCGCCGCCGTGGCCGACAAGCTGCGCGACCAGGCACGCCAGGAGGAGGCCTTCTTTCGGGACCTGGCGCTCGCTGTGCGCTGATGTTGGCCATCGACCACCTGGGCTTTCGATATGCGGGTGCGCCAAGCTCCTCGGCCGACGCGCTGGCCGATGTGTCGCTGAACGCCAGGCGCGGCAGCGTGCTCGGGCTGCTGGGCCCCAACGGCGCCGGCAAGACCACGCTGATCTCGCACCTGTCGGGTCTGTTGCCGCTGCAGCGCGGCCAGATCTTGATCGACGGCGAACCGCTCGCGCAGGTGCGTGCCCGCACACCCACGCGCATCAGCGTGGCGCCGCAGGACTTTGCGTTCTACCCGATGCTGACGGTGGCCGAGAACCTCGACTGTTTCGCCAGTGCGTCGCGCATCGAAGGGCCGCGCCGACAGCATCGCCTGCAGGCCTGCGTGGCCACCGCGCAGCTCGAACGTTTTGTCGCGACCCGCGCCGACCAGCTCTCGGGCGGGCTGAAGCGGCGCCTGAACCTGGCCATCGCGCTGCTGCCCGAGCCGGAGCTGATCCTGTTCGACGAACCCACGGTCGGCGTCGACCCGCAGACCCGCGCGTTCGTGCTCGACGCGATCAAGGCGCTGGCCGCGGGGGGCGCGGCGGTCATCTACACCTCGCACTACATGGAGGAGATCGAGGCCATCGCCGACCGCGTGCTGATCCTCGACCACGGCCGCGTGCTGCGGGAAGGCGCGTTGAACGAGTTGCTGGCCGAAGGGGCGATGGCGCTGACCGTGAGCGCCGGCAACATCGCCCCGACGGCCTTGCTCGCGTTGCTGGCCGGCTTCGGCACGTTGGAACCGGCCGATGCGTCGGCCTCGACCTTGCGGGTTCGGCTCGCGGCAGGCCGCAGCGCCGCCGACGTGTTCGCGGCGCTGGACGCTGCGGGCGCGACCGTCCGACACGCCGAACTCGGCCGCTACAACCTCGAACAGCTGTTCATG
>JANOQS010000555.1:0-7105 GCA_031414975.1 Methylibium sp. | reverse complement strand
TGGGCCGTGCTCGCCATCGACCATTGGTGCTTCGGCGAACGCGCCCACCATGCCGAGCGCGCGCTGGTGAAACAACTGCTGTGGGAGGGCCGCACCCTGTGGGGCTACCGCGTGCACGACACCCTGGCCGCGTTCGACTGGCTGCTCGCCCAGCCGCGTTTTGCGGGCCTGCCCTGCGCCACGCTGGGGCTGTCGATGGGCAGCACGATGGCGGTCTGGGCGGCAGCGCTGGAGCCGCGAATCGACGCCTGCATCGACCTGTGCTGCCTGGCCGAGTTCGACGCGCTGCTCGCGACTGGCCAGCACGACCTGCACGGCGAGTACTTCTTCGTGCCCGGCCTGAAGCGCGAGTTCAGCGCGGCCGAGATCGCGGCACTCGCGGCGCCGCGCCTGCACCTGTCGCTGATCGGGCGCGACGACCCGCTCACGCCGCCGGCCGGCGTGAGCAGCGTGGATCTGGCCTTGCGCGCGGCCTATGCCGCGCTCGGAAAACCGCAGCACTGGCGCCAGGCGGTCTTCGACACCGGCCACCGCGAAACGCCGGAGATGCGCGCGCTGGTGCTGCAGACGCTGGCGCAGGTGCAGCCCGACGAGCCGCGGAACAAGCCCTGAAAGGAGGTGCTGTTCCCGCGATCGGGCCGGGGTCGGCTTCGTAGCCTTGGGGGGTGTCCACGGAAGCGAGCCTGCGCCCCATGAAACCATGCAAGACCTTGCGCCTAGGAGCAGCCCTTGTGGTCATTTCGCTCGTCGGCTGCGGCGGCCGCTCGGACGGTCGCCCAGGCGGCGACGGCCAGAGCACGCTGGCGACGGTGACCGCAGAGGCAGCAGGCCCGCAGTGCGCGGCCGGCGGCAGCAAGGTCAGCGCGGGGCTGGACGCCGATGCCGACGGCGTGCTCGATCCGCCCGAAGTCAACAGTGAACAAGTCGTGTGCCATGGCGCTGCAGGTTCAAGCGGTGCCGCTGGCTCGGCAGGCGCCGCCGGCAACGCCGGCCGCACCAGCCTGGTGGCGATGACCGCCGAAGCGGCGGGTGCGAACTGCCCGGCAGGCGGCACGAAGATCAGCGTCGGCGTCGATGCCGATGGGAACGGCGTGCTCGATGCGCCGGAAGTTTCATCGACCGGCCATGTGTGCCAAGGCGCTCCCGGTGCTGCCGGTGCCAATGGTGCGACGGGTGCGAACGGTGCGAACGGTGCCGCAGGCAGCCCTGGCCTGACCGGCCTGATGAGCATCGCAAGCGAAGCGCCGGGCGCCAACTGCGCCCACGGCGGCAGCCTGGTGAGCTCGGGCCAGGATGCGAACGCCAACGGCGTGCTCGACGGCGGCGAAGTCACCGCCACCTCGTACACCTGCCGCGGTGCGCCCGGGCCGGGCATCACCTGGGTCGACGTGACCGGCGCCGGCGTGCAGGCCGATTCGAACACGGGCTACATCGCCAGCAGCGCTTCGCAGGTCGTCGTCACGCTGCCGCCGTCGCCGGCCGTGGGTGATCTGGTGCAGGTCAGCGGCGCGGGCGCCGGCGGCTGGAAGATCGCGCAGAACGCCGGCCAGTCCATCATCGTGCAGGGCTTGCCGGGTCGCACGCCGACGCCAGGAACGTATTGGACTGCGCGCGAAAGCACTCGCTTCTGGTATGTCCTCGCCGCGTCGGCCGATGGCAACAAGCTCGTGGCCGGAGAGTTCAACGATGCCCTCTACACCTCGACCGACGCGGGGGTGACATGGACGGCCCGCGGTGTCACAGGGGCCTGGTATGCCGTCGCCTCGTCGGCGGATGGCAGCAAGCTGCTGGCCGCGGATCAATTGGCGGGCCTGCTCTACACCTCGGCCGACTCCGGAGTGACCTGGACACCGCGCGAGAGCGGCCACATCTGGACCTCCGTCGCCTCGTCGGCCGATGGCAGCAAGCTGGTCGCCGCGGCTTCCAACCCTGACCAGATATTCACCTCGACCGACTCGGGCGTGACCTGGACGCCGCGCGAGAGCGCCCGCAACTGGTGGGCCGTCGCCTCGTCGTCCGATGGCAGCAAGCTGGTGGCCGCGGAGGTGAGTGGCCAGATCTACACCTCGACCGACTCGGGGGTGAACTGGACAGCGCGCGACAGCGCCCGCCAGTGGATTGCCCTCGCCTCGTCGGCCGATGGCAGCAAGCTCGTGGCCACGACGCTGCCCGGCCAGATCTACACCTCCAGCGATTCCGGCGTGACCTGGACCTTTCGCTACAACAACGGAACCAACTGGGGCAGCAATGCGCTCGCCTCGTCGGCCGACGGCAGCCAACTCGTGGCGGCCGGAGACCGGGTCTACACCTCCAGCGACTCGGGCGTGACCTGGGCGCCGCGAACCAGCGCTCGCAACTGGCAGGCCGTGGCCACGTCGGCCGACGGCCGCAGGCTCGTGGCCGCCGAGAACGGGGGCCAGCTCTACACCTCGCCCGGCGACCGCACCACGGTCGGACCGGACGGCTGGCTCGCGGGCGCGCAGTTCGATGCGATCACCTTGCAGTACGTGGGCGGGGGTGTCTTCATGCCCTTGAACGCCACGAACCATTCCGGCGCCTTTGCGGGGCAGTGATGCAGGGTGCAATCACTCGATTCGAACGGGGACATCCAATGAACAACCGAGCCTTTGGTGCATTGCTGGCTCTTGCGATGCTGCTGGCCGGCTGCGGCGGCCACACCGATGGCAGCGCCGGCAGCAACGGGCTGAGCACCTTGACGACCGTGACGGCCGAGGCGGCGGGCCCGCAGTGCGCGGCCGGTGGCAGCAAGATCAGCGCCGGGTCGGACGCCGATGCGAACGGCACGCTCGGGGCGTCCGAAGTCAGCAGCGAACAGTACGTCTGCCACGGCGCTGCGGGTGCCAACGGTGCCGCCGGTGCTGCGGGTGCCGCCGGAAGCAGCGGCCGCGCCAGCCTGGTGGCGATGACGGCCGAGGCGGCGGGCGCGAACTGCGCCGCAGGCGGCACGAAGATCAGCGCGGGTCTGGACGCCGACGCCGACAGTGTGCTCGATGCATCTGAAGTGTCGACCACGGGCTATGTCTGCCAGGGCGCGAGCGGCGCAGCCGGCGGGGCGGCCGGTGCGGCCGGCGCGAACGGTGCGGCAGGCAGCAACGGGTTGAGCAGCCTGATCGCGATCGTCGCCGAGGCGGCCGGTGCCAACTGCACCTATGGGGGCAGCAAGGTCACCTCGGGCCCGGACGCCAACGCCGACAACACGCTCGATGCGGGCGAAGTCACCGCCACCTCCTTCAACTGCCATGGCGCGCCCGGCCCCGGCATGACCTGGGTCGACGTGACCGGCACGAGCGTGCAGGCCGAGTCGAACAAGGGCTACCTGGCAGACAACGCCGTGCAGGTCGTCGTCACGCTGCCGGCGTCGCCAGCCGTCGGAGATCTCGTGCAGGTGAGCGGCGCGGGCGCCGGCGGCTGGAAGATCGCGCAGAACGCGGGGCAGTCCATCGCCGTGCAGGGCCTGCCTGGCGACATGCCCCAGGCCGGCCTGACCTGGACGGCGCGCGACAGCGGCCGGCTCTGGCGCGGCGTCGCGTCGTCGGCAGACGGCGACAAGCTCGTCGCGGTGGTGGCGGTCGGTGGCCAGGTCTACACCTCCGTCGATGCCGGCCTGAACTGGACGCCGCGCGACAGCGCTCGCAACTGGCGGTCCGTCGCTTCGTCGGCCGACGGCAGCAAGCTTATCGCCGTGGTCGGCGGCGGCCAGATCTACACCTCCGTCGACTCGGGCCTGAGCTGGACGCCGCGCGACAGCGCGCGCAACTGGGAGGCCGTGGCCTCATCGGCCGACGGCAGCAAGCTTGTTGCCGCCGTGTCGGGCGGCCAGCTCTACACCTCCGCCGACTCGGGCGCCACCTGGGCGGCGCGCGACAGCACCCGCAACTGGCTCAGCGTCGCCTCGTCGGCCGATGGGAGCAAGCTCGTGGCCGGTACCGACGGCGACCAGATCTTCACCTCCGCCGACTCGGGCCTGAGCTGGACGCCGCGCGACAGCGCGCGCAGCTGGTATGGCGTCGCGTCGTCGGCCGACGGAGACAGGCTGGTGGCTGCAACGGATGCCGGCCAGCTCTACACCTCGACCGACGCGGGCGTGAGCTGGACGCCGCGCGACAGCGTTCGCCAGTGGTACGCCGTCGCGTCGTCGGCCGATGGCACGCGGCTCGTGGCTGCGGTGTGGAATGGCCAGATCTACACCTCGGGCGATTCGGGCGTGACCTGGACGCCGCGCGACAGCGCCCGCCGCTGGATCGCGGTCGCGTCGTCAGCCGACGGCAGCAAGGTGGTGGCTGCGCTCTACGGAGGGCCTGCGGGGCTGATCTTCACCTCGGTCGGCGACCGCACCACGGCCGGCACCGCCGGCACACTGTCGGGTTCGCAGTACGACGCGATCATGTTGCAATACCTGGGTGGGGGCGTTTTCATGCCGCTGAACCACCAGAGCTATTCGGGCAGCTTCACCATCGAGTGATCCTGGTTGCGATCCTGCTTGCCCATCGGCCCCGGCCTTGACCTGGACCCATGCCGCCGCCGCGCTAGAATCCGCGGCGTTCGCGGGTGTAGTTCAATGGCAGAACGGCAGCTTCCCAAGCTTCATACAGGGGTTCGATTCCCCTCACCCGCTCCAATGCACACAAGCGCGCGCAGGCAAGGAACCGCCCCGGCCGTGATCTTGTTGCGTGCGGAACCCCGCGCAATGTCGCCTTGTGCGCGTTGCAACGGATGTTCAGCGTGTTGCGTTTTGCGCATGATGGGCGCCATACCTTCACGCCAGCAGCATGAGTTCGGTCTTCCAAGTGATTTGTCTCAGCCCGGTATTGCCCGACCTGTCCACGTCGGCCTACGGGCCGTTCGTGTTGCACGGCTGCGCCACGCTGGATGACGTGTCGGCGCGTCTGCGCGAGCAGGCTTACGACGCCGTGCTGCTGGCGGCCGACGCCCAGCTGCCGGCCGAACGGCTGTTGCACTGGCCGGCCTGGACGCATGCCGCGACGGAATGCGCGGTGGTGGTGGTGGCGCCCGAGCCCCACCCGCTGCTGGCCACGCGGCTGATCCAGCGCGGCGCGCAAGACGTGGTGCCGCTGCGCGACTCGCACGGCGATGCACTGGCCCGGGTGCTGCGCCTGGCCATCGAGCGCAAGCGGCTCGAGGTGGCGGCCCGCCAGGCCTATGCCACCGATCTGGCCACCGGCCTGCCCAACCTGCCGCAATTGCTCGAACACATCACCCACCTGCTGGCGCTGCGTGAGCGCGAGCCCGCGCCGATGGCCTTGCTGGTGCTGCGGATCGAAGGCCTGGCGGCGGTCGAAAGCCGGCTCGGCACCGAATCGGCCAACGTGCTGCGGCGCCAGTTGGCCGAGCGTTTGCGTTCGGGCTTGCGCGCCAGCGACGTGGTGGCGTCGATCGGCGGCGATGTGTTTGCGGTGCTGCTGGCCTGGATCGACGCGGCCGCCGACGGCGACCAGGTGGCGGCCAAGATGGCGCTGGCGGCGCAACGGCCGTTCAGTGTGGCGGGGCAGGCGTTGTCGCTGGCAGTCGGCCTGGGCGTGAGCCAGTTTCCCGGCCACGGCCGGCAGGCCGAGCCGCTGTTGCGCCTGGCGATGGAGCAGGCCAGCGCGGCGGTCGCTCCGGCGGCTGATGCGGCACTGCGCTTGCGCAAGGCTTGACGAGGCGCGCCAAGCGCGACGCTCTCGGTTTCTCAGGCGGTATGGCGGCGGCGCCAGCCCCACCATCCCAGCCCGGCCAGCGCCACCAGCGCCGACCCTGCCAAGACCAACCAGCCCGGTTCGATCGGCGCTGCGCCGGTGGCCGCCAAGCTCGCATCGGCCGCAACTGCAGGCGAGAACGGGTTGAATGCCGCGCCGCCCTCGCTGGCGTTTGCCTGGCTCGGGCTGCCCGGCCCCACCCCCTGCGCTGCGGCCTTGCCCCAGACCGCGGTGGCGGCCACCGCGACCAGCGGCACGCCGCCGCTGGTGATGGGTTGCGACCCATCGAACCATTGCCAGGTGCCGCCGCGTCGCGCCAAGGTCACCGGGCCCTGCCAGTCGGTCGGCATCGGCTGGTAGGCCACCCGCTGCGGCTGGTCCTGGCCTGCCTGCCAGCGGTGCACTTCGAGCCAGGACTGGCCTTGCTGGAGCGTTTGCACGGCAATCAGCGCGGCGCCGTCGTCATCGAGCTGCAGCGCCAGGGGCTCTGAGGCTTCGAGGCCGGTGGCGCGCATCGTGCCGTCCTGCCCGAAGCCGCTGTCGGCGGTGCCGTTGCTGGCAAGCCGCCAGAGTGCGGCCTGCTCGCCGCTGTCGCCTTCGATCTGCCCCAGCACCAGCAGGCTGCCGTCCGGCAGTGCCAACAGGTCGGCGCCGTAGGCCGCTGCACCCGGAGACAGCACCAGGCTGCGGCCCTGCGTGCCCCAGCCCAGGTCAAGGCGCCCGTCGGCTGAAAAGCGCAGCGCGGCCGGCACGGGCAGGCCCAGCGGGCCCAGCGCGGCGCCGACGACCAGCAAGCGGCCGGCGCCGTCGGTTCGGATCGAGCGCGGCCCCGGGCTGTCCGCACCCAGGCTGATGAGCACCCGGCCGGCCTCGCCGAATTGCCGGTCCAGGCTGCCGTCGGCGTTGCGGCGTTCCAGAACCTGCGTGGACGGGTCGGCCGAACCGTCGGCCACGATGGCCACGCGCCGGCCGTCGGGCAGAGTCAGGTTCCAGCCGGCCGCCGCAGCAACAGCGGCCCCGCAGGCCATCAAACCCGCGGCAAACGCGCGTGCGACAGGGCTCAAACGGCCTCCCACGCGCGGTTCAGCGGGGCCGGCGGCGAAATTCTCGTGTCCATCAAAAGCAGGCTCCGTGCGGGGCGGCGCAATTTCAGAGCACGAATGTACTGCGTTGGCGCGGGCTGGCGGGGGTTTTCCCGCAATGACCCAGCAACGGCCTGCTACTTCGGGTCGGCCGCGACCGGGTGATCGGCCATCAACTCCAGCGCCTTGACCAGCGCCGAGTGATCCAGGTCGGCCATGCCGTTGGCGGCGCAGACCTGCATCAGTTGCGCGGCGCCGGCCGTCTGCGGCAGGGCCACACCGAGCGCACGGGCGCCGGCCAGCGCC
>JANOQS010000554.1:0-9917 GCA_031414975.1 Methylibium sp. | reverse complement strand
GCCGCTGGCCCTCGGCATAGAGCGTGTCGAAGACCAGGCTCGACTTGCCCGAGCCGCTGGGGCCGGTGACCACCGTCATCTCGCCGGTGTGGATGTCGAGGTCGAGGTTCTTCAGGTTGGGTTCGACTGGAGCAACCGCTTCGTCTGGATCGTGATGTTGGTGACCATCGGCTTCGGCGCCATCGGCTGGGTCGACGACTGGCGCAAGGTGGTCGACAAGAACCCCGAAGGCATGGGCTCGGGCGAGAAGTTCTTCTGGCAATCGGCGATCGGGCTGATCGCCGCGCTGTACCTGGCCTTCAGCGTCAGCGAAACGTCGAACCTGCGTGTGCTCGAACTCTTTCTGCGCTGGGTGCAGAGTGGCTTCTCGAACGACCTGCCGCCCAAGGCCGACCTGATCGTGCCCTTCTTCAAGACCATCAGCTACCCGCTCGGCGTGTTCGGCTTCATCAGCCTGACCTACTTCGTGATCGTCGGCGCCAGCAACGCGGTGAACCTGACCGATGGGCTGGACGGGCTGGCCATCATGCCGGTGGTGATGGTCGGCTCCGCACTCGGCGTGTTCGCCTACGTCACCGGGAATTCGGTGTTCAGCAAATACCTGCTGATCCCGTACATCCCGGGGGCCGGCGAACTGCTGATCTTCTGCGCCGCGATGGCTGGCGCCGGACTGGCCTTCCTGTGGTTCAACGCCCACCCGGCGCAGGTGTTCATGGGCGACGTGGGGGCCTTGTCGCTGGGCGGCGCGCTGGGCACCATCGCCGTGATCACGCGGCAGGAGATCCTGCTCGGCATCATGGGCGGCGTGTTCGTCGCCGAGGCCTTGTCGGTGATGCTGCAGGTGAGCTGGTTCAAGTTCACGCGCAAGCGCTATGGCACCGGCCGACGCATCCTGAAGATGGCGCCCTTGCATCACCACTTCGAGAAGTCCGGCTGGAAGGAGACGCAGGTCGTCGTGCGCTTCTGGATCGTCACGATGCTGCTGTGCCTGGTCGGGCTGGCGAGTTTGAAGCTGCGCTGATGAAATTCCTCCAGGACATCAACGTACTCGTGCTCGGCCTCGGTGAATCCGGGCTCGCGATGGCGCGCTGGTGCGCACGCTGCGGCGCGACCGTGCGCGTGTGGGACTCGCGCGAGGTGCCGCCGCAAGCGCAGGCGTTGGTCGAGCACGTGCCGGCGGCGCGGTTGTTGAGCGGCTCGCTGACAGCCGACGCTTTCGATGCCGTGCAACTGGTGCTGCGCAGCCCCGGCCTGTCGCCCGACGATGCGCGCATTGCTGAAGCGCTCGAGCAAGCAGCCGAGACCGGCGTGCTGGTGCAAAGCGAACTCGAGCTGTTCGCGCGTGCGCTGGCCGACCTGAAAGCCGAGCGCGGTTACGCGCCGAAGCTGATCGCCATCACCGGCACCAACGGCAAGACCACCACCACCGCGATGACCGCGCAACTGGTCGCACGCACCGGCAGGCGCGTGGCGATGGCCGGCAACATCGGGCCGACGATGTTGCAGACACTCGCCGATGCGCTGGATCGTGAGCCTGCGGCGGCGGTGGCGGCGGCGCCCATCGAACCGGCACCGAGCGAGGAGGCTGCAGACGAGCCGGTGCTCGTCGAGCCGGCCGACGAAGACCTCGAAGATCTGCAACGCCTCGACGGCGATTCGGAAATCGCCGCATTGCCCGACGACGATGCCCCGCCCGTGATCATCCAGCCGCCGGCGCCGACGGCGCCGAGCTTCGAGCACCTGCCCGAGGTGTGGGTGCTCGAACTGTCGAGCTTCCAGCTCCACGACGCCAAGGGTTTCGAGCCCCATGCCGCGACGGTGCTGAACATCACGCAAGACCACCTGGACTGGCACGGCACGCTGGCCGCCTACACAGCAGCCAAGGCGCGCGTGTTCGGCAAGAGCGCCGTGATGGTGATCAACCGCGACGACCCGGCGGTGGAGCGTCTCGTGCCCGAGCCGGTGCCGGTGAAGGGCCGCAACGCCAAGCCGATCGTGCGCGACGTGCTGCGCTTCGGCCTGACGGCGCCGCAGCGCGCCGGCGACTACGGCGTCATCGAGTCGGGCGGCATGGCCTGGCTGGTGCGCGCGCTCGAAGCCGACCCGACGATCAAGCGCGCCAGGCGGGGCGCCGTCAGCGAAGAAGAAGAGCTTCACATCCAGCACCTGATGCCCGCCGACGCGCTGCGCGTGCGTGGCCGCCACAACGCCGCCAATGCGCTGGCGGCACTGGCACTGGCGACTGCCATCGGCTGCCCGCTGGCGCCGATGCTGCATGGCTTGCGCGAGTACCGCGGCGAGCCGCACCGCGTCGAGCACATCGCCACGGTTGGTGGCGTCGATGCGTTCGACGACAGCAAGGGCACCAACGTCGGTGCCACCGTGGCCGCACTGAACGGCCTGGGCGCCGAAAAAGCGCCGGGCCGGCTGGTGGTGATCCTCGGCGGCGACGGCAAGGGCCAGGACTTTGCGCCGCTGCTGGCACCGGTGCGCGCCTTCGCGCGCGCGGTGGCCACCTTGGGGCGCGACGCCGAACCGATCGAAGCTGCGCTGGCCCATGCGGGTGTGGTGATGCAACGCCACGCCACGCTCGAAGCCGCCACGCGCTGGTGCTTCGAGCAGGCGCGCACTGGCGATGCGGTGCTGCTGAGCCCGGCCTGCGCCAGCCTGGACATGTTCCGCAACTACGGCCACCGCGCGCAGGTGTTCGCGGCCGAGGTTCGGCAGCTTGCCGCCGACCTGGGAGAAGTCGCATGACGGCCGCCGCCATGTTCCGCCTCGGCCCGCGCTCGCTGTGGGCCAGACTCGTCGCGCGCATCGGGCGCGGCAAAGGCTCGGCTTCGGGGCGCGACAGCGTGCCGGTGCGCGACTGGATCGAGGTCAGCAGCGGCCGGCCGGCGCGCCTGCTGGGTTTCGACCAGGCGCTGGTCTGGGTCGTGCTGGCGCTGATGGCGCTCGGGCTGGTGATGGTCTACAGCGCCTCGGTGGCCCTGCCCGACAACCCGAAGTTCGCGCGTTACGCGTCCACGCATTTCCTGGCGCGCCATGCGATGTGGATCGCCATCTCGTTCGTCGCCGCGCTGGTGGTGGTGCAGATCCCCGTGCGCGTGTGGGAGAAGTTCTCGCCCTGGGTTTTCGTCGGTGCGCTGGTGCTGCTGGTGCTGGTGCTGATGCCCTTCATCGGCCGCGAAGTGAACGGCGCGCGGCGCTGGATCCCGCTCGGGCCAATGGCGTTCCAGCCGTCGGAGCTGGCCAAGCTGGGCATCGCGATGTATGCGGCCGGCTACATGGTGCGCAAGATGGAAGTGAAGGAGAACTTCTTCCGCGCCGTGTTCCCGATGGCCATTTCGATCGGCGTGGTCGGCCTGCTGCTGCTGGCCGAACCCGACATGGGCGCCTTCCTGGTGATCGCCACGATCGCGATGGGCATCCTGTTCCTGGGTGGCGTGAACGGCCGCATGTTCCTGCTGATCACGTCGGTGCTGATCGGCGCGTTCGTGCTGATGATCAGCCTGAGCCCGTGGCGGCGCGAGCGCATCTTTGCCTACCTGAACCCGTGGGACGAAAAGTACACGCTCGGCAAGGCCTACCAGCTGTCGCATTCGCTGATTGCCTTCGGCCGCGGCGAGGTGACCGGCCAGGGGCTGGGCAGCAGCGTCGAGAAGTTGCACTACCTGCCCGAAGCGCACACCGACTTCCTGCTCGCGGTGATCGGGGAGGAACTCGGTTTCATCGGCGTGGCCTGCGTGATCCTGGCGTTCTTCTGGCTCGCGCGCCGCCTGTTCCACATCGGCCGCCAGGCGATTGCGCTGGACCAGGTGTTCGCCGGGCTGTTCGCGCAAGGCATCGCCATCTGGATCGGCGCGCAGGCCTTCATCAACATGGGCGTGAACCTGGGTGTGCTGCCCACCAAGGGGCTGACCTTGCCGCTGATGAGCTTTGGCGGCTCAGCGATTCTGATGAACCTGGTGGCGTTGGCGATCGTGTTGCGGATTGATATTGAGAACCGGCAACTCATGCGCGGGGGGCGAGCATGAGCGCACGCCATCTGATCGTGATGGCGGCCGGCACCGGTGGCCACGTGATCCCCGGCCTGGCCGTGGCGCGCGAGATGCAATCGCGCGGCTGGACCGTGAGCTGGCTCGGCACGGCCACAGGGATGGAGAACAAGCTGGTGCCGCCAAGTGGCATCACGCTCGACCGCATCGCCTTCACCGGCCTGCGCGGCAAGGGCCTTGTGCACACCTTGACCGGTGGCTTTCGCCTGCTCGGCGCGTTCTGGAGCTGCCTGCAGATCATTCGTCGCAGGCAGGCGAACGCGGTGCTGGGCATGGGCGGTTATGTGTGCTTCCCCGGTGGGCTGATGGCGTCGCTGCTGAACCGGCCGCTGGTGCTCGTGAACGCCGACGCGGCGCTGCTGATGAGCACCAAGGCCTTGCTGCCGGTGGCCGACGCGGTGGCCTTCGGCTTCGAGGGCGACGCCGCTCAGCGCACCCGGCGCGGCGTAGTCACCGGCAACCCGGTGCGCGCCGAGATCGAGGCGCTGCCGGCGCCCGAAGCGCGCTTCGCCGGGCGCGGCGGTGCGTTGCGCCTGCTGGTCGTCGGCGGCAGCCTGGGCGCGCGCGCGCTCAACGAGTGCGTGCCGCAGGCGTTGGCGCTGCTGGGCGATGCGCAGCGCCCGCAGGTGACGCATCAGACGGGGCAGGCTGGGCAGGCCACGACGCAGGCGGCCTATGCCGCCGCGAAGGTCGAGGCCGAAGTGCTGCCCTTCATCGACGACATGCCACAGCGCCTGGCCGACTGCGATGTGATCGTCTGCCGCGCCGGCGCCGTGACGGTGAGCGAGCTGTGTGCCGCGGGCGTCGCGTCGGTGCTGGTGCCGTTGTTCGTCAGCACCACCGCGGACCAGCGCGACAACGCGTTGTGGCTCGCGGGGCAGGGCGCCGGCATTCACTTGCCGCAGGCCGAGTTGACGCCGCGCAAGCTGGCCGATCTGCTGGCCGGCCTGACGCGCGAGGCGCTGCTGGCGATGGCGAGCAAGGCGCGCGCCTTGTCCCGCCCACACGCTGCTGCACGGGTGGCAGATCAGATCGAACGGTTGGTGGCCGCATGAAGCACGCCGTCAAGCACATCCACTTCGTCGAAGGTCCACGAGCACCGACGAAGCGCATCCGCCATGGCGAGGTCGGCGCATGAAGCATGCCGTCAAGCACATCCACTTCGTCGAAGGTCCACGAGTACCGACGAAGCGCATCCGCCATGGCGAGGTCGGCTCATGAAGCACGCCGTCAAGCACATCCATTTCGTCGGCGTAGGCGGCGCCGGCATGAGCGGCATTGCCGAGATCCTGCACAACCTCGGATACGTGGTGTCGGGCTCGGACCAGAGCGACAGCGCGACGACGCGGCGTCTCGCATCGCTGGGCATCCGCGTGTCGCAAGGCCACGCGGCCGAGAACATCGCCGGGGCCGAAGCGGTGGTCACCTCCACCGCGGTCAAGGGCGACAACCCCGAGGTCATCGCCGCGCGCGCCAAACGGGTGCCGGTGGTGCCGCGCGCGGTGATGCTGGCCGAGCTGATGCGCCTGAAGCAGGGCATCGCGATCGCCGGCACACACGGCAAGACCACGACCACCAGCCTGGTGACCAGCGTGCTGGCCGAAGCCGGCGTGGACCCGACCTTCGTGATCGGCGGCCGGCTCAAAGCGGCCGGCGCCAACTCGCGCCTCGGCTCGGGCGAGTACATCGTCGTCGAGGCCGACGAGTCCGACGCGTCGTTCCTGAACCTGTTGCCGGTGATGGCGGTGGTGACCAACATCGACGCCGACCACATGGACACCTACGGCCACGACTTCGCGAAGCTGAAGGCGGCCTTCATCGACTTCATCCACCGCATGCCGTTCTATGGCGCTGCGATCCTGTGCTCGGACGACGCGGGCGTGCGCTTGATCATGCCGATGATCTCGCGCCCGGTCGTGAGCTACGGCTTCGGGCCCGAGGCGATGGTGCGCGCCGTCAACATCGAAGCCCGCGCCGGGTTGATGCACTTCACGGTGCAGCGCCGCAACGGCGTGCAGATGCCCGAGCTGCAGGTCACGCTCAACCTGCCCGGCGACCACAACGTGCTGAACGCGCTGGCCGCGATCGCAGTGGCCACCGAACTGGAGCTGCCCGATGCGGCGGTGCTGAAGGGCCTGGCCGACTTTCGCGGTGTGGACCGGCGCTTCCAGCGCTACGGCGAGCAGCCGGTCAGCGCAACCCATGGTGGTGGTGAAGGCGGCGGCACGTTCACGTTGATCGACGACTACGGCCACCACCCGGTCGAGATGGCCGCCACCCTGGCTGCCGCGCGCGGCGCGTTCCCGGGCCGGCGCCTGGTGCTCGCGTTCCAGCCGCACCGCTACACCCGCACGCGCGACTGTTTCGAAGATTTCGTCAAGGTCATCGGCACCGCCGATGCGGTGCTGCTGGCCGATGTGTACGCCGCCGGCGAGGCCCCGATCGTCGCGGCCGACGGGCGCGCGCTGGCACGTGCGCTGCGCGTGGCCGGCAAAGTCGACCCGGTGTTCGTCGACGACATCGCGTTGATGCCGCAGACGATCGTCGAACAGGCGCGCGCCGGTGACGTGGTGGTGTCGATGGGCGCAGGAACGATCGGCAACGTGCCGGCACTGGTGAGTGAAATGTTGAAGGGTGCGACATGACGCCAGACCCGACCACCCTCGACCCCAAGGCCTTCGGCAAGGTTGCCGTGCTGATGGGCGGCAGCTCGGCCGAGCGCGAGATCTCGCTGCTGTCGGGTACGGGCGTGCTGGCCGCTTTGCGCTCGCAGGGAGTGAATGCGCACGCCTTCGACCCCGCGCAGCGCGACCTGGGCGAACTCAAGCGTGAAGGCTACGCGAGCTGCTTCATCGCACTGCATGGCCGGCACGGCGAAGACGGCACCGTGCAAGGCGCGCTGGAGCTGATCGGCCTGCCGTACACCGGTTCGGGCGTGCTCGCTTCGGCGATGGCGCTGGACAAGGTGATGACCAAGCGCGTCTGGGCCGCGGTCGGCCTGCCGACACCGCGCTATGTGTGGCTGCCGCCCGAGGAGCAGTCGCGCGAGCGCATCCGCACGGTGCCCGACGAGTTGGGCCTGCCGCTGATCGTGAAGCCACCGCGCGAGGGGTCGTCGATCGGCGTCAGCAAGGTCGCCGGCTACTCAGAGATGCAGGCCGCGGTCGAACTGGCCACGCAGTACGACCCCGACCTGCTGTGCGAGGAGTTCATAGCCGGCGACGAAGTGACCTGCCCGGTGCTGGGCCACGGTGCCGCTGCGCAGGCGCTGCCGGTCATTCGCATCCTGGCGCCCGAGGGGGCTTACGACTACCAGAACAAGTACTTCACCGACGTGGTGAAGTACCAGTGCCCGAGCGGCCTGCCGGCGACTGAGGAGGCAGAGATCCAGCGCATCGTCGTTCAGGCCTACCGCACGCTGGGCTGCCGCGGTTGGGGCCGAGCCGACCTGATGATCCGCGCGTCCGATCGCAAGCCGTTCCTGCTGGAGATCAACACCTCGCCGGGCATGACCACGCATTCGCTGGTGCCGATGTCGGCCAAGGCTGCCGGCATCAGCTACGAACAACTGTGCATCCACCTGCTCGCCCACGCCGCGCTGGACGCGCCGCCTGCGGTCGCCGCCGCACCGGGTGCTTGAAGCGATGGCCATGCTGAACGCTTTCAACCCGGCACTGCCCGGCGACGTGCGCCTGATGAACGCGACCACCGCGCTGCTGCTGGCGCTGGCCGCGGCCGGCCTGCTGAGCCTGGCGCTGATGTGGATCACGCGCCAGCCGCTGTTCGTGGTGCGCGCTATCAGCATCGAAGGCGACATCGTGCGCAACAGCGTGTCGACGATCCGCGCCAATGCCGCGCCGCGCCTGGCGGGCAACTTCTTCACGATGGATCTGAGCGAGGGGCGGCGCGCGTTCGAGTCGGTGCCGTGGGTGCGCCAGGCGGTGGTCAACCGCATCTGGCCGAACCGGCTCGCGGTGCGCCTGCAGGAGCACCACGCCGCGGCGCTGTGGGGCCGCGAAGGTGCTGAGGACCGGCTCGTCAACACCTACGGTGAAGTCTTCGAGGCCAACCTGGGCGACGTGGAAGACGAGTCGCTGCCCACGCTGACCGGCCCGGACGGCAGCTCGGCCCGCATGCTCAGCTTGCTGAACCGCCTGCGCCCACTGCTGGCAGCCATGCCGGCGCAGATCGAAACGCTCAGGCTGTCGGGCCGCGGCTCGTGGCGGGCGGAGCTGGACACCGGCGCCGAAGTGGAACTGGGCCGCGGCAGCGACGACGAGATCATCGAGCGCACGCAGCGCTTCGTCGCCACGCTCGGCCAGGTGAGCTCGCGCTACGAGCGGCCGCTCGAGTACGCCGACCTGCGCCACAACGAAGGTTATGCCGTGCGCTTGCGCGGCATCTCCACCACCGTCGACACCGGCCCGGCCGTACCGCCCAAGAGGAAATGAGCATGGCCAAGGAATACAAGGATCTGGTGGTAGGGCTGGACATCGGAACCGCGAAGGTGATGGTCGTGGTCGCCGAACTGCTGCCAAGTGGCGAGCTGCGCATGGCCGGCCTGGGGCACGCGCCCACGCACGGCCTGAAGCGCGGCGTGGTCGTGAACATCGACGCCACCGTGGCCGCCATCCAGCAGGCGCTGAAGGAGGCCGAGATGATGGCCGACTGCAAGATCACGCGCGTCTACACCGGCATCACCGGCAGCCACATCCGCGGCCAGAACAGCACCGGCATGGTGATCGTGCGCGACAAGGAAGTGACGCCGGTCGACGTGGCGCGCGTGGTCGAGACGGCCAAGGCCATCAACATCCCGAACGACCAGCGGCTGCTGCTGGTGGAGCCGCAGGAGTTCGTGATCGACGGCCACGAGGTGAAAGAGCCGATCGGCATGAGCGGCGGGCGGCTCGAGGTCAAGGTGCACATCGTGACCGGGGCGCAGAGTGCGGCCGAGAACATCGTCAAGTGCGTGCGCCGCTGCGGGCTCGAGGTGGACCAGCTGGTGCTGAACCCGAGTGCCAGCAGCCATTCGGTGCTGACCGCCGACGAGAAAGACCTGGGCGTGGCGTTGGTGGACATCGGCGCCGGCACGACCGACGTGGCGATCTTCACCGACGGCGCGATTCGCCACACCGCGGTGATTCCGATCGCCGGCGACCTGATCACCAGCGACATCGCGATGGCGCTGCGCACGCCGACCAAGGACGCCGAGGGCATCAAGATCGAATTCGGCGTGGCCAAGCAGTTGCTGGCCGACCCGAGCGAACAGCTCGAGGTGCCGGGCCTGGGCGACCGCGCGCCGCGCATGCTGAGCCGCCAGGCGCTGGCCGGCGTGATCGAGCCGCGGGTCGAAGAGATCTATTCGCTGGTGCACCAGGTGATCCGCGAGAGCGGCTACGAGGAGTTGCTGTCGTCGGGCATCGTGATCACCGGCGGCGCGGCGGTGATGCCGGGCATGGTGGAGCTGGGCGAAGACATCTTCCTCAAGCCCGTGCGGCGCGGCAACCCGACCTACCACGGCGCGCTGTTCGACATGGTGTCCAACCCGCGTTCGGCCACCGTGATGGGCTTGCTGGAAGAAGCGCGCATCGGGCGCGCACGCGGGCTGCGCGCGGCGCAGCAGGCGGGGTCGGTGCAGACCCTGTTCGGGCGCGTGAAGGACTGGTTTCTCGGGAACTTCTGAACAAGAACGACAGGGGGAAGAACATGAACAGCTCAGAGTGGACTACGAAAGAGATGCGCTGCCATCGAAGCGCCATCCGCGCCCCGCCAACGGGCGTGCACAACAAGACTCTGGCCTGGGGCGCACGCCGCAGGAACCGGGGCAAATGACCGTGACAACAGCGATGGCGCTGGACA
>JANOQS010000553.1:0-2352 GCA_031414975.1 Methylibium sp. | reverse complement strand
GCCTTGGCGCGCGCCACGTCGAAGTCGCCCATCTCGGACTTGAAGGCCGGGTCGTAGCCGAAGCTGAGCGGCGCAATCGGCCCCTGGCCCTGGATCGCCAGGCCCTTGTAGACCAGCCGGATCGCCTCGGCGCTGTTGTAGGCCAGCGAGATGGCGCGCCGCAGCGCGACCTTGTCGGGCGTGTAGCCGCCGACGACCGGGTTCTCGTGGTTGAACAGCGAAGCCAGCAGCACGTCCACCAGCGGCGACTGGTCGAGCTGGATGCCCTTGCGCGCCAGGTGCGGCGCGATCTTTCCGTTCGGCGCGGCCAGGTCGGCAAACTCGTTCGGCACGGCCAGGTAGTCGAGCTGCGCGTTCAGGAACGACAACCAGCGCGGCTGTGCTTCTTCGATGATCGCGATCTCGACGCGGTCGAGCATCGGCATGCGCCGGCCCTTGAGCGCCTTGGCGATCGCCTGCGAGCGCGGGTCGTCGGCGGGCGGCTGCTCGTCGTAGTACGTCTCGCGGTAGCCGGGGTTGCGCTCGAGCACGATGCGCGAGCTGCGCCGCCACTCGCCGAGCCGGAACGGGCCGGTGCCCACCGGGTGTTCCATGATCTTGTCGCCGTAGAACTCGACCACCTCGCGCGCCATCACGCCAAAGGCGCCGGCGTCCGTCAGCTCGCTCTGATGGAAGCGCGGCGACGGTTCGGCCAAGGTGATCTGGAAGCTGTAGCGGTCGAGCGCCCGCAGGCCTTCGACCTCGGTGTCGTAGGGGAAGGGCTGCTTGGCATCCATCGCCTTTTTGCGCACTTCACTCAGGCCGACGATCTTGGCGTTCTCGAGCCGGTACAGGTTGGGGCTCTTGAACTTGGGGTCGTAGTGGCGCTTGAGCGTGTAGACGTAGTCCTGCGCCGTCAGCTCCTTGCGCACGCCCTTGAAGGCCGGGTCGTCGGCGAAGTAGATGCCCGGCTTGATGCGGAAGGTGAAGCGCTTGTAGTCGGCCGAGATCTCGGGCATGGCCGCGAGCAGGATCGGCTTCATGCGGAACGGCCGCGCCAGGAAGTCGAAGCCCAGCGGCGCCTCGAAGATGCCGGCCGTGACGGTGCGCGAGTACAGGTCGCTGATCTGCGCCGGGTCGAAGCCGGTCTCGGCAATCGGGAAGGCGAAGCGCAGCACCTTCGGCGCGGCGCCAGACTGCGGCGCGGCGCGTTCGTCGGCGGCTTGGGCCGGCACCAGCAAGCCCAGAACCAGGCCCACGCCGGCAAGCACGCAGGCCGCCAGCCGGCCACGCCGCGTCATCATTTCGCTTGTCAGTCGGGCCATCGTCGGGGCACCCCGCCAAAAACCCGAAGTCTAGAGTCTGCGCTGTTCGCCGCGTAGACTCGGGGCCAATTCGATCCACCCCACCGTGCCGCTGCGACTATCCCTATGGCCGCCTACCTGATCCGCCGCCTGTGGCAAATGATTCCGACCTTGATCGGGGTGGTGCTGCTGGTGTTCTTCCTGTTCAAGTACTTTGGCGGCGACCCGGCTGAAATTCTCGGCGGGCTGAACGCCACGCCCGAACAGATCCAGGTCATCCGCGACCAGCTCGGGCTGAACAAGCCGGTCTGGGAACAGCTGGCGATTTTCTTCAAGCAGATCGTCACCTTCGAATGGGGCAAGAGCTGGGCCACCAACGAGTCGGTCGCCAACCTGTTCATCACGCGGCTGCCGGCCACCTTGACGGTGATGGTGCCGATCCTGCTGCTCGACGTGCTGCTGGCCATCCCCTTCGCGATGGCCGTGGCCTACGTGCGCGGCTCGCTGACCGACCGCAGCATCATGGTGCTCAGCACGGTGGCGCTGTCGATCTCGTTCCTGGTCTACGTGATCGTCGGCCAGTACGTGTTCGCGTTCCAGCTTGGCTGGTTCCCGGTGCAGGGCTGGAGCGACAGCGTGTGGACCAATCTCGCGGTCTACACGCCGTTGCCGGTGCTGCTGGCGGTGCTGGTGGGGCTGGCGCCGCAGATGCGCCTGTACCGCACCTTCTTCCTCGACGAGATCGGGCAAGACTACGTGCGCACCGCACGTGCCAAGGGCCTGACCGAGCAGACCATCCTGATGAAGCATGTGCTGCGCAACGCGCTGATCCCGATCCTGACCAACGTGGCGGTGGCGCTGCCGGGCATCTTCGTCGGCTCGTTCCTGATCGAGACGTTTTTCTCCATCCCGGGGCTGGGGCGCGAGGTGCTGCTGGCGGTGAACCGCAGCGACTATCCGGTCATCCAGGCGGTGACGATCTACATCGCGGTGATCACGATGTTCGTGAACCTCGCGACCGACGTGCTCTACAAGATGGCCGATCCGCGGGTGGTGCTGAAATGAGCGC
>JANOQS010000552.1:0-5947 GCA_031414975.1 Methylibium sp. | reverse complement strand
CGCGGCGCGGATCGCGCCGGTGGCACCCAGCGGGTGGCCGAGCGCGATCGCGCCGCCCATCGGGTTGACCTTCGTTGCATCGAGACCGACGGTATTGATCACCGCCAGCGCCTGCGCGGCGAAGGCTTCGTTCAGCTCGATCCAGCCCAGGTCGTCGACCTTGAGCCCGGCGTAGCGCAAAGCCGCGGGAATCGCCTCGATCGGGCCGATGCCCATGATCTCGGGCGCCACGCCGCGCGCGGCAAAGCTGACGAAGCGTGCGAGCGGCTTCAGGCCGAACTGCTTGACGGCTTTCTCGGACGCAAGGATCAGCGCACCGGCGCCGTCGCTGGTCTGCGAGCTGTTGCCGGCCGTCACGCTGCCCTTGGCGGCGAACACCGGCTTGAGCTTGGCCAGGCCTTCGAGCGAGGTGTCGGGGCGCGCGCCTTCGTCGAGCTTGACGGTGCGCGTCTTCGTGCCCACTTCGCCGGTGAGCAGGTTCGGGAAGCGGTCGATGATGTCGATCGGCGTCATCTCGGCCGTGAACTCGCCCGCCGCCATCGCTTTGAGCGCCTTCTGGTGCGAGGCCAGCGCGAACTGGTCCTGCGCCTCGCGGCTGACCTTCCACTGCGCCGCCACCTTCTCGGCCGTCAGCCCCATGCCATAGGCGATGCCGACGTTCTCGTCGCGCGCGAACACCTCGGGGTTGAAGGAAGGCTTGTTGCCGCCCATCGGCACCATGCTCATCGACTCGGCGCCGCCGGCAATCATCACGTCGGCCTCGCCGATGCGGATGCGGTCGGCCGCCATCTGCAGCGCCGTCAGGCCCGACGCGCAGAAGCGGTTGACGGTGACACCGCCCACCGAATGCGGCAGCCCGGCCAGCACCATCGCCACGCGCGCCATGTTCATGCCTTGCTCGCCCTCGGGGAACGAGCAGCCGATGATGGCGTCCTCGATCGCCGCCGGGTCCAAGGTCGGCACCTGCGCCAGCGCGCTGCGCACCGCCGCGACGAGCAGATCGTCCGGCCGCGTGTTCCTGAAATACCCGCGCCCGGACTTGCCAATGGGCGTGCGGGTGGCGGCAACGATGTAGGCGTCTTGAACTTGTTTGCTCATGTGATTTCTCCTTCGTCGCCGTTCAGTTGCGAACCGGCTTGCCGGTCTGCAGCATGCCCATGATTCGCTCTTGAGACTTCGGGTTGTCGAGCAGGCCGCAGAAGTGCTTGCGCTCCAGGGTCATCAGGTACTCCTCGGTGACCAGCGAGCCGGCATCCACATCACCGCCGCAGATCACCTCGGCGATCAGTGCGCTGACGTGGAAGTCGTGCGTGCTGATGAAGCCGCCGTCGCGCATGTTGGCGAGCTGGCCTTTGATGGTCGATATCGCATTGCGCCCGGCCACCGGAAACGGCGCACGCGCCGGGGCGCGGTAGCCGCTGTCGAACATCGCCTTGGCCTGCTGCGTGGCGACGAACAGCAGTTCGTCCTTGTGCGGCACGATCACGTCGCTCCACAGCAGGTAGCCCAGACGGCGCGACTCGATCGCGCTGGTGCCGACCTTGGCCATCGCGGCGTTGGTGAAGCCATCGGTCGCGAACTTCATGATGTCGGCGTTCGCATTACCGGCGCTCGCCATCTCGGCCGCGCGCCGCGCGATGTAGGCCAGGCCTCCGCCGGCCGGAATCAGCCCGACGCCGACCTCCACCAGGCCCATGTAACTTTCCATCGCGGCCACGCGCCGCGCGGCGTGCACCGCAATCTCGCAGCCACCGCCCAGCGCGATGCCGCGGATCGCAGCGACCACCGGCACGTTGGCATAACGCAGCCCCAGCATCGCGTCCTGCAGTTTCTTGACCTCGGGCAGGATGCCTTTCCCGCCGCTCTTCATGAACACCGGCATCATCGATTCGAGGTTGGCGCCGGCCGAGAACACGTCGTCCGGCGACCAGATCACCAGGCCCTTGTAACCACTCTCGGCCAAGGTCACCGCCTTGGCCAGGCCGTCGATCACGCCCTGGCCGATCAGGTGCAGCTTGGCGGTGATGCTCAGGATCAGCACCTCACCGTCCAAGGTCCACACGCGCACTTCGTCGTTCTTGAACACCTCGGTGCCCGACTTCAGCGGAGCCACCGCGCCGGCGCCGAACACCGCCTCGCGGAAGTGCTGGCGCTGGTAGACCGGCAAGCTGCTCTGCGCAACGAATCCATTCTTCGACGGGCTCCACGAACCCTCCGGTGTGTGCACACCACCCTTGTCGGCGACCGGCCCCTCGAACACCCAGCCCGGCAGCGGCGCGGCGCTGAGCGCCTTGCCAGCCTCGATGTCTTCCTTCACCCAGCCGGCCACCTGCTTCCAGCCGGCCTCCTGCCACAGCTCGAACGGGCCCTGGTTGCTGCCGAAGCCCCAGCGCATCGCGAAATCGATCTCGCGCGCGCTCTCGGCAATGTCGGCCAGATGCACCGCGCAGTAGTGGAAGCTGTCGCGCAGGATCGCCCACAGGAACTGCGCCTGCGGGTTCTTCGATTCGCGCAGCAGCTTCAGCCGCTCGGGCGCGGGCTTCTTCAGCATGCGGGCGACGATCTCGTCGGCCTTGCCGCCGCCGGGGACGTAGTCGGCGGTTGCGGGGTCGAGGCGAAGGATGTCCTTGCCGACCTTCTTGTAGAAACCGGCGCCGGTCTTCTGGCCCAGCGCACCTTGTTCGATCAGCTTGGCCAGCACCGGCGGTGTGGCGTAGCTCGGGAAAAAGGGATCGGCCGCCAGATTGTCTTGAAGCGTCTTGATGACGTGCGCCATCGTGTCCAGCCCCACCACGTCGGCGGTGCGGAAGGTGCCGCTGCTGGCGCGGCCGAGCTTCTTGCCGGTCAGGTCGTCGACCACGTCGTAGCTCAGGCCGAAGTTCTCGGCTTCCTTGATCGTCGCCAGCATGCCGGCAATGCCGACGCGGTTGGCGATGAAGTTGGGCGTGTCCATCGCCCGCACCACGCTCTTGCCCAACGCGGTGGTGACGAAAGCTTCGAGCTGGTCGAGGATCTCCGGCTTGGTCGTCGGCGTGTTGATCAGCTCCACCAGCGCCATGTAGCGCGGCGGGTTGAAGAAGTGGATGCCGCAAAAGCGCGGCTTGATCTCCTCGGGCAGCACCTCGGACAACTTGGTGATGCTCAGCCCCGAGGTGTTCGACGCGACGATGGCGTGCGGCGCCAAGGCCGGCGCGATGCGCTTGTACAGGTCGAGCTTCCAGTCCATGCGCTCGGCGATCGCCTCGATCACCAGGTCGCAGTCCTTCAGCAGGTCGAGGTGCTCTTCGTAGTTCGCCTGCTGGATCAGCGCGGCGTCTTCGGGGACGCCAAGCGGCGCCGGCTTCAGCTTCTTCAGCCCGTCGACGGCCTTGGTGACGATGCCGTTCTTCAGCCCTTCTTTGGCAGGCAGGTCGAACAGCACGACCGGCACCTTGCAGTTGACCAGGTGGGCGGCGATCTGCGCGCCCATGACGCCGGCGCCGAGCACAGCGACCTTGCGGACGGTGAAACGATTCATGGAGATTCCTTGTTTGGCAGTGCGGAAGCGGCGTCGACCTATTCGACGCGGATCCACGTCTGGTTGCGGAAGAACGGGCCGATGTAGCCGCGCACCTCCATCGTCTTGCCGCCGTCCAGCGGCTTCAGGCGCAGCTTGTAGACCTTGCCGTTGTTCGGGTCGAGGATGTCGCCGCCCTCCCAGACCTCCTTGTTGTCGGCCGCCTGCTTGGCGTTGCGCACCAGGGTCATGCCCATGATGGGCTTGTCCTTGCGGTCGTCGGTGCACTTGTCGCACACCACGTCGGCCTTGGTATCGGGGTCGAGAAACTTCTCGAGCTTGCCGGTGATCACGCCGCCGCTGTCGGTCAGGCGGATCAGTGACTTCTCTTTCTTGGTCTCGTCGTCGATCGTCTTCCACACGCCGGCCGGTGTGGCCTGGGCGTGTGCGACGCTGGCCAGCAGGGCCAGGCTCAGCGTGGCGAGAAGGCTTCTTGTTGCGCTCATGGGGTTCATCTCCGTGGGTTCTGCAAAAGCGGCCGACCTTAGAACAAGGCCTCTTCCATGTCCATCATCGGCGCCGCACCGGCACGCGCGGTGCGGATCAGCGAGGCGGTCTCGGGCAGCAGCTTGGCGAAGTAGAAGCGCGCGGTGCCGAGCTTGGCCTTGTAGAACGGGTCGGCGCCGGTGGCGGCATTGGCCTGCTTTTCGAGCGCCACCTTGGCCATGCGGGCCCAGAAGTAGGCGAACACCAGGTGGCCGCACACGCGCAGGTAGTCCACCGCGGCGGCACCCACCTCGTCGGGGTTCTTGAAGGCCTTCATGCCGAGTTCGGTGGTCAGCTTGGTCACCTTGTCGCCCAGGTCGGCGAGCGGGTTGACGAACTCCTGCATCGCCTCGTTCGTGCCTTCTTCCTCGATGAAGTCGCTGATCAGCTTGCCGAACTTCTTGAAGCGCGCGCCGTTGTCGCCCAGCACCTTGCGGCCCAGCAGGTCGAGCGACTGGATCGTGTTCGTGCCCTCGTAGATCATGTTGATGCGGGCGTCGCGCACGTACTGTTCCATGCCCGACTCCTTGATGTAGCCGTGCCCGCCGAACACCTGCATGCAATGCGAGGTGGCGAGCCAGGCGTTGTCGGTCAGAAAGGCCTTGACGATGGGCGTGAGCAGCGCCACCTGATCGGCGGCGTCCT
The DNA here is from genome assembly GCA_031414975.1 of Methylibium sp. GTDB lineage: Bacteria > Pseudomonadota > Gammaproteobacteria > Burkholderiales > Burkholderiaceae_C > LGRD01. Next base: position 1,260 of record JANOQS010000552.1, on the reverse strand, counting down.
TGCGCACGTTTTCATCGTCGGACGACAGCTCGCGGTCGATCAGCATCGCGATGTAGATCGCCAGTGCGCGGCCGCCCTCGGCATAGGCGCGCGCGGTCAGCAGCATCTTGCGCACATCGGGGTGCACGATGATCGGGTCGGCTGGCTGGCTCGGCGCCTTCGGGCCGGACAGCGAACGCATCTGGATGCGGTCTTTCGCATAGGCCACGGCATTCTGGTAGGCCACTTCGGTCAGCCCCAGGCCCTGGTTGCCCACGCCCAGGCGCGCCGCGTTCATCATCACGAACATCGCCGCCAGCCCGCGGTGCGGTTGGCCCACCAGCCAGCCGGTGGCGTTTTCCAGGCTCATCTGGCAGGTGGCGTTGCCGTGGATGCCCATCTTGTGTTCGAGGCCGGTGCAGAAGATGCCGTTGCGCTCGCCCTTCGTGACCTCGCCTTTGGCATCTGTCTTCGGCAGGAACTTGGGCACCACGAACAGCGAGATGCCTTTGGAGCCCACCGGCGCATCCGGCAGGCGCGCGAGCACCAGGTGCACGATGTTCTCGGCCAGGTCGTTGTCGCCCGAGCTGATGAAGATCTTCGAGCCGTTGATACGGTAGCTGCCATCCGCTTGGGGTTCGGCCTTGCTGCGCAACATGCCGAGGTCGGTGCCGCAATGCGCTTCGGTCAGGCACATCGTGCCCATCCACTGGCCGCTGGTCAGCTTGGGCAGGTAGGTGGCCTTCTGCTCGGGGGTGCCGTGCGTATGCAGGCATTCGTACGCGCCGTGCGTCAGGCCGGGGTACATGGTCCAGGCCTGGTTGGCGCTGTTCATCATCTCGAAGAAGCACTGGTTGATCGTGATCGGCAGGCCCTGGCCGCCGTACTCGGGGTCGCAGCTCAGTGCCGCCCAGCCGCCTTCGACGTACTGCGCGTACGCGGCGCTGAAGCCCTTTGGCGCGCTGACGGCGCGGCTGGTCTTGTCGAGCGTGCAGCCTTCGGCGTCGCCGCTCTGGTTGAGCGGGAACAGCACCTCGGCGGCGAACTTGCCGCCCTCTTCGAGCACGGCGTTGACGGTGTCGACGTCGACCTCGGCATGCTTGGGCATGCCCTTGAACTCGTCGGTCACATGGAACAACGCGTGCAACACGAACTGCATGTCGCGCAAGGGCGGGGTGTACTGGGCCATGGCGGGTTTACTCCTGAGGATGGTCGGAAAGGGTCGTGGCGGGCTTGCGCTTGCGCGCCGCCGGGGGCGTGCCGGGCGGGCGAACGGCGGTG
>JANOQS010000551.1:0-19794 GCA_031414975.1 Methylibium sp. | reverse complement strand
GCCACGTGATGCGGAATGTCCTGCGACCAGAACATCGTGAAATGCGGCTCGGCCATCTTGCTGCGCGCCGGCAGGTTGAGCCAGATCTGGAACAGCTCGAGCGGGTTGGGCGCGGCCGTGTCGAGCAGTGGGAACATCTCGGCGTGCACGATGCCGCGCCCGGCGGTGAGCCACTGCACGTCGCCGCCACCGAATCGCGCTGTCGCGCCGAGCGAGTCGGAATGGTCGATCAGCCCCTTGCGCACGATCGTCACCGTCTCGAAGCCGCGGTGCGGGTGCGACGGAAAGCCGGGCACGCTCATGCCGTGGAACATGCGCCAGCCGTCCTTGCCGGCGAAGTCCTGCCCCAGGTCGCGCCCGGCGAGCGATGCGTCGGGCCCGAAGCGGCCGTTGCCTTTCGGGTAGGCGTCGTCGTGGTAGACGCAGAACAGGAACGGGTCGATCGTCTCCCAGGGGAAGCCGAGGGGTTTGATCTGCAGGATGGGGTGGTCGGACATGGATCGATCCCGGAGGAAGGTTGAACTACTCGCCCGATGCCCAGTTTTCGATTCGCAGGCCGGGCACGCGCTCGAACTCACGCGTGTTGTTGGTCACGAGCGTGACGCCGAGCGCCTGCGCGTGGGCGGCGATCAAGGTGTCGTAGGGTCCGATGGGTGTGCCTTGCCCGGCCAACCAGGACCGCAATGACCCGCTGACCTCGGCGGCGCCGGCGTCGAAGTCGGCAATCTCGAGTGCGGACAAAAAGCGCCTCAGCGCGTCAAGGTTGCGCTGCGAACCCGTGCGCGCCACGCCGAAGAACAACTCCGCCGCCGTCACCGACGAAATGCCCAGGCCGGCGCTTTCGTGTTCGCGAAAGGCTTTCAGCACCGACGGCGGGCGATTGTTGATCGTGTAGATGCAGGTGTCGGTGTCCAGCATGTACCGCATCAGCGCCTCGGCGCAATGTCAGCACGTTCTTGCGTCGCCGGCTGCTCGCGCTGCAACGACACGCCGGGCTCGAACGCCGACAGCGCGTCGATGAGCGCCTGCGCACTGGCCGGCGCGCGGGCGCTGAGCACCACGTCGTTGCCAACCCGGCGCACGTTCACTTCCGTGCCTTCGAAACGGAACTCCTTGGGCAGGCGCACGGCCTGGCTGCCGCCATGGGTGAATATCTTGGCGAAACTCATTCAAGCACTCCCAGAGTCACACGAGAATGAAGTATATACGTCATAGATATAACTATCCAGACGCAGGCGCCATCAACCCGCCCTCACCACCCGCATGGCCTTCTGCATCACGTCCTGCGCCCTGCCCTTGCGCGCGCGCTTGCCCACGTACGGCGTCAGCGCAGCGCCCTTGAGCAGCTCGTCCTTCGGCTTGCCGCCGCGGCCGGTGCCCAGCACCTGCAGCACCTGGCCGAACGCGGCGACGCTGACGAGCGCGTCCTTCGGGTCGAGGTCGATCAAGGTCAGCCCGCGCCCGCCGTTGGCTTGCAGCTTGAGCTCGTCGATGCCGAACACCAGCAGCCGGCCCGCCAGGGTCAGGCACGCGACGCGTTGCGACGCATCGGCCACGCTCGGCGGCAGCGGCTTCTCGTCGGCTTCCAGGCTCAGGAAGGCCTTGCCGCCCTTCTGGCGCGACACCAGGTCGCCCACACGCGCCAGCAAGCCGAAGCCGCCAGTGCCGGCCAGCAGCACGGTCTGCGGCGCCGGGCCGGCGAGGTAGTGCACGACCTGGGTGCCCGACTCCAGGTCGATCAGGCTGGTGATCGGCTGGCCGTCGCCGCGCCCGCCGGGCAGCAGGCCGACGCCGGTGGAATACACACGCCCGTTCGAGCCGAACACCAGCAACGCATCGACGCTGCGGCACTGGAAGGTGCCGTACAGCGAATCGCCGGCCTTGAACGCCAGGGTCGCGGAGTCGATCTCGTGGCCCTTGAGCGCACGCACCCAGCCCTTCATGCTGACGACCACGGTGACCGGCTCGTCGACCACCTTCACTTCGGCAACCGACTTCTTCTCCTCCTGGATCAAGGTGCGACGCTCGTCGCCGTGCTGTTTGGCGTCGGCCTCGATCTCCTTGATGACGGTGCGCTTCAGGGTGGCCGGGCTGTTCAGAATGTCCTCCAGCTTGCCCTGCTCGCCGCGCAGCTCCTTCAGCTCCTGCTCGATCTTGATCGCCTCCAGCCGCGCCAGCTGGCGCAGCCGGATTTCCTGAATGTCCTCGGCCTGCCGGTCGCTGAGCTTGAAGCGTGCGATCAGCGCCGGCTTCGGCTCGTCGGCCGCACGGATGATGCGGATCACCTCGTCGATGTTGAGCAGCACCAGCTGCCGGCCTTCGAGCACGTGGATGCGGTCCAGCACCTTGTTCAGCCGGTGCTGCGAACGCCGCTGCACCGTGGCCATGCGGAACTGCAGCCACTCGGCCAGAATCTGGCGCAGGCCCTTCTGCGTGGGCCGGCCGTCGGCGCCGATCATCGTCAGGTTGATCGGTGCCGAGCTTTCCAGGCTGGTGTGCGCCAGCAGCGTGGTGATGAGTTCGTGCTGGTCGATGCGGCTCGTCTTGGGCTCGAACACCAGGCGCACCAACGCGTCCTTGTTCGACTCGTCGCGCACCGCGTCGAGCACCCCGAGCACGGTGGTCTTGAGCAGCACCTGTTCGGTGCTCAGCGCCTTCTTGCCGGCCTTGACCTTCGGGTTGGTCAGCTCCTCGATCTCTTCCAGCACCTTCTGCGTGCTGGTGCCGGGCGGCAGTTCGGTGACCACCAGGTTCCATTGGCCGCGGGCCAGGTCTTCGATCTTCCAGCGCGCGCGCACCTTCAGGCTGCCGCGGCCACTGGCGTACGCGGCGCGAATGTCCTCAGCGCTGCTGATGATCTGGCCCCCGCCCGGGTAGTCAGGCCCTGGGATCAGCATGGCGAGTTCATTGGAGGAAAGTTTGTCGTTCTTCAGCAGCGCCACCGCGGCCGCAGCGACCTCGCGCAGGTTGTGCGACGGCACTTCGGTGGCCAGCCCCACCGCAATGCCGCTCGCGCCGTTGAGCAGCACGAAGGGCAGGCGCCCGGGCAACTGCTTCGGCTCCTGCGTCGAACCGTCGTAGTTGGGAATGAAATCGACCGTGCCTTCGTCGATCTCGTCCAGCAGCAGCCGCGTGATCGGCGCCAGGCGCGCTTCGGTGTAGCGCATCGCCGCGGCACCGTCGCCGTCGCGCGAGCCGAAGTTGCCCTGGCCGTCGATCAGCGGGTAGCGCTGCGAGAAGTCTTGCGCCATGCGCACCAGCGCGTCGTAGGCGGCCTGGTCGCCGTGCGGGTGAAAGCGGCCTAGCACGTCGCCCACCACGCGCGCGCTCTTGACGGGCCGGGCGCCGGTGGTGCCGGAATAACTCAGCCCCATGCGCTCCATCGAATAGAGGATGCGCCGCTGCACCGGCTTCTGGCCGTCGCACACATCGGGCAGGGCGCGGCCCTTCACGACGCTGAGCGCGTATTCCAGGTAGGCGCGCTCGGCGTAATGCGCCAGCGTGATCGCGTCGTCCGACGAGGGTGGCGGGGACGGAGGCGGTGGCGGTGGTGGCGGCGGCGGGGGATCGAACAGATCGGGTTCAGTGCTCATGAAGGGTCGGGAACTCGGGAGTCTCGGAGGATGCGGTGTTCAGTGATGGTGGTCGTGATGGTCGTCAGCCCAGCCCATCAACACGTCGCGCCCCTGCACCGCCAAGGTCACGCGCGCACCGACCGGCAAACACAGCTTGGTCGGCACATGGCCGAAAGGCAGGCCGGTGAGGATGGGCGTCTTGCAGACCGAGCGCAGGTGCTCGACCGCGCTCTTGAGGGTGTAGCCACGGTCCAGCGGCGACTTCTTGTAGGCATTGAACGCGCCCAGAAGCACCGCCTTCTGATCGGCCAGCACGCCCGCCTGGTGCAATTGCAGCAGGGAGCGTTCGATGCGGTAGGGGTGCTCGTTCACGTCTTCGAGGAACAGCACGCCGCCTTTGATGCGCGGGAAGTGCGGCGTGCCGAGCAGCGAGCTGATCATGCACAGGTTGCCGCCCCACAAGCTGCCCTTGGCGAGCAAGCCGTCGAAACCGGCCTCGGTGCGAAAGCCCACCGCTTCGAGCGCGCCGCTCATCGCCTCGACGAACACGTCGCGGGTGATCTCGTCAACCGCGTCGATGCGCTTCTCGCCATGCTCGGGTGCTTCACGGCCGAAGTCGAAACAGGCCATTGGCCCGGCCCAGGTGAGGCCCTGCGCAGGCGCGTCCACGTGCGCCAGCAGGCCGAGCTGCAGAGCGGTCAGGTCGCTGTGCCCGACCCAGCGGGTGCCGCGCTCGATGCTGCGCGCGATCAGCTTCCAATCGATGCGGTCGAGCAGCCGCGTGAGGCCGTAACCGCCGCGCGTGGCCATCGCGATGCTCGGCGCGGCGCGCGCCACGCGGTGAATGGCGGCCAGACGCGTCTCGTCGTCGCCGCCGAAACGCTGGTGCTTGCGCAGCGCGTCTTCGTCGATCTGCACGTCGAAGCCCATCGCCTTCAAGCGCTTGGCAGCGAGCCGCAACGGTGCGGCCTGGGCCAGCACACCAGCCGGTGTGAAGAGGGTCAGCAAGGTCATGGTGGGCTCAGGTCGGCTCGTGCGGCAGCTCGAGTTCGGTCGCTTCGCCGGCCGGGATGGCCGGGGCGGAGTCTGCCGAAGCCGCAGTCCCGGGTGCAGCGTCGGTGGACAGGTGGCGCTGCCGGTACCGCTCGCGCCGCTCGGCAAAGAAGTCGCGCAGCACCTGCCCGCAGGCGTCGGCCGAAACGCCGCCGACCAGTTCGGTGTGGTGGTTCAGCAGTGGCTGCGCGAACAGGTTCAACACCGAACCGGCCGCGCCGGTCTTCGGGTCGGCGGCGCCGAACACCACGCGCTTGAAGCGTGCGTGCAGCAGCGCCATCGCGCACATCGCGCACGGCTCCAGGGTCACGTACAGCTCGCACTCGGGCAGGCGGTAGTTGCCGAGCAGGCTGGCAGCGTGGCGCAAGGCCACGATCTCGGCGTGCGCAGTCGGGTCGTGCTGCGTGATTGGGCGGTTGTAGCCGGTGGCCAGCACCTGGCGGCCGGTGGGCGTGTCGCGCACGATCACCGCGCCGACCGGCACTTCGCCGACCAGCCAGGCGTTGTGCGCCTGGTCAAGCGCGAGGCGCATGCCGGCTTGGTCCTGCAGAGCACGCGCGTCGCTCGCGTGGCCCGCGTTGCCCGCGTTGCTTTGCACGCTGGCGTCTTTCACGCCGGTTCCTTGCCGGCGCCGGCCTGGCGCGCTTCCCAGGCCAGGCGGCGGGCATCGCGCTGGGCGGCTTCGGCAGCGCGCACGCCAGCGACCCAAGCTGGTGGGTCCAGCGCCTGCAGCGCCGCGCCGATCGCGGCGCTGCGGGCTGGCAAGTCAGCCAGCGCCACCCGCCGATACTCGCGCCCGAATCCGTCACGCGCCAGCCAGCCTGCATCCACCAGCCAGCGCCGCAATTCGACGTGATCGACGTCCAGAAAACTGCCCTCCTCGGCAAGGCAGCGCTTCAACGCCGCGTTGACGTCGGCCTCGCGCAGCGCCAGGTCGGGCGCCAGCGCGCACCAGGCCAGGCCCAGCGCCACCGCCTGGGGTTGTGCGGCCAGGCCACCCAGCATCACGCCGTCCTTGACCACCAGCGCGGCAAGCACCGCTTGCACGGCCGCGCTGCTTTCGAACGCCCCAGCCGGTGCACTCATTGCGCCGGCTCCGCGCGCGCCGGCGCCTGTTGCATCAGCTTGTTCACGTCGTCCTTCACCTGGTTCTGGAGTTGCCGCGATGGTTGTGCGAGCGTGCCCGCGAGGGCCGGCACGCCGGCGCTGGCGGCGTCGGACGCGCCGCGCACTTGCAATGGCTGAAGCGCCTTCTTGCCCAGCAAGCCGACGATGGCCAGCACCACCAGCAAGCTCAGCACCCCGAAGACCATCCGCATGCCACCCCCATCCACCGCGCACCTTGCGCGCCGGCATTTTGCCTTGAGCGCGCTGGGTGGCCGGCCGCGCCTGCCCAACGCCGACATCCGGACCGAAACCCCTCTCGTTTGCCTGCAGGACGGCGAGCGGGTCGCCGTCCTCCGGGCCGCCGGGCCGCTGGGCCGCATCAAGGCAGCTGATGCAGCACCAGCGGCAGCACCGCAGCGGCGCCGGCCTCGCGCAGCAGCGCGGCCGCCACGGTCAACGACCAGCCGCTGCGGCAGCGGGCGTCGATCAGCAGCAGCGGCCCGGCCGGCACCGCCACCTCGGGCCGCAGCACCAGGGCCTCGAGCAGCGCCGCCACCTTTGCGCCCGAAGGCAGGTCGTCGCCCGGCGTCGGCCCGGCCAGGCGCAGCGCATCGACCAGCGGCAAGCGGCCCACCGACGCCACGTGCGCCGCCACCGAATGCACCAGCCGCGGGTGCAGCGCCGACGGCATCGGCACCACGGCCACCGGCCGGGCACCCCAATCGCCCCGCCAGCGGCCCAGCAGGCCGACCACGCCGTCCAGCACCTGCTGCAGCGCAGGACCGTCTGGCGTGACGAACAGCGGAACCAGCGCCTCAGCCCAGCCAGGATCGTCGGCAAAGGCCAGGGCGCGGCCTTCGCTGCAACCGACGATCTTTCCCTTGCGACCCTGGCGTCCCTTGCCGGCACCTCCTGCCGGCCACAGCTTGCGCGGCTCGAGGATCACGTCCTGCCCGCGGGCAAACACACGCGCCGCTTCGATCCGCGGCGCGCCGGGCCGCGCACCGGGGCCGGGCAGCCGGCCGGTGCACACGCTGCAACGCCCGCAGTCGCTCGGCTCGGGGTCGTCAAGCGCGGTTTGCAGGAAGCGCATCAGGCAGCCCTTGCCGGCGGCGAACGCGCGCATCAGGCCAGCCTCGCGCTCGCGCACCTGCGCCAGCGCGTGCCAGCGCTCCGCATCAAAGGTCCACACATTGCCGGTGAGCGCCCAGGCCGTGCCCTCGCGCTGCACCACCTCTTCCACGGCCAGGATCTTCAGCAGGCCTTCGAGCCGCCCGCGCCGGATCGTGGTGGCATTTTCCAGCTCCACCAGGGTCTGCGGTCGCTCGGCCAGCGCGCCGAGAATCTTGCCCACGCGCTGTTCGTCAGGCACGCCCGCGGTCGCGAAGTAGGCCCAGATCTGTTCGTCGGTCTCGGCGGGCAGCAGCACCGCCACCGCTTCATCCAGCGCACGGCCCGCGCGGCCCACCTGCTGGTAGTAGGCCACCGGCGAGGCCGGCGAGCCGACGTGGATGCAAAACGCGAGGTCGGGCTTGTCGTAGCCCATGCCCAGCGCCGACGTGGCCACCACGGCCTTCAGCGCATTGCGGCGCAAGGCATCCTCAACGCCCTGACGCACGGCCGTGTCCAATCCCCCGTGGTAGGCCGCCACCTCGAATCCGCAGGAGCGCAGGAAGCCCGCCAGCCGTTCGGTCTCGGCCACCGTCAGGGCGTAGACGATGCCGGAGCCGGCAAACGCGTCCAGCGCGTCGCCGACCCAGGCATACCGTTCGAGCGATTTGAGCCCCGGCACCACGGCCAGGCGCAAGGACGAACGGGCGAGCGAGCCGCGAAAGGTCAGCGTCTGCGGGCCCAACTGGCGGGCGATGTCCAGCGTGACGCGACCGTTGGCGGTGGCGGTGGTGGCGAGTACGGGCGTGTCGGCGCCGATGCCCAGCAGCGTCTTGGCCAGGCGCTGGTAGTCGGGGCGGAAGTCGAAGCCCCAGTCCGAGATGCAGTGCGCCTCGTCGATCACCACCAGCCCGGTCGCGGCCAGCAGCCCGGGCAGGCGCCGCGCGAAACCGGCATTACCCAGCCGCTCGGGCGAGACCAGCAGCACGTCCAGGCGGTCGCCGGCGATGTCGTCGAAGACCGCGTCCCAATCATCGAGGTTGGTGGAGTTGACGGTGGCCGCGCGCAGCCCGGCCTGCGCCGCCGCCGCCACCTGGTCGCGCATCAGCGCGAGCAGCGGCGAGACGATCAGCGTGGGCCCCTTGCCCTCGGCACGCAGGGCCGACGTGGCGGCCCAGTAAACCGCCGACTTGCCCCACCCGGTGGCCTGCACCACGAGCACCCGGGCCTGTTGTTCGACCAGCGCTGCCACGGCCGCAGTCTGGTCCTCGCGCGGACGCGCCGCGGGCCCCGCCATCGCGGCGAGAACCCGGCGCAAGTGGGTGTCGGCAAGACTACTCACGCGGACTGTGCGGCGTGTCGGGCCTCAATCCAGTTCGATGCGCAGATCGCGCGCGAGCTTCAGCCAGACCGGCAACTCTTCGCGGTTGCGCCGCGCGAATTCGGATGCGTCCCACGGCCCGGCGAGCGCGAAGCGCTCGTGCAACTGGCGCACACGCGGCGCCGCCGCGGCCTGAACGAAAAGCTCGGAGAAGCGCCGCACGATCTCCGGCGCCGTGCCGGCCGGGGCGAGAACGCCGATCCAGCCCTGCAGCTCGAACACCGGGTCGGTGTAGCCGTTTTCATGGAAGGTCGGCACGTCGGGCAGCGCGGCCGAGCGCGTGCGCGTCTGCACCGCAATCGGCCGCAGCCGGCCGCTTTGCTGCAGCGGCGTCAGGCCGAAGATGCTGCCGACGGCGGCGTCGATCTGGCCGCCGGCCAGGTCTTGCCACATCGGCGCCTCGCCCTTGTACGGCACGGGTTCAACCTGCCAGCCGTGCTGCCGGGCCAACTGGTCCGCCGCCATGTGCGGCCACGTGCCGGCGCCGAAATTGCCCAGCGTGACGCGGCGCCGACGCGCCATGTCGGCCAGACCGCCGAGCGTGCGCAACTCGGACTCGGCCGGCACCGCCAGCACGACCTGGCCCGTCGGCACAGCGGCAACGTGCACGAAGTCGCGGTCGGGGTCGTAGGGCAGTTTGCGGTAGTAGACCCGGTTCTGGTTCATCGGCGCACTGATCGTGACCCAGAAAGTGTGCCCGTCGGGCGCCGCCTTCGCGACCTCGCCGCCGGCCTGCATGCCGCCGGCACCGGCACGGTTCTCGACCACCACCGGCTGCCCAAGCGCCGGCCCGATGGCGTCGCCGTAACTGCGCGCGATCATGTCGGTCAGCCCGCCCGCCGGATAACCGACGACGAGGCGGATCGGCCGCGACGGCCAAGTGCCTGCCTGCGCCCGCGCAGCACGGCTGAGCAAGCCGGACAGCGCCGTCGCTTCAGCAAGAAGAACAGTGCCGCACAGGAAGATTCGACGCGATCGTGTGGCCATGGTGTGTTCCCCCATCAACGTGGTGGCGCGGCCCCCAGCGCCTGAAGCTCGGGCATCACATCGGTGATCTGTTGCACCACCGCTTCGAGCCGAGCGTCGAGTTCAGCGCGCGGTGCGCCCGCCCGGCAAGCCATCTCCAGCGGCTCGGCGGCATGCCGAACGCCGTCGACCCCGAGGCTGTTCGCGACCGAGCGCAGGTCGTGCGCCAGGCGCAGCGCCAGCTCGGCGTCTCCCGCATCGCAGGCGGCCGAAAAAGCGGCTGCGAAGCCGCCGACCTGCGAATCGCGGTACTTCAAAAGCAGGCGCAGATAGAGCTTGGCGTTGTTGGCCAGCCGCTCCACGCCGGCCTGAACGTTGACGTGCTGCAGCCGTGCCAGCGGGTCGCCGTTCGCGGCCGGGCCAGGCGCTGCGGCCGCAGGGGCGTCGGGAAGCACGGCCGGCGCAAGCCAGCGAGCGATGGTTTCGAACATGGCATCGACCTCGATCGGTTTGGCAATATGGTCGTTCATGCCCGCGGCCAAGGTGCGCTCGCGGTCGCCGGCCATGGCGTTGGCCGTCATCGCAATGATCGGCAGCGCAGCCCAGCGCGGGGCCCTGCGGATCTCGCGGGTGGCTTCGTAACCGTCCATCACCGGCATCTGGCAGTCCATCAGCACGACGTCGAACGTCGCGCGCGCCAGTGCATCGATCGCCTTGCGCCCGTTGTCGACCACCTCGACGAGGGCGCCGACGGCAGCGAGCAGGTCGACCGCGAGTTCCTGATTGATCTGGTTGTCCTCGACCAGCAGCACACGCCGGCCCGCCAGGCGGGAGGTGTGTTCTTCGGCGTTGCGCGGCCGGCGCGCCGCGCGGCTTTCGCGTGCCAGGCCGCGGCCCAACGCGGTCGCGCAGGCGTCGAACAGCGCCGACGGAGTGACCGGCTTGACCAGGACGCCCACCTCCAGGCCCACTTCGGTGGCGCGTTGCAGCAGATCCTCTCGGCCGATGGCGGCAGTCATCAAGATCGTCAGCGGTCGCACGCCGCCCAGACGCGAGAGCGCACGGGCGCACTGCACGCCGTCCGTGCCGGGCATCTTCCAATCCAGCAGCGCCAATTCGTAGGGCTGCCCACGCGCCAGCGCCTGCTCGGCAAGCTGCAAGGCCTGCTCTCCACCAGAGGCGCTGTCGGGCTGCAGCTTCAGCGCGCGCGCCATCTCGAGCAGCCCGGCACGCGCACCGGCATGGTCGTCGACGATCAGCAGCCGCACGCCCGCCAGGCTCTCCACCGGCCCTTCGGTGGGCGCAGCCTCCGGCCCAAGGCCGAAGCGGGCCGTGAAATGGAAGTGGCTGCCCTGGCCAGGCACGCTGTCGACGCCGATCGTGCCGCCCATCAGTTCCACCAGACGCTGGCAGATCACCAGGCCCAGCCCGGTGCCGCCGAAGCGCCGCGCCATCGAGGTGTCGCCCTGCGCGAACGACTGGAACAGGCGCTCGCGTTGTTCCGGCGCAATGCCTTGGCCGGTATCGTGCACGCCAAAGCGCAACACCCCGCTCTCGCCGCTGCGTTCGACCACCTCGACACTGACTCTCACCTCGCCGCGTTCGGTGAACTTGACCGCATTGCTGCCGAGGTTCAGCAGCACCTGGCCGAGCCGCAGCGGGTCGCCGATCAGCGTGGTCGGCAGGTCCGGCGCCAGCGTGTACAGCAGCTCGAGACCGCGTTCCTCGGCGCGCAGCCCGATCGCGTTGGCCAGATGCTCGAGCACGCCACCGAGCTCGAACGACACGCTCTCCATGTCGAGCTTGCCGGCCTCGATCTTGGAGAAGTCGAGGATGTCGTTGATCAGCCCGAGCAGCGCGCGCGCCGAGCGCTCGACGTTGAGGATGTAGCCACGCTGGCGCACGTTCAGATCGGTCTTCAGTGCCAGGTGCGACATGCCGAGGATGGCATTCATCGGCGTGCGGATCTCGTGGCTCATGTTGGCCAGGAATTCGCTCTTGGAGCGGGTGGCTGCCTCGGCCGCATCGCGCGCATGCTGCAGCTCGGTGACGTCGACGAAGATCGCGCCCACCGCATAGAGGGCCCCGCGCGCGTCGCTCAGCGGAAAGCGGTGAGTGTGGAAGCTGCGAAGTCCGTCAGCGACCGGGATCTGCTCGCTGATCGACGACGCCGTGCCGTCGCGCCAGACGAGCGCGTCGCAGGCCTCGATGCGCGCCGAAAGCCAGTCGGGCATCACGTCGTGCGGCCGCAGGCCCACCAAGGTGGCGCGACCCCCGCCGAACACTTCACGAAACCTCCGGTTGTGCATCAGGAAGCGGCCATCGGCGTCGCGCACCGAGATCAAGGCCGGCGAGCTGTCCAGGATGGACTGGAGCTGGTTGCGGCTGGCTTCGAGTTCGGCGGTTCGGACCTGCACCTGGCGCTCGAGCGTCTGCTGCTGCCGTTCGAGCTGGGCGTATAGCTGTGCGCTCTCCAGGGAGACCGCGGCCTGCGCGGCGAGCTGCTCCAGCACGGCGATGCGCCCGCTGGTGAACAGCCCCGTCACGCTGGCGTGTTCGACGTACAGCACGCCGATGCGCTCGCCGCGGCGCAGGATCGGCAGTGCCAGTGCGCTGCGCGCGCTGCCGCGGCGCCAGTGCGGGTCGGCCTCGAACCGGTGCGGCAGTTGGGTGTCGTTGATCACCACAGCGTCGCCTTGCCGCCAGGCATGGTCGAGCAAGCTGTCGGGCAGGTCGGGCGCCAGGCTCCCCGGGGTGAGCTGGACCTCGACCGTCGCCGCGTCGGCGCGCGCGCAGGCAGCGCACTGCAACGCTTGCTCGTGCGGCAGCAGCAGCGCGCTGCGCTGGCCACCGGAGTGCTGCAGCACCAGCGTCAGCAGTTCGGAAAGCAGCGCCGCGACGCTGCGCTGCGCTGACAGCGCCTGGGCCGCCTTCGCGAGCGCCAGCGCGTCGAGCGCGTCGCCGCGCGCCAGCGCCGGCGCAAGCGAGGTCGGCGCGAGCGCAGGGTGCGCGGCGTCGAGCAGGCGCAGCTTGCCGAGCGCGCCCCAGCGTGCATAGGCGGCGCGTGCCGCGCGCAGCTGCGTGTCGGCGCTCGAGTACGCACCCTGCGAGCGATAGAAGTGTGCCGCGCGTTCGTGCGCAAGGGCCTCGTAGTGCGTGATGCCGAGCGCGCGCGCATCGGTGGCGGCGCGCTCGAACAGGCGCATCGCGTTGCCGAACCGGCCCTGCGCGCGCTCGAGTTCTGCCGCCGCGAGTTGCGCACCACAGCCGAAGGTCGCCGGGTTCAGTTCGGCCCAGCGCCCGAGCACGGCGCACCACTGATGCAGCCGCGCCAGCAGCGCGGCACCCTCGCCGGCACCCGCCGTCTCGAGCAGCGCGCCGATCGCGACCGAGTCGCAGACATAGAACTCGTAATCGATGCGCAACCAGTGCCCGGGAGTGCGCAACCCGTCGGTGGCCCGAGCGGCCGCGTGCGCGGCCTCGTAGTCGCCGGCAAAGCACAAGGCCTCGAGCCGATGGCCGTGAATGCGCACGCTGATGGCCGCCGGGGCGCGCACGGCAGCCTTCAGGAGCCGCGCGTCATCGGCGGCTCCGTCGCCCGGACCCTCGCCGTCAGGAACCGGATCGATCAACCACTGAACGAAGTTGCGAAACGCGGCGATCGCATCGGTCCAATGCGACACGGGCCCGGACTGTGCGTAACGCAGCAGGCGGGTCGCCTCCTCGAGCACCACGGCCAGTGCATCGCCGCGTGCGAGCCGGTCGGTCAGCAGACGCGAGGCGACATTGCACGCATAGTAGCGATCGCCCCATTCGATCATCTGGTCGAGCGCCGCCTGTTCGATAGCGATCACCTCGGACAGCGGACGCGCGTACGTGCCGACAACCGCATCAAAGTAGGCGATGCGGGCGCGTTCCAGCGGTGGTGCCTGGCCGATGGCCGCCAGGCGAATGCCCAGCGCCACCAGGCGCTGGGCGACGGGCAAGTCGCGAAACATGGTCAGCACCATGAACCCGGCGGTGGAAAAGGCCGGGCCGCTTTCCGGCGCGTGGCCCTCACGCAAGCACATCACCACCGCGCGGGCACGCGTGCAGGCCCACAGATCGAAGCGGTTGCTGAAGTAGGCCGGGCGCTGCAGGAAGTTGAGCACGCGCAGTTCGGCGCGGCGCACCGGGTCGTGCATCGACGCCAACGCCACCAGCTCGTCGTCGCTGCGCCCGCTGAGCGCGTCGACCAGCGTGCGGCGTGCAGCCTCGACATCGGCCGGGCCGGGTTCGGCCGGCAGCGGCGCACCCAGCCGCTCCAGGCACTGCAATGCCAAGGTGACCGCGCCGACGTGGTCCACCCGCTGCACCGCGAGGTCGCAGCCGATGAGCGTGGCGGCAACCCACTCGAGCACATTGGCGGCACGCTCGCGCAGCACGGCGACGTGGCCGTCCGCGACCGCGAACTGCCCGGCTTGTTCGGCGCAGCGCGCCTGGCCCAGCAGCAGCGCGAACGCGAGGGCTCGGTCGGCGTCCCAGCCGCCGCCGGGCAGCCACTTCGCACCGGCGCTGTAGTAGCCCGCCGCCTGCGCATGGGAGCCGGAGTAGCTGGCGCGGTCGCCGGCGCGCCGGTTCGCCTGGGCCGCCTGCATCCGCAGTGGCAAGGCCAGGCCTGCCACCAGCAGAGAGTCGGCCCAGGCATGGTTCAGGTGCTCGGCGACGTGGAAGCTCGCGTCTTCTGTGCCGGTTTGTGTGCCGGTTTGCGAGCCGGTTTGCAGGCCCGCCAGCATCGTGCAGCCGATGTGCCAGTGGCGCCGCGGGCGCTCGGCTTCGGGCGTCAGCGCGTAGGCGAGTTCGTGCACGCGGTCGTGCAGGAAGCGGTACTCCAGGCCCGCCTCGCCGTGCCCTCCGATCAGGCCGATCTCCAGCGCCGGGGTCAGCACACCGACCAGGGCGTCTTCGTCGAGCCCGCGCAGGCGCGCCAGCAGCGCACCGTCGAAGCGATGCCCCAGCAACGCGGCACTGGCGATGGCGGCGCGCGTGGCCGCCGACAGCCGCTTGAGTTCGGGCAGCAGAAGTTCGGCCACGTTGTCGGCCAGATCGCGCGTGCGGATGCGCTCGAGGTCCCAGGTCCAGACGCGCCTGGCAGCGTCGAACCCGAGCAGACCGTCGCGCTGCAGCGCTGCGACGAACTGGCGCACGAAGAACGGATTGCCGCGGGTCTTGCCGTGGATCAAGCGGGCCAGCAGTGCCACGCGTGCCGGTTCGCCATGCAGCGTGTCAGCCACGAACTCGGTCACCTGCTCGGCCGTCAGCGGCGCCAGCGTGAGGACCTCCACGTTGCCGCCGCCCTGCAGCAACCGGGCGCCAAGGTCGCGCACCGCCTTGCCGTCGGTGCCGTCGCGGTGCGCGCCGACCAGCAGCAGGCTGGGCAGGGTGGTCTCCCCCGCCAGCGACTCCAGCAGCTCCAGGCTGGCGCTGTCGGCCCAGTGCAGGTCATCGAGGAACAGCACGAGCGGTCGATCGGCGCGCGCCAGCGCTTCGATGAAGCGACGCATGCAGCGGCGCAGCCGGTGCTGTGCCAGCGCGGCCGGCAACTCGTGGCGCAGCGGCTGCGCGCCGATCAGCCGCGCCAGCAGGGGCACGCGTTCAACCAGTGCCGGCGCCTGATCGCCAAGCGCCTGCCGGACGGCGGCACGCACGGGGGCCTGGTCTTCCTCGGGCTCGGCGAGCAGTTGACGCACCAGGTCGCCGAGCGCATCAGCGACCAGCGCGTGCGGCACGGCGGCCCGATAGGGCTCGGCCTTGGCGGCTGCCACGCGGCCCCGCCGGCCCAGCGCCGCCTGCTGCAGCTCGGCCACCAGCGTGGACTTGCCGACGCCGCCCTGCCCGGTGATCAGCACCAGCGGTACGCGCACGCCAGGCCCCTGGCCCGCTGCGACGCGTTCGAACGCATCGAGCAGCCGCCGGTGGGACGCTTCGCGTCCGTACATTCGATTGCTGATGCGCAGCTTGTCCGAAACGTCGGTGCGGCCGAGCTGGAACGGGTCGATTCGGCCGCCACTGCGCCAGCGTTCGGCGCAGGTGCGCAAGTCGCTCGCGACACCGGCGGCGCTCTGGTAGCGGTCTTCGGCCAGCTTGGCAAGAAGGCGCTGCACCAGGCCCGCCAGCGGCGCCGGCACCTCGAACTCGGTGAGCGGGCGCGGCGTCACTGCCAGGTGGGCATGGACCAGCGCCAGCGGATCGCCGCCCCGAAACGGCGGGTGCCCTGCGAGCATCTCGTAAAGCACGACGCCGAGCGAGTACAGATCGGTGCGCTGGTCGACCGGGTGGTCGATGCGGCCGGTCTGTTCCGGCGCGAGGTAGACGAGCTCGCCGTCGTTCAGCGACACCCCACGGGGCGCGGCCTGGAGCGGCCCGGCCAGGCGCGATGCCGAGGTGAAGTCCAGCAAATGCACCGCCGGCTCGCCATTCGCAGCCGCGAAAGTAACGACGATGCTGGCTGGCTTGAGCGCAAGGTGCGCGATGTTGCGGCGGTGCAGCGTGTCGAGGGCGTCGGCCAGCCCGATGGCAATCGGGAAGAATCCGTCGAGTGGCCAGCGCTTGTCGGGATGGAGCTGGTCGGGATGGAGCCGGTCGAGATAGTCGCCAGCGACATCCTCGCGCACCAGCAGCAGCGAGCCGGCTTCGTCGATCAGGCCCAGCGCGCGCGGCACCGAGGGTGCATCCAGGTCACCCAGCAAGGAATGCTCGTCGCGCAGCTTGCGCAGCAGCCCCGGGTCCGCCGGTTCGATGCGCGGCCGTTTCAGGATGACGGCGCGGCCGCTTTTGGGGTCAATGCCGCGGTACTCGCTGTACTGGCGGTCCTCACGAATCAAGCTGGTATCGCCAAATGCCGGAAACAAATGCACGAATAAATCCCTTCTTCAGCCTGAGGAGGGCCTGCAGCAAATCGACACGCCTGTACTGTGATTTGCTGCAGTACGCGGGGCATGATATGCCGGGCCAGCGGGCGCAGCACGCCAAAATTTGCAGGGATCCGTCGGTTCCCGACGAGTGCTATCGGCGCCTTGGCGGGGTGCGCGGCTGGCGAACAGCGATACCGGCAGCCGGCGTCCCGAACGCTCCTGTCACTCCCACTCGATCGTCGCCGGCGGCTTGCTCGACACGTCGTAGGTCACGCGGTTGATGCCACGCACCTCGTTGATGATGCGGCTCGACACCTTCTTCAGCAGCGCATAGGGCAGCTCGGCCCAGTCGGCGGTCATGAAGTCGCTGGTCTGCACGGCGCGCAGCGCCACCACATAGTCGTAGGTGCGGCCGTCGCCCATCACGCCGACGCTCTTGACGGGCAGAAAGACCGCGAAGGCCTGGCTGGTCAGCGCGTACCAGCTTTGGCCGCTGGCGGGGTCGATGGTGCAACGCAGCTCTTCGATGAAGATCGCATCGGCACGGCGCAGCAAGTCGGCGTACTCCTTCTTCACTTCGCCGAGGATGCGCACGCCCAGGCCCGGGCCGGGGAACGGGTGGCGGTAGACCATGTCGTGCGGCAGGCCGAGCGCCACGCCGAGTTCGCGCACCTCGTCCTTGAACAGCTCGCGCAGCGGCTCGAGCAGCTTCAGGCCCAAGGTCTCGGGCAGACCGCCGACGTTGTGGTGGCTCTTGATCGTGACGGCCTTCTTCGTCTTGGCGCCGCCGCTTTCGATCACATCGGGATAGATCGTGCCTTGGGCGAGCCACTTTGCCGAGGCGAGCTTCTTCGCCTCGGCCTGGAACACCTCGACAAACTCGCGGCCGATGATCTTGCGTTTGGCTTCCGGGTCGGTCACGCCGGCCAGGTGGCCGAGGAATTGCGATGCTGCGTCCACCGCGATCACCTTGGCGTGAATGTTCGAGTTCGGCCCCGCGAACATCTCCATCACCATCGCGCCTTCGTTCAGGCGCAGCAGGCCGTGGTCGACGAAAACGCAGGTCAGCTGATCGCCGATGGCGCGGTGGATCAGCGCCGCCGCGACGCTCGAATCGACCCCGCCCGACAGCCCCAGGATCACCTCGTCGGCACCGACCTGCTCGCGGATGCGCGCGACCGCTTCGTCGATGTAGTTGCGCATCACCCAGTCGGGCCGGGCCTCGGCGATGTCGAGCACGAAGCGGTTCAAGAGTTCGCGCCCCTGCACGGTGTGCGTGACCTCGGGGTGGAACTGCACGCCGTAGTAGCCGCGCGCTTCGTCGGCCATGCCGGCGATCGGGCAGCTCGGTGTGCTGGCCATCAGCTTGAAGCCGGGCGGCAGCGCGGTGACCTTGTCGCCGTGGCTCATCCAGACCTTCAGCATGCCGTGGCCCTCAGCGGTGCTGAAGTCTTCGATGCCTTCGAGCAGTTTGGTGTGCCCGCGTGCGCGCACCTCGGCGTAGCCGAACTCGCGGTGGTCGGCCGCCTCGACCTGCCCGCCCTGCTGAACCGCCATCGTGAACATGCCGTAGCAGATGCCCAGCACCGGCACGCCCAGGTCCCACACCGCCTGCGGCGCGCGCAGGTCGTGCTCTTCGTAGGTGCTGGCGTGGCTGCCCGACAAGATGATGGCCTTGGGGCAGAAGTCGCGCACGAACGCATCGCTCACGTCGTTGGGGTGGATCTCGCAGAACACATGCGCTTCACGCACGCGCCGGGCGATGAGCTGGGTGACCTGGGAGCCGAAGTCGAGGATCAGGATCTTGTCGTGCATCGTGGTCGGTGGGCTGAAGTGCGAAGAGTCAGTGAGCGGGGTCCGGCGCAGGATCGGCCCGGGTGGTTGCCCCGGTGCGGAAGTGCAGCACCGCAAACACCAGCGCGAGCGCCTGCAGCGCGGCGCAGCAATAGAACGGCATGCCGATGCGCCAGTCGCCCGGCGGCAGGTGCGAGACCATGGCCAGCAGCGGCGCGCCGATCAGCGGTGCGATCACCGCGGTCAGGCTGTTGAGCGAGCTGACCGAGCCCATCGTCTGACCTTGTGTGTCGGCGCTGGCCGCGGCCGAAACCATCGCGTTCGTCGTGGCCTGCACCGTGAAGCCGAGCAGGTTGAGGGCGATCACCGCGTACATCATCCAGCCCTGGCTCACGGCGCCGTACAGCAGGTAGGCGATCGTGGACGACAGCAACCCCATCAGCGCCAGCCGCCGCGTGCCGAAACGCTTGAGCAGGGGGCCGAGCAGCCCGCCCTGCACGATCACCGAGATCACGCCCACCGCAGCAAGCGACCAGCCGTTCTCGGTCGGCCCCCAGCCGAACTTGAACGTGCCGTACAGCACCCAGCAGGTGTACAGCACGAACTGCGCCAGGCCGGTGCAGGCGATCACGCCGACCAGCAGGCCCACGCCCTTCAGTTCAAGCAGGCCGCGCAATGAGGCGAGCGGGTTGGCCGAACGCCACTGGAAGGCCCGCCGCCGCTCGGGCGGCAGCGACTCGGGCAGCACGAAGCAGCCGTACAACAGGTTCACCAGCGCCAGGCTGCCGGCCACGAAGAACGGCAACTGCAGGTCGATGCCGCCGAGCAGCCCGCCCAACATCGGCCCCAGGATGAAGCCGATGCCGAACATCGCGCCCAGCATGCCGAAGCGCTTGGCACGTTCTTCGGGCGCGCTGATGTCGGCCACGTAGGCATTGGCCACCGCAGCGTTGGACTGCATCGCGCCGCTGAACAGGCGCACCACAATCAGCATCCACAAGGCTGTCGCCATCGCGGTGACGAAGAAACTCAGCGCAAGCCCGCAAAAGCCCAGCAGCAGCACCGGCCGGCGACCGTAACGGTCGGACAGCGCGCCGATGATCGGCGAGCCGAAGAAGCTCGCGAAGCCGAACGCGAACGTGACGGCGCCGTACCAGAACGCCTGGTCGGCCTGGCTGCCGGTGAAGCGCCCGACCAGCGCCGGCAGCACCGGCACCATCAGGCCGATGGCGATCATGTCGATCAGCACCGTGACCATGATGAAGCGCATGGCCGCCGCCGGCTGCTGCGCCGCTGGCGGCAGGGCCGGCACGGAATCGAATTGAGTCAAACGGGAGTCCTGCGCGTTCAGGCGGTCCCCAACTACTCCATGCGGTAGTTGGGCGCTTCCTTGGTGATCTGCACGTCGTGGACGTGGCTCTCGCGGATGCCGGCCGACGAGATCTCGACAAACTCGGCCTTGGTGTGCATCTCGTCGATGGTGCTGCAGCCGCAGTAGAGCATCGAGGCGCGCAACCCGCCGCCCATCTGGAAGATGATCGACACGATCGAGCCCTTGTACGGCACCTGCCCCTCGATGCCCTCGGGCACCAGCTTGGTGGTGTTGGGGTTGTTGGCCGGGCCGTCCTGGAAGTAGCGGTCGGCCGAGCCCTGCTGCATCGCGCCGATCGAGCCCATGCCGCGGTAGCTCTTGTAGGTGCGCCCCTGGTACAGGATGATCTCGCCCGGCGCCTCTTCGGTGCCGGCAAACGCGCCGCCCATCATCACGCTGTGCGCGCCGGCGGCGATCGCCTTGGCCAGGTCGCCCGAGTAGCGAATGCCACCGTCGGCGATCAGCGGCACGCCGCTGCCCTTGAGCGCTTTCGAGACCGCGTCGATCGCCATGATCTGCGGAACACCCACGCCGGTGACGATG
>JANOQS010000550.1:0-10666 GCA_031414975.1 Methylibium sp. | reverse complement strand
CGCACCAGACCAGCGTGCTCCGGGTCGCTGCCGGCGACAGGGTGGTCTTCGAGTTCACCGAAGTGGCGCGCAAAGGCCACGTGCTCGGCGCGGGTGAAGTCCTGGTCGCGGAAGAACAGCACCTTGTGCTTGAGCAGCAGGGCCTTGATCTGTGCCACCAGCGCGGGGTCGCGCGATGCGATGCCGAGGTCCACGTGGCGCAGTTCCGCGCCGATCGCGCAGGTCAGCGGTTCGACCTGGATCGAATCGGGCAACGACGCTGCGCGTACAACGGCCGGCGTCGCAGGGGTGGTGGTGCTGGTGCTCATCGCTCGTCTCCTGTGTCTGGCTGGAATCTACGCCTCCAGTGTTCGTCCATCGGGCCGACCCGGCTTGACGCGAGCGGACCGCCATTTACCATTTGATGCCACCCCTTCACTGCGCACCTCAGTCGCCCACGCCATGCTGCCCAGTCCGCTCGTCCGCGCCGCGAGCCTCAAGAACTACCCTGAGGTGGCCAAGAGCGTGGGCCTGGACCCGAACCGCATGATGGTCGACGCCGGCCTGAGCCCCAGCGTGCTGAACGAGCCCGACCTGATGGTTCCGGCGGACCGGGTGGCCCGGTTGCTGGAGCTGTCGGCTGCCGCCTCGGGTGTCGAAAGCTTCGGCCTGCGCATGGCCGAGACGCGCCACCTGTCGAACCTGGGCCCGGTGGGGCTGGTGATTCGCGACCAGCCCACGCTGCGCGCGTCGCTGGCCGTGCTGATCCGCTACCACGCGGCGCTGAACGGCGCGCTGGCGGTGATGATGGAAGAGTCCGCCGGCGTGGTGGTGATCCGTGAGGAGGTGCTGGTCGGCGGCAGCGCGGCGGCGCGCCAGGCGACCGAGCTCGCCCTGGGCGTGTTGCTGCGCCTGATGCGCCAGGTGCTCGGGGCCGACTGGCACCCGCGCCGCGTGTGCTTCTCGCATGCCGCTGCGCGCGACACGCGCACACACCTGCGCGTGTTCGGCGCCTGCGTCGAGTTCGACCACGACTTCAACGGCATCGTCTGCTCGCGCGCCGAACTGGACACGGTGAACCCTTCGGCTGACCCGGTGATGGCGCGTTACGCCGAACGCCTGCTCGACGACACGCTGCCGTCGCCCGCGGCAACCATCCTCGACGACGTGCGGCGCGCCGTGCTGTTGCTGCTGCCCAGCGGCCGCTGCAGCATCGAGCAGGTGGCCAACCACCTGGGCATCGTCTGCCGCACCGTGCAGCGCCGCCTGGCCGAGCAGGGCCAGAGCTTCTCAGAACTGGTGAACGCACAGCGCGTCGAGCTGGCGACGCGCTACGTGACGCAGAGCGACCGCGCGCTGACCGACGTGGCCGCGCTGCTGGGCTTTGCCGCACCCAGCGGCTTTTCGCGCTGGTACCAGGGGCAGTTCGGGTGCAGCCCCTCTCGCAGTCGGACCGCAAAAGGCACGCGCTTGTAGGCCTGTGCACGCTGCGGCTTGCGACGAGAGTCGCCGGACGGCTTGTCAGAACGTGTGGCTGATCCCCAGGTCCATGCCCTTGGCGCTCTGGTTGACTGCGGTCACCGCACCGTTGACCGTCATGCGTGCGCCGTCGCGGTTGGCCAGGTGGGCCAGCGAGCTGTAGATCGCCGTGCGCCTGGACAGCGCGTGCACGAAGCCCAGGCCGTAGCGGCGTGTCGTGCCGGCGTTGACGCCGGCGGCCGTCTTCATCACCGACTCGGCCACCGAAGCCTTGAACCTGGTCGATCCGATCAGGTACGACGCGCTCACCTGCATGCCGTGCGTGTCCGGCCCGCTGCCGCTGTCGGCACGGTCGTACAGGCCGTAGAACTCGAACGCGTCGAGCTTGTAGCGTGCTCCCGCGGTGACGGTCTTCAGGTCGCCGATGGGGGTGTTGTTGAATTTGGCGAACGCGATGTCGGCCGACAGCGCGGAGCCACCGTAGCCCAGCCTCGCGCCGGTGTACTTGCCCGGCGCGGCGGTGCCGTCGCTGACCATCGCCTGGAGCACGAAGCCGCCCAGCGTGGCCGGCGTCTGGTAGTTCACCGCGCCGTTGGCGCGGATGTTGGCCGGCTGGGCCACTTCAAGTGAACCGAAGAGCACCTGTTGCGCGGCCACGCCTTGCGGGCCGAACGCGTCGTAGGTGGCATGCACCAGGAAGGTCGGCGTGTAGATACGGCCCAATTGCAGGCTGCCCAGCGTCGTGCTGCCCAGGCCGACGTAGACCTGGCGGTTCCAGAAGGACGCCGGCGAAGCCTGTGCGCCGGTGTCGGGGTTGAATCCGTGCTCGAGCATGAAGCTGGCGTTCAGGCCGCCGCCCAGGTCTTCGGTGCCACGAAAGCCGAGGCGGCTGCCTGCCAGGCCGCCACTGCCGACGCCCTTGAGGTCGGACACCGAGCCGGAGCCCCAGGTCAGGGTGCTGTCGACCACCCCGAACAGCGTGACGTTGGACGACTGCGCGGCCACGTGGCCCGCCAGAGAGCCGAGCATCAGGCAGGCAAGGAGGGTGCGATTCATGGCATGTTTCCTGTGGGAGGTGAGGGGCCGGCGCAGCCGGCGGTGGGCATTTCAGCGGGGTGCGTGCATTCTTCGTTTGCACTCGTTGCGGCGTTTCACCTTGGGTGACTCCCACTTGCCGTTTGGCGACAGCGGGGGAAAGCCCGATCGGGGTCAACCCCCGAAGGTGGCTCGACACGTGCCTCTACGTCGCCCAGCGCAGCAGCGCCAGTACCAGGGCCGCCAGAAAGAGGGTTTCGCCGAACATCAGCAGCACGGGTTTCAACCCGACGGTGGCCAACTCCTTGAGCTGCGTTTTCATGCCGATCGCGGCAAGGGCAGCCACCAGGCACCAGCGCGAAAGATCGCTGCCGGCCTTTGCCGCGGCATCCGGCAGCCAACCCGTGCTGTTGACCACCACCAGCACCGCGAAGGCCACCACGAACCATGCAGCAGCGGCGGGCGCGGCCCGCCGACCGCGCCCGAATCCTTTGCGCGCGCACGGGTGAGCATCACCGCAAACGCGATCACCGGCAGCAACATCGCCACGCGCAACAGCTTGACGAAGGTGGCCACGTCGCCGGTGTGCTGCGACATGCTGTAGCCCGCACCCACCACCTGCGCCACGTCGTGGATCGTGGCACCGAGGAAGATGCCGGCCAGGCGCGGGTCCAGGCCGATGGCGTGCGCGAGCACGGGGTAGGCAATCATCGACAGCGTCGACAGCACCGACACGCCGACCACGGTGAACAGCGTCGCACGCTCCTTGCCCGGGTGGGCCGGCAAGGCGGCCGCCAGCGCCAGCGCGGCCGAGGCGCCGCAGATGGCGGTGGCGCCGCCGCTGAGCAGCCCGAACAGGCTCTGGAAGCCCATCAGCCTGGCCGCCAACATCGACACACCGATGGTCAGCACGACCGACAGCACGACGATCGCCACCGGCTGCCAGCCCAGCTCGGCGATCTGGCCCAGCGTGATGCGCAGCCCGAGCAGCGCGACGCCGATGCGCAGCACCTGGCGTGCGGTGAATTCGATGCCCGCTGCGCAGGGGCCCTCGCCCGACAGAAAGTTCATCGCCATGCCCAGCAGCAGCGCGAACAGCATGACCGGCGCACCGTAGTGCCCGGCCAGGAAGGTCGACGCCGCGGCGACGACGGCACAGGCCAGCACGCCGGGAAACAGCGTGCGCGCGAACTCGCGGCCGGTGCTGGCCGTCAGGGTGGTCATGGCGGGCCGAGCTCCCGTTACGGCACGAGAACGGTGGCGCCCGTGGTCTGGCGCGATTCGAGCGCACGATGCGCCTCGGCCGCATCGGCCAGCGCGAACTGCTGCTTGGGCTCGCCGCCGATGCGGCCGGCCAGTACGTGGCCGAACAACTCATCGGCCATCGCCAGCATGTGCGAACGCGGCGTTGCGTAATGCACCATCGCCGGCCGTGTCAGCCAGATCGAACCCTTGACGGCCAGCAGCGTGGTGTCGATCACCACCGGCCCCGACGTGGTGCCGTTGCTGACCAGCGTGCCGCGCACCTGCAGGCTGTCCAGCGAGGCCATCAGCGTGTCTTTGCCGACCGAGTCGTAGACCACCGGCACGCCCTTGCCGCCGGTGATCTCGCGCACCCGCTTCGGGATCTCGCGCGCCAGGTCTTCGGGCGTCATGCCGCCGGTGACGATTGCGTGCGCGCAGCCGTTGGCGCGTGCAACCTCGGCCTTCGCCTCGGTGCTGACGGTGCCGATCATCGTCACACCGATTGCCCGCGCCCATTGGCACGCGACCAAACCCACGCCGCCGGCCGCCGCGTGATAGAGGATGGTCTCGCCGCCCTTCAACGGGTGCACTTGGCGGAACAGGTACTGCGCGGTCATGCCCTTCATCATCAGCGTCGATGCGGTGCGATCGGACACGCCGTCGGGCAACGGAATCAGCACGTCGGCCGGCATCAGGCGAACATCTGAATACGCGCCCTGCGGGCCCAGCAGATAGCCGACGCGCTGGCCGGGGCTGATGTCGGTGACGCCGTCGCCCACCGCTTCGACCATGCCGACCGCGTCGCTGCCCAAGCCTGCGGGCAGCGGGTGCGGATAACGACCGGTGCGGAAGTAGATGTCGATGAAGTTGACCGCGACATAGGTGTGGCGCACGCGCGCCTGGCCCGGGCCGGGGTCACCGACCTCGACGGTCTCGAGCTCGAGCACCTCGGGGCCACCGGTTTTATGAAAGCGAATTGCCTTGGGCATGAATGTCTCCTCGTGGCGGCCTTGTCGACGCGCCGCAGTCGGGCTGGCTTCGGCGCCGAGCGTGCTTACCGATCGAGCCGGATGTCGAAGGCCTTGACGATCACGGCGTTGCGCTCGTGGTCCGTCTTGACCATCTGCGCAAGCTCGGCCGGGCTCACGCTCACGGTCGGCTCGAAACCCACGGACACCAGGCGGTCACGCACCGCGGGCGACATGGCGGCCTTGACGGTCGCAATGTTGATCCGGGACACGATGTCGTCGGGCAGCTTGGCCGACACCACTGTGCCGAGCCAGTTCGAGAAGTCGATTTCGGCGTACCCCTGTTCGGCCAGCGTCGGCACATCCGGCAGGTGCACGGAGCGCGTCTTCGATGCGACGCCATAGGCCTTGAGCTTGCCGCCCTTGATCTGCGGCATCGAGGTGACGATGCCGTCGAACATGATGTCGATCTGCCCACCCATCAGCTGCTGCAGTGCCGGCGGCGAGCCGGCGAACGGCACGTGCTGCAGGTCGAGCCCGGCTTTCTTCGCGAACATCATGCCCGCGTAGTGCGAGCTTGTGCCCGCGCTGTACGACGCGAAGCTCGCCTTGCCGCCCTTGTTCGTCTTCAGGTAGGCGGTCAGCGCCTTCAGGTCGCCTGCTGGAACGGCCTGAGCCGCGACCAGCACCATGCTGGCGCGCGCAACCAGGGTCACCGGCTTCACGTCCGTGATCGGATCGAAGCTGGTCTTCATCACGAGCGGAATCTCGGTCAGGATGTTGCTCGCCGTGACCATGATGGTCTGGCCGTCGGCCGGGGCCGAGTTCAGCGCCTGCACCGCGATCGCGCCACCGGCGCCGGGCTTGTTGTCCACGATCACCGGCTGGCCGATCTCGGACGAAATCGCCTCGGCCAGGATGCGTGCCACCACGTCCATCGTGCCGCCGGCCGGGGCCGGCACGATCATCTTCACCGGCTTGCTCGTCCGGGCCGGGGCGCGCGGCGCCGCGGCGATCAGCAGCAGGGCTGCAACGGCCTTCAGGCGGTGGCAAATGGGTAGAGTCTTGGTCATCGGAGTCTCCGTTCGTGTCATCGTGGGGGCTGGCGGCAATCAGGTAGCCTTGCGCAGGAATCCCTGCTGCCGTCCCTTGGGGTTGGGGGCGAAGCCGTTGGCGGCCAGCGTCTCCTCCACGGTGTCGTAGAACACGCCGATCTTGCAGATTTCGCGCGCCTGCCTGCCGGTGGCGACCTCGCGGCCGAATTCGCGCGCGATGCGTACCAGTTGCTCGATCTGCGCGACCGTGCCCATCTTGGCCGTGCGCGACTGGTTCCAGAGGTTGTCCTCGATGCCGCAGCGCACGTGCAGGCCCATCGCGATGCCCATCATGTTGATCGGCAGCACGTTGCGCATGCTGCTCTCGACGGTCAGCATCGAGCCGTCGGGGATGGCGCGCAGAAAGTGGGCCAGGCTGTAGATCGTCGGCTGGTCCATGCCGCCGCCGATTGCGACCCAGTTGCACACCAGCGGGCCCTTGTAGACGCCGCGGCGGATCAGGCGCTCCACCGTTTCGAAGCTGTTGATGTTGTAGAACTGGAAGGCGCTCTGGATGCCGGCGGCGCTCAGGCGGCGCACGTGTTCTTCGACCCAGCTCGGGCTGGAGGGCACGATCATCTCTCGGTAGGCCTGGTAATTTTGCGGTTCGGCCATCGACGTGCCGGCGATGTCGGCGGGCTCCATCTGCTCGACCACGTTCATCTGCGTGGTGTTGACGGTGACTGTGACCTGGTCCGGCTTGGGATCGAGCTCGGCCAGCATGTGGCGCGTGTCGTCGGACAGCCACTTGGCCGAGGCGCCATCGGTTTCGGGCGCGAAGGAGATCGAGCCGCCGACCTGGATGATCATGTCCGGCACGGCCTGGCGCACGCCTGCGATCAGTTCGTTGAACTTGGACAGGCGCTTGCTGCCCTTGCCGTCGAGTTCGCGCACATGCAGGTGCAGCACGGCGGCGCCGGCGTTGTAACAATCGACCGCCTTCTGGACCTGCTCGTCCATCGTCACCGGAATGTCTTCCGAGAAGTCCGCCGGCACCCACTCGGGCCCGTACGGCGCGCAGGTGATGACGAGCCTTTCCTGGTTTTCGGGGAACAGCGATCCGTCAAGAAAGTTCATGGCGAGGTCTCCAGTGCCAATGCGGGTGCGAATGCTCGGCATTGTTCGCGGCGAGGCCGCTTGCCTGTTGACGCTGGGCGACCCGGGCTTACCTATTCGTGCCAGTCGCAGATTCCGCAGCCTGGCGGGCGCCGACGTTTCAACGTGTGGCGATGCGCCGGGCCGCGGCGGCAAACTCGCGCGCCAAAGTGGGCCGCGGTCGCTGGAGCGCGTGGCGGCCATAGCGCTGCAGCTCCAGCGAATCGAGCAGTTGCGCCGCCGGGTCGCCGCGTTCACCGAATCGCTCGCGCACGCGCAGCGCCAGTGCGCGCGGCGAATCGTGCTCGGCCGCCGACACGCCCAGGGCGGTGAGCGTCGCGCGGACTTTTTTCATCTGGCGCGCCCACGGGTCGATGCGGTGGCGGTCCCACCAGGCCCAGGCGGCGCCGGCCAGCGCCAGGCTGCTCAGCGCGCCGGTCAGCAGCAGCGCCAGGTCTTCCCAGCTCGGCGAGTTGACGCCCAGGGTGCGCAGAATGTCGAACTGCTGGCCGCGCGAGAACAACATGCTCTGGTTCCAGCGGTTGTTGATCGTCTCCCACGCGCCCTTCAACTGCGCCAGCAGCGCCGGGCTGACGGTGCCCAGTGCGCCGGCCAGCAGGCCCGGCGCCGGCAGCAGGTTGCGGCTGGTGCGAATGCGCTCGGGCGCCACGGCGGCGGTCGGGTCGGCGCGGACCCAGCCAGTGCCGGCGCGCCAATACTCGGCCCAGGCATGCGCCGAACTCTGGCGCACCAGGTAGTAGCCGTCCACCGGTTCGGGCTCCATGCCCTGGTAGCCGGTGACCACGCGGGCGGGCACGTCCATGGCGCGCATCAGCACGACGAACGCGGCCGCAAAGTGCTCGCAAAAGCCCTCGCGCCGGTCGAGCCAGAACTGGTCGATCGTGTCCGGCCCTTCGTATTCGCCGGGTGCCAAGGTGTAGGTGAAGCCGCCGGTGCGGATGTGGCGCATCAGCGCGTTGGCCAGCGCGTCGGCGCCGGCCTCGGCCAGCGCCGGCGAGCGTTTCAGTTCGGCGGCCCAGCGGAGGGTGCGCGGGTTGTGGTTGGCCGGCAGGTCCAGGTCTGTCTGCAGGGACGGCACCGCGGTGACCGGGCCATATTGAAAGTTCACATGCGCCTCGGCCGTGAAGCGCAGCCGCTCGTACACCGGCCGGTCGGCCAGCCATTGCAGGTCGGTGCCGGGCAGCACGCGCCAACGGTCGATCTGCGGTGCCTTGGGCGTGGCTTCGAGCAGCGGCAAGGTGGTGATGCGCTGCGGCTCCAGCGTCACTTCGTAACGCAGCGCCGGCCCGGCCACGCGCAGGTTCGCGCGCGAGGCGAGCGCGAACGGGAAATCCGCCGACAGCGGCCGCCACTCGTTGCCATCGAAACGCGTCAGCACCGGCCCGCGGAAGTACATGGTTTCGGCCGCCGGCGGTGGGCCGTCGAACTTCAGGCGCATCGCCACGGCGTCGTCGAGCGCCACCTCGGCCACCGAACCCATGCGCATGCTGTTGGACAGGCCGGTCTTGGTCAGGCTGTCTTGCGGCACGCCCCACAGCGGGCCGATGCGCGGGAACAGCACGAACATCAGCGCCATGATCGGCGCGCCCAGCAGCGCGGTGCGGGCCGACAGCAGCCCGGCCTGGCGCAGGCTCGGCTGGCCCACCGGCATGTGCGCCAGCACCAGCGCCGTCAACAGCCCCCATACCGACACCAGCATCGCCGCGGCCACGCCGATCGACTGCGAGTAGAGAAAGTGCGTGAGGATCAGGAAGAAGCCGAGGAAGAACACCACGAACGCGTCGCGCCGGGCACGCAGCTCCAGGGTCTTCAAGGCCATCAGCACCACCGCCATGGTCACGCCGGGTTCCTTGCCGAGCAGGGTGCGGAACGACCACAGGGTGAGCAGGGTGGCCACGCCCAGGGTGGCCAGCAGCACCCACCGGCTCGGCAGCGGCGCGTTGACCAGCGCGAGCCGGGTGCGCCACAGCAGCACCCCGCCGGTCAGCAAGGCGCACCAGACCGGCAGGCGCGTCAGGTGCGGCGCGACCGTCCAGCCGATCACCGCCAGCAGGAACAGTGTGTCGCGCGACTCGCGCGGCAGCTGGCGCCAGCCAGGCCAGGTCGGCAGCTTCAGGCCTCGGTCGACGGGCGTCATCGCCACTCTCTCATTGCCACAGCGCCAGCGCCTCCAGGCAGCGCCGCCGGTGCCCATCACCCTCACCCGGCTCGATGGCCACGCCGGGCAATTCGAGCCCGTAGTCGATGCCAGCGCGCTGTGCGGCCAGCACCCAGGCGGTCAGGCGCGACAGGCGCTCTTCCGGCCCGAGCGCGCCGCAGACGCGCCAGTCGAGCACGAGCTCGCGGTGGGCCGACGCGCTGGTGTCGCGGCTGACCAGCTCGCCGCCGGTCTCCAGGGCCTTGGCGGCCTTCTTCCAGACCACGAGCTTCAGCGGGTCGCCGCGCCGGTAGCCGCGCACGCCCTCGATCTCGCCGCCGTCGGCCTGGCGAACCTGGCTCGGGCCGCCGGGAACCGGGCGCGAGATCGGCAGCGCCGCGGCGGGCCGCTCGAGCCGCGGATAGACCAGCACGTGCGCGGCCGGGCGCCACACCGTCCAGGCGCGGAACAGGCCGAGCGGGAAGCGCGTTTCGGCGCTCAAGGTCGGCACCTCGTGCAGGCCACGCAGGGCAGGCACAAAGCTCACGTGCGCGCTGGCCTGGCCGCCCGCGGGCACGTTGATCCAGCTGATCGGGGCCTGGCGTGCCGCTGTGTCGTCTTCGGCCATCACCCGCAGGCCGATGCCGAAGCGCGGCGTGCCTGGGCTGGTGAGGACGGCTTCGAGCAACGCCGCCTCGCCGGCAAACACAGCCGGAACCGGCTTCAGGTGCAAGGTGAGCCCGCGCAAGGTGTTGTGCGTGAGGTGCATCGACACCACCCCACTGCCGGCCAACAGAAAGGTCAGCACATAACCCAGGTTGAGCTGGTAGTTGATCGAGGCCAGCAGCAGCACCAGCAAGGTGAAGGCGAACATCACGCCGGCCCGCGTGGGCAGGATGTACACGTTGCGCTGCGTCAGAGCCAAGGTGTCGGTGCGCGGCAGGCGCTGCTGCAGCCAGCTGCGAAAGCGCTGCCGCAGCCACGCCACCGGTTGGGTCAGGCGTGCGTTGGCAGACGGCTTTGAAGGCGGGGCGTCGAGCATCAGATCCATGGCAGCACGGCATTGGACCATCGACGGCCCGACGCGCAGGCTCTTGCCCGGTGATGCCCGGGTGCCGGGCGTGGCAAAGGTCCAGGATCGAGCGCCCATTCAGTTGAAATCCGGCGCGTTGCAGAAGTTAATCAAACGATTGATTAGTTTGGTAGACTGCGCCCCTTCCATGAGTGCCGACCCCGAAACCCAACCCCAGCGCGCGCTGCGCCAGGACGGCGAACAGTCGCGCGAGCGGCTGCTGCGCGCCGGGCTGGCGCTGTTCGCGCAGCACGGATTCGCCAAGACCTCCACGCGCGAAATCGCCGAAAGCGCGCAGACCAACATCGCCGCGATCAGCTACTACTTCGGCGACAAGGCGGGCTTGTACCGGGCGGTGTTCTTCGAGTCGCAGGGATCGCCGGCCGAAGAGATCGCGCGTTACGCCGGCACCGAGCTGTCGATGGCGCAAGCCTTGCGTGGCCTGTATGCCAGCTTTCTGGAGCCGCTGAAGCAGGGCGACATGGCGCGCCAGTGCATGAAGCTGCATGCGCGCGAAATGATCGAGCCGACCGGCCTGTGG
>JANOQS010000549.1:0-8625 GCA_031414975.1 Methylibium sp. | reverse complement strand
CCACCGCCGGCACGCCCAGTTCACGCGCGATGATCGCGGCGTGGCAGGTGCGCCCGCCCCGGTTGGTGACGATCGCCGAGGCGCGCTTCATCACCGGCTCCCAGTTCGGGTCGGTCATGTCGGTCACCAGCACGTCGCCGGGCTGCACCTGGTCCATGTCGGCCAGGCTGTGCACGATGCGCACCGGCCCGGTGCCGATCTTCTGGCCGATCGCACGGCCTTCGGCGAGCACGACGCCGGTGCCCTTCAATTTGAAGCGCTGCTCGACCTTGTCTGCGGCCTGGCTCTTCACCGTCTCGGGGCGCGCCTGCAGGATGTAGAGCTTGCCGTCGGCGCCGTCCTTGCCCCACTCGATGTCCATCGCGCGGCCGTAGTGCGTTTCGATCGTCAGCGCGTAGCCGGCCAGTTCGGCCACGTCGGCGTCGCTCAGCGAATAGCGGTTGCGCTGCTCGGGCGCGGTGTCCACCGTCTTCACCAGCTTGCCGGTGGCCGCCTTCTCGGCCGGCGTGGCGAACTCCATCTTGATCAGCTTGGAGCCGATGTTGCGGCGGATGATGGCCGACTTGCCGTTGCGCAGCGAGGCCTTGTGAACGTAAAACTCATCCGGGTTCACGGCGCCCTGCACCACCGTTTCGCCCAGGCCGTAGCTGGAGGTGATGAACACCACCTCGGTGAAGCCGCTTTCCGTGTCCATCGTGAACATCACGCCGGCTGCCCCCAGGTCGGAGCGCACCATGCGCTGCACGCCGGCCGACAAGGCCACGTCGTGGTGGGCATAACCCTTGTGCACGCGGTAGCTGATGGCGCGGTCGTTGTAGAGGCTGGCAAACACCTCTTTCATCTTGGCCAGCACGTCGTCGATGCCGACGACGTTCAGGAAGGTCTCCTGCTGGCCGGCGAACGACGCGTCGGGCATGTCTTCGGCGGTGGCCGACGAGCGCACCGCGAACGAGGCCGCGGGGTTGCCGGCGGTGAGCTTGGCAAATTCGCTGCGGATCGCCGCTTCGAGATCGGCCGGGAACGGCGTGGCTTCGATCCAGTGGCGGATCTGCGCACCGGCATCGGCCAGTGCGCGCACGTCTTCGGTGTTCAAGGTGGCGAGCTTGTCGCTGATCTTCTGCGCCAGCCCCTGGTGCGCCAGGAACTGGCGAAACGCATGCGCCGTGGTGGCAAAACCGCCCGGCACGCGCACGCCGGAGCGGCTAAGTTGGCTGATCATTTCGCCGAGTGAGGCGTTCTTGCCGCCCACACACTCGACGTCGGTCATTCTCAGGTGTTCAAACGGTGCGACCAGGGCGGTCGCCAGGTTCGTGGATGACATGGGAGGGCTCCGTGAGGTTGAAAAACCGGTGCGCCCCCACCTGGTGCGCATGCTCCCGAGCGGTGCTCAAGGGAGAGAAGTGCGTTCACGTTCGGCCTGGCCTGTTCGATTTGTTCTGGGCAGGGAACGGCAATCACGTCGTTGCGGGGTGGAAGTTTGTCGGCGATTCTACGAGCCAACTGCCTATGATCAAGGCCGTTCGTTCCAGCCCGCATATTCCTGCACACAACGCACAAAGCGCGCCATGCCAAACCGCACAGTCTTCTTTGTCTCCGACAGCACCGGCATCACGGCCGAGACCTTCGGCAACTCGATCCTGAACCAGTTCGCGATCAAGCCGCGCCATGTGCGCAGGCCGTTCATCGACACGGTCGACAAGGCCCACCAGGTGGTGATCGAAATCAACCACTCCGCCGATCTCGAAGGCAAGAAGCCGATCGTCTTCGTGACGCTGGTCGATCTGGACGTGCTGAACATCGTGAAGGAACACAGCAAGGGCCTGGTGCTCGACATGTTCAACACCTTCGTCGAACCGCTCGAAGCCGAGTTCGGCATGACCTCGAACCACCGCGTCGGGCGCTTCTCCGATGTGTCCAAGAGCCAGGAGTACACCGACCGCATCGAGGCGATCAACTTCTCGCTCGCGCACGACGACGGCCAATCGTCCAAGAACCTGGCCGAGGCCGACGTGATCCTGGTCGGCGTGAGCCGCAGCGGCAAGACGCCGACCTCGCTGTACCTGGCCATGCAGCACGGCATCAAGGCCGCCAACTACCCGCTGATCCCGGAAGACTTCGAGCGCGGCGCGATTCCGAAGTCGCTGCTGCCCTACAAGAAGAAGTGCTTCGGCCTGACGATTGCGCCCGACCGCTTGAACCAGATCCGCAACGAGCGCCGCCCCGGCAGCAAGTACGCGTCGATGGAGAACTGCCGCTTCGAGGTCAACGAAGCCGAAGCGATGATGCGGCGCGAAGGCATCGCGTGGTTGTCGTCCACGCACAAGTCGATCGAAGAGATCGCCACGACGATCCTGCGCGACCTCCGGCCGGACCGCTTGATGTACTGAACGGGCCGGCCGCGAGATTGCGGCTATGCAGGGAATTAGATAAAACAAATGGATAGGCAAATGTCGATAGCCGACACTTCGCCTGCCCTTCCACCCCCCATGGAAGGCCCACTCAAAGGAGATAGAGATGAGCAGCGAAAACCAGTGCCCGTTCACGGGCAAGAGCACCACCGCCGCGGGCGCGCGATCGAACCGCGACTGGTGGCCGAACCAACTCAACGTCGGGCTTCTGCGCCAGCAGGCGCCGCAGTCCGACCCGATGGATCCCGGCTTCGACTACGCCGCCGCGTTCAAGAGCCTGGACCTGGCCGCGGTCAAGAAGGACCTGCAGGCCCTGATGACCGACTCGCAGGACTGGTGGCCCGCCGACTTCGGCCACTATGGCCCGCTGTTCATCCGCATGGCCTGGCACAGTGCCGGTACCTACCGCATCGCCGACGGCCGCGGCGGCGCCGGCTCCGGGCAGCAGCGTTTTGCACCGCTCAACAGCTGGCCCGACAACGGCAACCTGGACAAGGCGCGCCGCCTGCTGTGGCCCATCAAGCAGAAATACGGCAACAAGATCTCGTGGGCCGACCTGATGATCCTGACCGGCAACGTCGCGCTGGAATCCATGGGCTTCAAGACCTTCGGCTTCGCGGGCGGGCGTGCCGACGTGTGGGAGCCGGAAGCCGTCGACTGGGGTACCGAGGACGCCTGGTTGGGCGACAAGCGCTATTCGGGCGACCGCGAGCTCGCCAACCCGCTCGCTGCGGTGCAGATGGGCCTGATCTACGTCAACCCGCAGGGCCCGAACGGCAACCCCGATCCACTCGCTTCCGCACGCGACATTCGCGAAACCTTCGCGCGCATGGCGATGGACGACGAAGAGACCGTCGCGCTGATCGCCGGCGGCCACACCTTCGGCAAGACGCACGGCGCTGGCGAAGAGAAACACGTGGGCGCCGAGCCCGAGGGGGCCGGCCTCGAAGCGCAGGGCTTCGGCTGGATCAGCAGCCACGGCTCGGGCAAGGGCGGCGACGCCATCACCAGTGGCCTTGAAGTCACCTGGACCAGCCTGCCGACGCAGTGGAGCAACCTGTACTTCCAGAACCTGTTCGGCTTCGAGTGGGAGTTGACCAAGAGCCCTGCCGGCGCGCACCAGTGGCAACCCAAGGGCGGCGCCGGTGCCGGCACGGTGCCCGATGCGCACGACCCCACCAAGCGTCACGCCCCCGCGATGCTGACCACCGACCTCGCGTTGCGCGTCGATCCCGCGTACGAGAAGATCTCGCGCCGCTTCTTCCAGAACCCGGATCAGTTTGCCGACGCGTTCGCGCGCGCCTGGTTCAAGCTGACCCACCGCGACATGGGGCCGCGCGTGCGCTACCTCGGCCCGGAAGTTCCGGCCGAAGAACTGATCTGGCAAGACCCGGTGCCCGCGGTGAACCACGCGCTGATCGATGCGAACGATGTGGCCACCCTGAAGGCGAAGGTCCTGGCCTCAAGCCTGACGGTCTCGCAACTGGTCTCGACGGCCTGGGCTTCGGCCTCGACCTTCCGCGGCTCCGACAAGCGCGGCGGTGCGAACGGTGCGCGCATTCGCCTGGCGCCGCAGAAGGACTGGGAGGTGAACCAGCCGGAACAACTGGCCAAGGTGCTGAGTGCGCTGGAGGGAATTCGGGCGGAGTTCAACAGTGCACAGACGGGCGGCAAGAAGGTGTCGCTGGCCGACCTGATCGTGCTGGCCGGCGCGGCCGCTGTCGAACAAGCGGCCGCCAAGGGAGGCCACACGGTGACAGTTCCGTTCAGCCCGGGCCGAACCGACGCCTCGCAGGACCAGACCGATGTCGAGTCTTTCGCGGTGCTCGAACCGGTGGCCGACGGTTTCCGCAACCACCAGAAGGCACCTTCCACGGTAGCCCCTGAGGCGCTGCTGATCGACAAGGCGCAGTTGCTGACCCTGAGCGCGCCTGAGTTGACTGTGCTTGTCGGCGGCCTGCGCGTGCTGAACGCCAGCTTCGACCGGGTTCAGCCCGGCGCGTTGACGCAGCGACCGGGAACCTTGAGCAACGACTTCTTCGTCAACCTGCTCGACATGGGCACGCAGTGGAAATCGGTGTCACCGACGCAGGAGCTGTTCGAAGGGCGTGACCGTGCGAGCGGCGCGCTCAAGTGGACCGGCACCCGGGCCGACCTGGTGTTCGGTTCGAACGCCGAGTTGCGTGCACTGGCCGAGGTCTACGCGGCGGCCGATGCGAAAGACAAGTTCGTGCGCGACTTCGTGGCAGCGTGGAGCAAGGTGATGAACCTGGATCGCTTCGACCTTCGGTAAAGCTCGCGGCGGCGCTGCTTCTGGATTCAGTTTCAGGCGGCGCCGCGCTGGCGTGCCGATTCATACAAGCACACCGCTGCTGCGGCGGCCACGTTCAACGACTCTTCGCCACCCGGCTGCGGAATGCGCAGCACTTGCGCGCAGCGTTCCATCAGGCGGGTTGCCACGCCCTGCCCTTCGTGCCCCATGACCCAGGCGCAAGGCCAGGGCAACGCCACCTGGTGGATCGCCTGCGCCGCGTGCGAACTGCCGGCCAGCATCGGAACCCCCATCGCATCGAGCGCCGTCTCATCGGCCGCTTCGACCAGGTGCAGCGCGAAGTGCGCGCCCATGCCGGCACGCAGCACCTTGGGCGACCACAGCGCCACCGTGCCCTTCAGCGCGATGATCTGCGTGAAGCCGAAGGCAGAGGCACTGCGCAGCAGGTTGCCCACGTTGCCGGCGTCCTGCAGCCGGTCGAGCACCACGCTGGGCACGCCGTTCCGCAATTCGCCGGCTCCGGCCCACGGCACGCAGAAGGCCAACGGCGGGCTCGATTCCAGCGTGCTGATGCCCGCCATCAAGGCTGGCGGCACCACGGCCACCGCAGCCGCGCGGCTGGCCAGTTCGCGCAGGCCCGGGTCGTCCCAGGCCGCTTCGGTGAGCACCGCCTGCGCCACTTCACCACCGCGCTGCAGCCAGGCCGAACACAGGTGCTCGCCTTCGATCCACACCATGCCGAGCTTGCGGTAGGCGGCCGGGTCGGCAGCGAGCTTGCGCAGCTTCACCAGCAGCGGGTTGTCGCGCGACGCGATTTGCTTGACCGTGCGCTTGACCGTGTGTTTGACCTCGGCCATCGGCATCAACCGTCGCCGCCTGGCGGTGGCCCATCACTCACCACCACGATCACGCCGAGTGCCTCGCGCACCGGTGCGAACGAGCGCCGGTGCTGCGCGCAGGCGCCGTGTGCGCGCAGCGCGGCCAGGTGGGCGGCGGTGGCGTAACCCTTGTGGCCGTCGAAGCCGTATTGCGGGTGCTCGCTGTGCAGCGCCTGGCAGAGGCGGTCGCGGTGCACTTTGGCCAGGATCGACGCGGCCGAGATGGCCTTGACCTTGGCATCGCCCTTGACGATGGCTTCGGCCGCCACCTTCAGCACCGGCAGGCGGTTGCCGTCGACCAGCACCTTGTGCGGCCGCAGGCGCAGGCCGTCGACGGCGCGACTCATCGCCAGCATCGTGGCCTGCAGGATGTTCAGACGGTCGATCTCTTCGACGCTGGCCTCGGCAATGCTGCAGCACAGCGCCTTGGCGCGGATCTCGTCGAACAGGCGTTCGCGCTTGCGGGCGCTGAGTTGCTTCGAGTCCTTCAGGCCGCGGATCGGCTTGAGCTCGTCGAGCATCACCGCTGCCGCCACCACCGGCCCGGCGAGCGGGCCGCGGCCGGCTTCGTCCACGCCGGCAATCAGCCCGAGCGGGCTGAAGCTCAGTTCGAGCTGCCTAGGCTGCGAGGACTTTCTCGATCGCATCGGTAGCGGCCCGGGCAGTGTTGCAACGAAGTTGGACGTGCAGCGCCTCGAAACGCCGGGTGAGCTCGGCGCAACGCGCCGGGTCGTCGAGCCAGGCCAGCGCGGCTTGGGCCAGCTTGGGTGGGG
This sequence comes from Methylibium sp., assembly GCA_031414975.1. GTDB lineage: Bacteria > Pseudomonadota > Gammaproteobacteria > Burkholderiales > Burkholderiaceae_C > LGRD01. The sequence goes on along the minus strand of JANOQS010000549.1, from coordinate 2,294 downwards.
TGGCGTCGCCCTGCAGAAACTCAGGCACCGCAAAGGCGTTCAGCAGGATGTTGGGCAGGCCGACCCAGGGCTGGTACTTCATGCGCTTCATCATCTGCCAGCTCAGCGGGTGCATGCTGTAGGCAATGACCATGGGGCGCTTGAACAGCGCGGCCTCCAGGGTGGCCGTGCCGCTGGCGACCAGCGCCACGTCGCAGGCGGCCAGCGCTTCGTGCGAACGGCCGTCGAGCATTTCAATCTGTACGCCGGCCGCATGCTGCTTGCGCAGCGGCTCGATCAGGTGGCGCAGCCCCGGCACCACCGGCACGACGAAGCGCAGGCCGGGGCGCTGGCGTGCCATCTCCTTGGCTGCGCCGAGCAAGCGGCCGGCGATGTACTGGATCTCGGAGCGGCGGCTGCCGGGCAGCAACGCCACCACGGTGTCGGCCTCGGTCAGCCCGAGCGCCGCGCGGCTGGCGGCGCGCGGCGGCTCCATCGGAATGGTGTCGGCCAGCGGGTGCCCCACGTAGGTGGCGGCCACGCCGTGTTTGGCATAGAGGGCGGGCTCGAACGGAAAGATGCACAGCACCATGTCGGCCGCGTCGCGGATCTTCTCGATGCGCTTGCCGCGCCAGGCCCAGATCGAGGGGCTGACGAAGTGCAGCGTCTTGATGCCCTGGCCCTTGAGGCGCTTCTCCAGGTCGAGATTGAAGTCGGGTGCGTCCACGCCGATGAAGACATCGGGCCGGTCGGCGAGCAGCCGGTCGGCCAGCTGGTTGCGGATGCCGACGATCTCGCGGTAGTGACTCAGCACCTCCACATACCCACGCACCGCCAGCTTGTCGTGCGGCCACCAGGCGTCGAAGCCGTGCGCGGCCATCTTTGGCCCGCCGATGCCGCAGCTGCTCAGTTCGGGCCAGCGCGCCTTCAGGCCACCGAGCAACAGGCCCGCGAGCAGGTCGCCCGAGGCTTCGCCTGCGACCATCGCAAAACGGGGGGCCTGCAGGTTCATCAAGGCGGAGGAGTCAACGAACGATGCCGCGAGTGGACTGGCCGAGGAAGGCCACCATCATCTCGACGTCTGCCTTGGCCTCCGGCAACTTCTCGGCCACGTCGCCGAGCGCAGCGCGGGAAGCATCGAGTGTGAGGCCGGAGCGGAAGATCAGACGGTGCATCTGCTTGACCGCCGCCACACGCTCCGGGGAGAAGCCGCGCCGCTTCAGGCCTTCGAGGTTGAAGCCGCGCGCCTGCGGCGGGTTGCCGGCGATGGTGGAAAACGGCGGCACGTCCTGCGTGAGCACCGTGCCCATGCCGGTCATGGCGTGCGCGCCGATGCGCACGAACTGGTGCACCGAGGTGTAGCCGCCCAGGATCACCCAGTCGCCCACATGCACATGGCCGGCCAGGGCCGCGTTGTTGGCGAGGATGGTCTTGCTGCCCACCTGGCAATCGTGCGCCAGGTGCACGTAGGCCATGATCCAGTTGTCGTCGCCGAGGCGCGTCACGCCCACGTCTTGCGCGGTGCCGAGGTTGAAGGTGCAGAACTCGCGGATCGTGTTGCGGTCGCCGATGTGCAGTTCGGTCGGCTCGCCGGCGTACTTCTTGTCCTGCGGCGCCGCGCCCAACGAGCAGAACTGAAAGATCTTGTTGTCGCGGCCGATCGTGGTGCGCCCTTCGATGACGCAATGCGGCCCGATCTGCGTGCCTTCGTCGATGCGCACGCCGGCCCGCACGATCGAGTAGGGGCCGACAGTGACCGTCTCGCCCAACTCGGCGCCGGGCTCGACGATGGCCGTCGGGTGGATGCTGGCCATGCGGCGCTCCCCTGCCGCGTCAGGCGACGGTGCGCATGGTGCAGATCAGCTGCGCCTCGACGGCCAGCTCATCACCCACCAGCGCGCGCGCACTGAACTTGAACACGCCCGACTTCATGCGGTCGAGGGTGGCCTCGAGGATGAGCTGGTCGCCCGGCTCCACCGGGCGCTTGAAGCGCGCGCCATCGATGCCGGCGAAGTAGATCACCGCGTTGGCGGACAGCGAGGCGCCGGTGGCCGTGAAGGCCAGCAGCGCCGCCGTCTGGGCCATCGCCTCCAGCATCATCACGCCCGGCATCACCGGCCGGTGCGGGAAGTGGCCCACGAAGTAAGGCTCGTTGATCGTCACGTTCTTCAGCGCCTTGATGCGCTTGCCGTCCTCGATCTCCAGCACCCGGTCCACCAGCAGGATCGGGTAGCGGTGCGGCAGCTTCTTCAGGATCTGGTGGATGTCAAGCATGGCGTGGTGGCTCAGGGCCCCTTATTTTCGAGCTTGCGAAT
>JANOQS010000548.1:0-2195 GCA_031414975.1 Methylibium sp. | reverse complement strand
CTTTCGCAACTGGGTGATGCGCGGCACGGCGCCACCGGCGAGCCAGTGGCCGCGCCTGGCTGACGGCACGCTGGTGCCGGCCCACAAGGCCGCGCTCGGCTTCCCGACCCTGCCGCAACTGCGGCCGACCGAGCCCGAGCCCGACTTCATCATGCCGGTGCTCGACAACGACTGGGGCCCCGCCTGCAACGCGGCCGACGGATCTGGCGTCGCCGCCAACGCGCCGCCGCCGATCCGCCAGGTGCTGCCGATGCTGGCGCCCAAGGTCGACGCCGATGGCAACGAACTGGGCGGCGTTCCGGTGCCGCTGCTCGACGCGCCGCTGGGCACCTACCTCGGCTGGAACATCACGGCCGGCGGCGCACGCCCCTTCCACCAGGGCCAGATCTGCAACTACGTGGGCGGCATGGTCCCGTTCGCGCGCTCGGCCGCAGAGCGCAAGGCGGCGGGCGACCCGCGCCTCTCGCTCGAAGAACGTTACGGCAGTCACGAAGGCTATGTGGCGGCGGTGCGCAAGGCGACCGAGCGCGCGATGGCCGCCGGCTTCTTGCTGAAGGCCGATGCCGAAGGGCTCGTGCGCCAGGCCGAGGCCAGCAAGGTGCTGCGCTGAGGTTCGATCGGCCTTGACGGCACCGCCAGGCATGCATGCTGCGCATGCCGGGCAGCCTGTCAGACCGTGCCCACGCCGACCAGCATCTCGCACGGGCCGACAAAACCTTGCTTCGTCTCGAACGAGGCCAGCGCCGCCTCGATGTCGTGCCAGACCTGCGCGCGTTGGTGCTCATCGAGCGCCGACATCATCTGGTGCAGCGCGCCGAAGGACTCGCGCTCGAATCGCACGCATTCCGCCGCGCTCGGCAGCTTCACCGGCGAGGGGATGCGCCGCACCGCAATGTCCTTGAACCCCGCCTTTGCGAACGCGGCCTCGAGCACGTATCGGCGCCGAGCGAGAACGGCCCCGGCTGGCCGGGAAGCGGTGCCGGCAACCGCGCGCGCTCGCGGATGATCTTCACGGGGATCGAGAAGAAGCCATTGCGGTCGGGCGTCGAGTAGACGATCGCGGCGACGCGTCCGCCGGGCTTGAGCGCGTGCTTCATGCCCGCCAGCGCGCGCTGCTGGTCGGGAAAGTAGATCAGCCCGACGCGGCTGATCGCAACGTCGAACGAAGCCGCCGGCAAGCTCGTGAGCGCCTCGCCATCGATCTCCTGCGTCGCGACGATGTTGCCCAGCCCGGCGGCCTGCGCGTCGCGTTCGGCATGGGCCAGCAGCGCCGGGGCGATGTCGGTGCACAGCACGTGGCCACTGGCACCGACGCGGCGCGCCGCCGCGAGCGACTGCTCGCCCGCCCCTGCGGCGACATCGAGCACGCGGCACCCGGGGCCCACACGCGCCATCTCGAACATTGCCTCGGTGGCATCGCCCAGCCAACTGCCGATGAACGGGCCCCAGCGGTGCCATGCCTCGGCCGCACCCTGCCACTGTGCGCGGGTCGTGGTCTTGAACTTGTCGGCGTCGAAGGTGGCCGGCGCGGGGGCTTGCAGTACGGTGTTCATTTGCTGGTCCTGTCATCAAGGCCTGCCGGGGATCGGCGGGTGGAGAGACTTTCGCCCCGAACGCGTGGTCGGGCCAGTCCAGAAATTGCACCGGCCTCCGCGCACGGTCTCTCTCGAATGCCAGTCCAGAAACTGGACTGGCCCGCAGGCCGCGCGTCCTGTAGGCTCGACGCATGATCGACTACGGCCAGTTCTGCACGGTCGCCCGCGGCGCCGAAGTCTTCGGCGAACGGTGGACGCCCCTGGTCGTGCGCGAGCTGCTCTGCGGCAGCACGCGCTTCAACGACATTCGCCGCGGGGTGCCGCGCATGTCGGCATCGCTGCTGACGCTGCGGCTGCGCAAGCTCGAGGAGATCGGCATCGTCAAGCGCGTCGTCGGTGCAGCGGGTGGGCCCGCTGAATACCACCTGACCAGCGCCGGCGAGGAGCTGCGCCCCATCGTCATGGCGCTCGGCGAGTGGGGCGCGCGCTGGATCGGCAGCCGTCTCAAACGCGGTCAGCTCGACGCGGGTTTCCTGATGTGGGACATCCGCCGCTTCGTGCGCCTTGACGAATTTCCGCGCGATCGTTCGGTGCACATCCAGTTCCGCTTCACCGATGCCCACGTCGGCGAGCGCCGCTGGTGGCTGGTCGTCGAGGGCG
>JANOQS010000547.1:0-11576 GCA_031414975.1 Methylibium sp. | reverse complement strand
TCCTGGCCGAACTCCTGCTGCAGCTGGCGGCCCATCAGCAGGTTGAACTTTTGGTCGGTGCCGCCCAGCTCCAGGTCGCTCCTCAAAGCCACCGAGTCGTAACCCTGCATCAGCGGGTAGAGCAACTCATGCACCGAAATCGGCACGCCGGTCTTGAAGCGTTTGGTGAAATCGTCGCGCTCCAGCATGCGCGCCAAGGTGTACTTGGCAGCCAGCTGGATCATGCCGCGCGCGCCCAGCGGGTCGCTCCACTCGGAGTTGTATCGGATCTCGGTCTTGGCCGGGTCCAGCACCAGGCTGGCCTGGCGGTAGTAGGTCTGGGCGTTGGCCTCGATTTGCTCGCGCGTCAACGGCGGGCGGGTGGTGTTGCGCCCGGACGGATCGCCGATCATCGAGGTGAAGTCGCCGATCAGAAAGATCACCGTGTGCCCCAGGTCCTGGAGCTGGCGCATCTTGTTCAGCACCACGGTGTGGCCGATGTGGATGTCGGGCGCCGTCGGGTCCAGGCCGAGCTTGACCCGCAGGGGCTGGCCGGTGGCCTCGGAGCGCGCCAGCTTGGCCAGCCAATCGGCTTCGGGCAGCAACTCGTCGCAGCCGCGCAGCGAAATGGCCATCGCGTGGCGGACTTTGTCGGTCACCGGGTGGCTGGGGCGCGGCGGCTCGGAGTTTGCGTTCACTGACATGGGGAGGTCCAGAAACGGCAGCGCGCGCTGTGCCGCCGCCGAAGTTGCGAAATGATTCTAGTGGGCCGGGCAGAGCGCCTCGGCGCCGGTGCCAGAGTGCGCTGCGCGGTAGAAATTCGCGCCGGCCGCGCCTTTGCGCGCTGGCCCCCGCATCCGGGCGTCGCAGCGCGAATTCCTGCGTGCTAGGCTGGCTTTTGAGCAGCGCATTCGCTGGATTGGCATCACGTTCAGGGGCGGCCGGGCATGGACAACGTCATCGACAGAATCAATCTGCGCACCATGCGCTCGGCCGCGGTCGTGGCGCACTATGTCCGGCCCAACGAACTTCTGCCTCACGAGCGCGCGTCGCTCGACCACGTGGCCGACGAAGTCCGCGGCGGGTCGGTGCTCGACATCGGGGTCGGGGGCGGTCGCACCGTCAAGGCGCTGCTGGAAGTGAGCCCGGACTACCTGGGCATCGACTACAGCCAGGAGATGGTGGAGGCCTGCCGGGCCCGCTTTCCGAAGGTCCGTTTCGAGCACGCCGACGCCCGCCAGCTGGCCGGCGTGCGGAACGCTTCGATCTCGCTGGCCGTCTTCAGCTGCAACGGCATCAGCATGGTCGGCCACGATGACCGGCTGGCCATCATGCGCGAGGTGCACCGGGTGCTCAAGCCCGGCGGCGTGTTCCTCTTCACCACCTACAACCGCAACAGTCCCGAGGCGTCGGCGGGCTTTCGCTTCCCGGAGATGCAGTACTCGTTGAACCCGGTGCGCTTGCTGGTGCGCTCGGCCCGGCTGCTCAAGGACATTGCGATCAGCCTGTACCAGCGGCGCCAGCACGTCAAATACGAGGTGCGCACCTCGCGCTACGCCGTGCTCAACGACATGTGCCACAACTACGGCGTGATGCTGTACTACATCACCCTGGCGCAGCAGCGCCGGCAACTCGAGGACGCAGGCTTCCTGCCCAACGCGGTCGCGTTCGATTGCCGCGGGCAGCGGATCGTCGACGACACGGCCCTCGATTCGATGGCCCTGATCGCCCGCAAGCGCTGAACAGGCCGAAGGCCGTCTCGGCGACGCCGCTCAGCGGCTTTTGCCGTCGCGCACTGCCGCCGCACTCGGGGCTCTCCCGAGCTGCGTTAAAATTGCACAATTGTTACAAATCGCGGTGGGGTGCGACGCGGCCGCAGAGCCCGCAAACGCACTCCGATCGAACGGGGACCCTTGAGGGCATGGCATCGACCATCGCCTGAACAGAGAGCTTTGCAGCTCCGCATGCCATGAAGTCGTTGGATTGGTTGAACCGGCAATTGCCGAAGATGTGGGCGAGTGCCGGCAAGTTTGTGGCGGGTCATCCGCGCAGCCTGTCGTCAATTGCCATAGCAGGGCTCGCCGGCTTTGGCGCCACCGCGTTCGGTATTGCGCCAATGGCGCCGGATGCCGCGTTGTTGCCGCAGAGCCTGGTGACCGAATCGGTCATGCCGCAGGGCATCGAGGCCCAGCTGGAGCGGCTGGCGGAACACGAGTTATCGCTGTACCACAGCGACGTCACGCGCCAGGGCGACACCGCAGACAGCCTGCTGCAGCGGATGAACGTGCTGGACCCGGCGGCGGCGGCCTTCCTTCGCAACAACCCGGTTGCCCGCAAGTTGCTGGAAGGGCGCAGCGGCAAGTCTGTGCAGGTCAGCACCGATGCCGCTGGCGAGCTCGAACAACTGGTGGCGCGTTTTGCTGCCCCTGCAGGGCCTCAATCGAACACGCATTTCACCCGCCTCAGCGTGGTGCGCCAGAACGGCAAGCTGAGCGCCAGCGTCGAGATCGCGCCGATGCTGGCGCAGCAGCGGCTGGGCGGTGGGACGATCCGGACATCGCTGTTTGCGGCGACCGATGAAGCGCGCATTCCCGACGCGCTGGCCGGCCAACTGGCCGAGATCTTCTCCGCAGATATCGACTTCCACCGCGAACTGCGCAAGGGCGACACCTTCAGCATGATCTACGAGACCCTCACCGCCGACGGTGAGGCGGTCACATGGGGCGTTTCGTCCGGTCGGGTCGTCGCGGCGGAGTTCGTCAACAAGGGGCGCCGGTTCTCGGCCCTGTGGTTCAAGGACGATCAGGGCAAGGGTGCCTATTTCGACTTCGACGGCAAGAGCCGGAGCCACTCCTATCTGGCCAGCCCGCTGGAGTTTTCGCGCACCACTTCGGGCTTTGCGATGCGCATGCACCCGATCCTGAACCAGTGGAAGCAGCACAACGGGGTTGATTACGCTGCTCCGCGCGGCACGCCAGTGCGTGCGGTGGGCGACGGTGTGGTCGAATTTGCCGGCCAACAGAACGGCTACGGCAACATCGTGCAGATCAAGCACGACAAGGAACGCGCGACCGTGTATGCGCACCTGAGCCGAATGGATGTCGAGGTCGGCCAGCGGGTCGAGCAGGGCCAGCACATCGGTGCGGTCGGCGCCACCGGCTGGGCCACCGGGCCGCACCTGCACTTCGAGTTCAAGATTGCGGGCGTGCACCAGGACCCGTTGACCCTGACGCAGGGATCGCAGGCAACCACGGTTGCTCCCACCGCCAGGGTGCAATTCGCCCAGTGGGCGCAAGGCGTCAAGGGGCCGCTGGAAGCGGCTCAGACGGCGGGTCGCTCCGGCATCTATTCAGAGTAGCGCGGTTCAGAGGCGTGCCAACGGGCGTGGGCCCGAGGGCACAATCCCGGTCATGGATGGACTGTTCGTCGGACTGATGTCCGGCACCTCGATGGACGGCGTGGACGGTGTGCTTGGCCGCTTTCGGCCCGGACCCTCCCCTGTCCAGGTTGTGAGCCACGCCCATCGACCGTTTGCGCCGGAGTTGTCCGACGAGTTGCTCGCGCTCAACAGCGCGGCAGACAACGAACTCCACCGCGCCGCCCTCGCGGCAAATGCCTTGGCCCGAATCTATGCGCAGGTCGTCGAGGCGTTGCTGACACAGGGTGCGGCTCGTCGCGAGCAGGTGCTGGCCATCGGCGCGCATGGCCAGACCGTTCGGCACCGGCCCGGCGAGTTCGACGGGAGCGGCTACACGATCCAGCTCAACGCACCGGCTTTGCTGGCTGAATTGACCGGGATCGACGTGGTCGCCGACTTCCGCAGTCGAGACGTTGCCGCCGCCGGTCAGGGCGCGCCGCTCGTCCCGGCATTTCACCAGGCCGTGTTCGCTCAGCCCGACCACACTGTGGGCGTCCTCAACGTGGGTGGCATTTCCAACCTGACCGTTCTGAAGCCTGGCGAACCAGCCCTCGGCTTTGATTGCGGCCCGGGCAATGCGCTGATGGACCATTGGTGTCGACAGCACACCGGCGCGCCTCTCGATGACCGCGGCAAGTGGGCAGCGTCCGGCACGGTGAACGACGCTTTGCTCGCCACCCTGCTGGCCGAACCCTACTTCGGGCGGGCGCCACCCAAGAGCACCGGACGCGATCTGTTCAACCCGGCGTGGCTAGCGTCGCGGCTTCCGGCTGCACTGCGACCGGAAGACGTGCAGGCGACCTTGGCCGAACTGACGGCCAGGGCCTGCGCCGCCGCAGTGCTTGGGCATGGGCTGGACTGCCGCGAGTTGCTGGTCTGCGGTGGGGGCGCGTTCAATGCGCATCTGATGGCGCGCTTTGCACAGTGCTTGCCGGGTGTGCAAGTACTCACAACCGCAGATCGTGGCCTGCCCGCATTGCAGGTCGAGGCTTGCGCTTTTGCCTGGCTGGCCCGCGCGTGGCTCATGCGGGAACCCGGCAACATCAGCCAGGCGACCGGCGCGCGCGGGCCGCGCGTGCTGGGCGCGCTTTACCCGGCTGGATGACGCGTAAACAAAAATGCCGCCTGACGGCGGCATTCGCGGGAGTGAACCGGCTCAGACCGAAAAGCTCGACCCGCAACCGCAGGTCGTCGTCGCGTTCGGGTTCTTGATCACGAACTGGGCACCTTGCAGATCGTCCTTGTAGTCGATCTCGGCGCCAGCGAGGTACTGCAGGCTCATCGCGTCGATCAACAGGGTGACGCCGTTCTTGTTCATCTGCGTGTCGTCGTCGTTGACGACTTCGTCGAAGGTGAACCCGTACTGGAAACCGGAGCAGCCCCCGCCTTGCACGAAGACGCGCAATTTCAGGTCGGGGTTGCCTTCTTCATCGACCAGCTCCTTGACCTTGCCGGCCGCGCTGTCGGTGAACACCAGCGGCACCGGCGGCTCGTCGAACGTGGCGGGGATCTGGATGTTGTCGGCGACTGCGCTCATGGTGGAACTCCTTCGGCGTTGTGCCGACAACCAGAATTATCCGTGATTCGGAACGGCCAGCTTCAAGGAGGGTTTGTCGTCGGCCTTCAAGGGCTTCAACTCACCGTCGATGGTGGCGCCGGGGTGCATTTCGAGCACTTCGTAGCGCACATCACCAATGATGGTGGCCTTGGGCTGCAATTCAAGCAGGTCATCCGATTGCACCGGCCCCATCACCAAGCCGTTGATGATCACGTGGCCCGCCTTGACCTTGCCCGTCACACGGGCCTTTTCGCTGATGACCAGAATGCTCGGCTGGTCGCCCGCGGCCACCACGTCGCCGAAGATTTCTCCGTCGATGCGCAAGCCGTCAGAGAAGCGCAGTTCGCCGTGCACGACCGTGCCTTCGCCGATCAGGGTTCCGATGGGGGGTTGCTTCTTCTTTCCAAACATGATTTCTCTCCTGGCTACATCTTGAGCGTCTGGGTCGCTTTGGCTTCCCCGTTCTTGCCGATCACCCTGACCGAGACCGCTTTTACCACGGCCAGGATGGGATGTTCGATCATCCCCTCGACCCGCAAATACTGTTTCAATTGGAGCGGTTTTGGCCCACCCGGCTGAACCAGCGTCCAGGGCTTGCCGTCGAGCGCGCCCGTCAAGCTCACCTCGTAGCGCCCACTGAAGTCCGGCGGGGACTTTCCCGCTTGCATCACCAGCATCTGGAAGCGCAACTGGCCAGGGCTCTTTACCTCGGCCTGCAATCCCCGGATCACCAACCCTTCACTGGCCGTGGCGGGCAGCAGGCGCTCGAAGAATCCGAGGTCGCTCTTCAGCGCCATGTTCTCGGCCTCCACCGACTTGACGCTCTGGGCCAGCTTGTCTTGCGCGGCCTTTTCAGTCTTCAGCAGGCTTTCGGCGATGTTGGCCACCGAAAGCGCCTTTTCGCGTTCCTCACGCAGTTGCGTCACTTCGATCCGCAGCTTCGCGAGTTCGGCTTTGGAGTCGCCGTCAAAGCCGGCGATGTCCTTGCCGAACTCGAAAGCCCAGAGGGCCAGTGCCGCCGAAAAGCCGAACATCAGCGCCACGATCAACCACCGCAACGGCCACGGCAGGCGGCTGCGCACGATCATGCGCGGGGCGCTGATGGACAGCCGTCGGCGCAGCAGCTTCCAGCGCATCAGAGGCCGGCGCCGACATGCCAGGCGCTTCCCGTGAACGCGCGGCCCGACGCATGGTGCGGTCCGGTTCCGGCGGTGTCGTTCATCGGTGATCTCGTGCGATTGAAGAGCCGCGATTGTAGGAGTGCGATCACGGGCCCATGTAACAACAAAGGCCACTGAAAAGTGGCCTTTTTCGGGCGATCGGTGTGCCGATCAGCGCTTGCTGAATTGCTTCCTGCGGCGCGCGCCGTGCAGGCCGACCTTCTTGCGCTCGACTTCACGCGCGTCGCGCGTGACGAACCCGGCCCGGCTCAGTTCGGGCTTGAGCGCCGCGTCGTAGTCGATCAGCGCACGGGTGATGCCGTGGCGCACCGCGCCGGCCTGGCCCGATTCGCCGCCGCCGTGAACGTTGACCTTCACATCGAAGGCCTCGACGTTGGCGGTCAGCACCAGCGGCTGCTTGACGACCATGATCGACGTCTGGCGGCCGAAGTACTGCTCGACCGACTTGCCGTTCACCAGGATCTGCCCGGTGCCCTTTTTCATGAACACGCGCGCCACTGAAGACTTGCGGCGGCCGGTTCCGTAGTTCCAATTTCCGATCATCACGCGTTCCTTCAGAGTTCCAGCACTTTGGGCTGCTGGGCAGTGTGCGGATGCGTGGCACCGGCGTACACCTTCAGCTTCTTGACCATCGCGTAGCCCAGCGGGCCCTTGGGAAGCATGCCCTTGACGGCTTTTTCCAGGGCGCGGCCGGGGTGCTTGGCCTGCATGTCCTTGAACTTGATGGCGTGAATGCCGCCCGGGAACCCGGAGTGGCTGTAGTACACCTTGTCGTTGGCTTTGTTGCCGGTCACGCGGAGCTTTTCTGCGTTGACGACGACGATGAAATCGCCGGTATCGACGTGAGGCGTGTAGATGGCCTTGTGCTTGCCGCGCAGACGGAGGGCGACTTCACTGGCCACCCTTCCGAGAACCTTGTCGGTTGCGTCAATCACAAACCACTCATGCGTCACTTCGGCCGGTTTGGCGCTGAAGGTTTTCATGGCATTTACGAGTTGGTCTGACAAACCCCGGTCAACGTGCCTGCCCTCGGTTCCGCTTCGTTCAATGGCGGACTCTCCGGCAGCACAGCACCCGGCGCAAACCGGGCACGCTTCCCCCGAGGTATTGCGGGAAAGCCTTTGATCATATCAGAAGCCGGCATGAACAAAGCCCGCCCCCATGCTCATGGCGCCAGGATCGACCTGGTTGGAGTCACCACCCTAGGCAATCGGCGTAGACTAGTGTTAACCCTAGCTCTTGCAGACCGATCATGCGCGAACTCGATGTTCTGCCGGCCGGATCGAATTTCCCGGCCCCCCCGTCAACGCCAGTTGCTCCCGGCAGTTCAGTAGCGGCCGCCGGGGAGCCGGCGCCGGACTGGACCTGGGTCCCGATCCGCTCTCTCGGCCCGCGCCAGCGCGACCGGGTCGCAGTACACCTGATGGCGCTGACCGAGGGCGACCGCTACCTGCGGTTCGGCTACCCGGCCACTGACGCGCAGATCGCCAAGTACGTCGAATCAATGGACTTCGAGCGCGACGAAGTGTTCGGCATCTTCAACCGGCAACTCGAGCTGATTGCGATGGCCCACCTTGCTCACGCGGCGCCCGCAGCAGGCCTGCCGCAACGACCGCCGATGTCGGAGTTCGGCGTTTCGGTGCTGCCCAAGGCACGCGGGCGGGGTTTCGGCCGGCGCCTGTTCGAACATGCTGTGCTGCATGCGCGAAACCGCGGCGTGCAGACCTTGTTCATTCATGCGCTGAGCGAAAACGTGGCGATGCTGAAGATCGCCCGGAACGCCGGCGCCACCGTGGAGCGCGACGGTTCGGAATCCGAGGCCTGGCTCAAACTGCCACCCGACACGCTGGCCTCGCAGGTGGGCGAGATCGTCGAAAAGCAGGCCGCAGAACTCGACTACCGATTCAAGGTGCATGCACGTCAGGTGAGCGAGTTCTTCGACGTGCTGTCCGAAGTAAAGACCAAGATCGATCACGAAGCCCAGGGGCCGCAAGTCTGATGCCGGCGCCTCGGCGCCCCGATTGGCGCCCCGCCGCAACGCCGTGGCAGCCCCGGCCGTTCCGGCCGGAATTTGCAGAATGAAGCCTTGGTTACGGCGGCCTCCGAAGCGCTCAAACGCCCAACTCCGGTACAGTGACAGGCTGGGATCGTCCTAGCGCGGGAACACTGTCTCTCAGGACCACGGCGTAAACATGCAGACACTTCCGGGGATCGTTGCACTGCTCGCGCTGGCTTCGCTGGTGGCCGTGCTCGTCATCTGGGCGGTCAAACTGCGGTCGAGCAAGACCAGCGTGCCCTTGCCCAAAGAGTGGTCGTTGACCGCCCGGCCCGTTTTCACCGCCGAAGAGCGGCGCGTCTACCGCCTGCTGCGCGAGGCGCTGCCACACCACATCGTGCTGTCCAAGCTGCCGCTGGTGCGTTTCTGCCAGCCGACCAACCCGAACAACGTGCGCTACTGGTTCGAGCTGCTCGGCTCCAACCACGTGACCTTCGCGGTGTGCAGCGCCAACGGCCGGGTGCTGGCGGCCATCGACCTCGACACCGACCGCGGCCATTCCAACCGTGTGCAACAGATCAAGCACGCGGTGCTGAATGCGTGCCGCGTGCGCTACCTGCGCTGCCCGGTGCAACACCTGCCGTCGGTCGCCGAGCTGCAATTGCTGGTGCCGCAAGGGGCGGCATCGGCGCGCGGGCCGCTGCCCCCGCCGGCCGGGCCGCCGACCTTGAACCAGGCGCGCGACACGCTGTCCAGCACTGTGGCCACCAAACGTGCGGCACGCCCGGCGCTGTGGCAGGACTCGTCGGTGTTCCAGGATTCGTTCTTCGCGCCCGACAACCGCAGCGACGGTTTTGCCAACAGCGACTTCAACGACACACCTTCGGCCATGCCCCGGCCCGGGGGCAAAGGCGCGCCCAGCGGGTTCGGCGCACACGACATCGTCGGCGTGGTGATTGATCGCCCGAAGGTGCCGGTCGACGACCGGCGCTGACTGTCTTCAAAGGCCATCGGAGGCCGGCGCGTACCATGCGCGCATGACTGAGACCGGCCCGAGTGAATCCAGCCCATCGACGCCCTACGCCGGGCTGAACCCCGATGTGGTGCTGGACGCGCTCGACGCCGTCGGCCTGCGCGGCGACGGCCGGCTGATCCAGCTCAACTCCTACGAGAACCGGGTCTTCCAGGTCTTCCTCGAAGACGGCCGCGTGGTCGTCACCAAGTTCTACCGGCCGGGCCGCTGGAGCGACGCTCAGATCCTGGAAGAGCACACCTTCGCCGATGAACTCGCAGCGCGCGAGATTCCGGTCGCGGCGTCCTGGCCGCTGACGATCGATGCCGGCTCGCGCCTGGGCGCCGATGTCGGCCTGAAGGGCCCCACCTTGGCCGAGCTGACCACCCCGCTGGGCACATACCGCTTCAGCGTCTCGCAGCGGTTGGCCGGCCGGGCGCCGGAACTCGAAGATCCGGCCACGCTGGAGTGGATCGGCCGCTTCATCGGCCGCATGCACGCGGTCGGTGCCCTCGCTCCGTTCAAGCACCGGCAGACGCTGGACGTGGCGACCTTCGGCACCGCCAACCGCGACTGGCTGCTGGCGCAAGACCTGATTCCGCCCGACACCCTGATCCCGTGGCAACAGGTGTCCGAAGCGGCGCTGAACGCCGTGAGCGAAGCGTTCGACAAGGTCGGCAAACCGCGCCAACTGCGCCTGCACGGCGACTGCCACCTCGGCAACGTGCTGTGGGCCGACGACGGGCCCCATTTCGTTGATCTGGACGACGCCGTCACCGGCCCGGCCACGCAAGACCTGTGGATGCTGCTGTCGGGCGACCGCGGCGCAATGACGCGGCAACTTTCCGCGGTGCTTGAAGGCTACGAAGGTTTCATGGACTTCGACTGGCGCGAGCTGCGCCTGGTCGAGCCGCTGCGCACCTTGCGCATCCTCCACCACAGCGCCTGGATCGCGCGGCGCTGGGACGACCCGGCCTTCCCCATCGCGTTTCCGTGGTTCACCAGCCCGTCGTACTGGGCCGAGCAGACGACAAGGCTGCGCGAGCAATTGGCCGCGATGGCCGAGCCGCCTCTCGGCGGCTTGTGACTACCCGACCAGCAGCGCGTTGACCCGCTTGACGTAAGCCGCCGGGTCTTCCAACTGACCACCTTCGGCGAGCAGAGCCTGGTCGAACAGGATGTGCGCCAGCGCGTCGAAGTGCTCGCTCGACTCCAGCCGCTTGACCAGCGCGTGCTCGGCGTTCACTTCCAGGGTCGGCTGCGCCTTCGGCGCGCTCTGGCCGGCCTGCTTCAGCAGGCGCGCCAGGTGGCCGCTCATGTCGCCTTCTTCGACCACCAGGCAGGCCGGTGAGTCGACCAGCCGCGTCGTCACGCGCACGTCCTTGGCGCGGTCCTTCAGCGTCTCTTTGAGCCGGTCGAGCACCGGCTTGAACGCAGTCGCCGCTTCTTCGGCCTGCTTCTTCTCGGCTTCGTCCTGCAGCTTGCCCAGGTCGACCGCGCCCTTGACGACGCTTTGCAGGTTGTGGCCGTCGAATTCGTACAGGTGGCTCAGCAGCCACTCGTCGACCCGGTCCACCAGCAGCAGCACCTCGATGCCCTTCTTGCGGAAGATCTCCAGTTGCGGGCTGCTCTTCGCCGCCGCCAGACTGTCGGCGGTGATGACGTAAATCGCCTCCTGGCCTTCTTTCATGCGGCTCACGTAGTCGGCGAGCGACACGCCTTCATCGGCATGCGTCGACGCAAAGCGCAGCAGCTTGCAGAGCCGGTCGTGGTTGGTGTGGTCTTCGCCGACGCCTTCCTTCAGCACCGCGCCGAAGTCTTTCCAGAAGGCCGCGTACTTGGCCTTCTCGGCCGCGTCTTCGTTGTCCGCCAGCGCTTCAAGCATCGCCAGCACGCGCTTGGTCGAACCTTCGCGAATCGCCTTCACGTCGCGGCTTTCCTGCAGCAGTTCGCGGCTCACGTTGAGCGGCAGGTCGGCGCTGTCGATCACCCCCTTGACGAAGCGCAGGTAGATCGGCATCAGCGCTTCGGCGTCGTCCATGATGAAGACGCGTTTGACGTACAGCTTCACGCCGCCGCGCTTGTCGCGGTTCCACAGGTCGAACGGCGCCTTCGCCGGCACGTACAGCAGCTGCGTGTATTCCGTGCGGCCCTCGACGCGGTTGTGCGTGTAGGCCAGCGGCGGCTCGGTGTCGTAGCTGATCTGCTTGTAGAACTCCTGGTACTGCGCGTCGGTGATGTCGCTCTTGGGGCGCGCCCACAGCGCGGCGGCCTTGTTCACCGGCTCCCACTCGTCGGTGGTGACCTGTTCTTTCTTCTCTTCGTCCCACTGCTGCTTGGGCATCAGCACGGGCAGGCTGATGTGGTCGGAGTACTTGCTGATGATGGACTTCAGCTTCCAGGGGCTGAGGAACTCTTCCTCGCCTTCGCGC
>JANOQS010000546.1:0-1792 GCA_031414975.1 Methylibium sp. | reverse complement strand
CCGGCGGTGACGGTGATCTCGGGGCTGGCAGCACGCAGGCGCGGGCCGGGAATGCGGCCGGCCTCGATCTGGTTGCGCACCACCACGTCGAGCCGCATCTTCGCGCTGGCGGCGCTGAAGGCACTGGTGAAGCCGGCTTCGAGCAGGGTGCGCGCGTTGTGCATGGTCTCCAGCACATGCTCCTCGGGCGGGATGTCGCCGAGGTCGGTGTTCTTCGTCGCTCCGCAGAACGTGAGGTGGGCGTGGCCTTCGACCAGGCCGGGCATCACCGTCATGCCGCGTGCGTCGAGCCGCAGCGCGCCTTCGGCCGGAATGCGGCCGGTGCCGCGTGCGATGGCCTCGATGCGGCTGCCGTCGATCAGCACCTCGCCAGCGTACGCGGCGCCGCCGCTGCCGTCCCACAGGCTGCCGTTCACGATCAGGGTTTTCATCGCTGTTGCTCCGGTGCTCGCTTCAATTCAGTCTACGCCCGAGCACCGTCACGGCGAGTGCTCGCAAGCACGGATGCGCGGCGTTGCGACCGGCTTGGGATACGCGTTCCGGCATGGGTCCGGATGCGAGTTGCAATCACACGCGGCGTCCCTTTTCGGTACGCGTGAAGGCACGGCCATTTCGCTAGGTATCAACGTTCATTGACAAGGCAAACCCGTCGGAATAGCGTCCCGTTCCCGAGCCAACCAACAACACTGGAGACGAATAATGCTCAAGCGCAGAGACATGATGATCGGCGGTACCTTGCTGGCCTCGCTGCCGCAATGGGGCTTGGCGCAAACGCACTTGCCCGAGTGCTTCAAGCCCTTCTCCAAGGACACCAAGACGATCCAGTACCCGGCCAAGAAGGGCCCGTACCGCATTGCGCTGGCCAACGGTTTCGTCGGCAACACGTGGCGCATCCAGATGATCAAGTCGCTGAAGGCGTATGCCAACACGGCCGAGATCAAGCCGATGATCAAGGAGCTCAAGATCGTCTCCACCGGCACCGACGTGGCGGCCCAGATCGGCGCGATCGACAACTTCATCAACGCCGGTTTCGACGCGATCCTGACGATTGCCGTGTCGCCCACTGCCTTCAAGCCGGTGATCAAGCGCGCCAAGGATGCCGGCGTGGTGCTGATCCCGTTCGACAACGTGCTCGACACGGATGAGGTGATCCAGGTCAACGAAGACCAGTTCGAGATGGGCCGCATGATGGGCCGCTGGCTCGAGAAGAACAAGGCCACCACCGGCAAGGTGCTCGAAGTGCGCGGCCTGCCCGGCAACTCGGTCGACCGCGACCGCCACCTGGGCTTCCGCGAGATCATGGACAAGTACAAGGAGGCACAGATCATCGAAGTGGTCGGCAACTGGGACGACGGCACCGCGCAGAAGGTAGTGGCCGATGCGGTGGCCGTGCACGGCAAGTTCACCGGCATGTTCGTGCAAGGTGGCTCCACCGGCGCGGTGCGTGCGCTGATGGCGGCCAAGCACCCGTTCATCCCGGTGGCCGGCGAGGCCGAGAACGGCTACCGCAAGCTGATGGCCCAGCATGGCAAGGACGGGCTCAAGGGCGCGTCGGCCGGGCAGTCGCCGGGGCTGGTGGCGATTTCGCTGAAGGCGGCGCTGGCGGCACTGCAGGGCAACAAGCTACCGCAGTACATCTCGGTGCCGATCCCGTATGTGGAGACCGACGGGCTGAAGGCGGGCGTCAACTACTACCCCGACCTGCCGGACAACTTCTTCACGCCGAATGAATTCCCGCCGTGCAACGTCAACCTGACGGCGGTGGAAATCATGAAGCAGAACGAGTCGAACC
>JANOQS010000545.1:0-14026 GCA_031414975.1 Methylibium sp. | reverse complement strand
ACATCGACGACCTGCCGGAGCTGAACGGCACCTTGCATGCGGCGCTGGGCCTGTCGCCGTTGGCGCATGGGCGCATCACCGCGATGGCGCTCGACAAGATTCGTGCGCTGCCCGGCGTGGTGGCCGTGTTGAGTGCAGCGGACATTCCGGGTCCGAACGATTGTGGTTCGATCATTCACGACGACCCGATCCTGTCGGACGGCGAAGTGCGCTACGTCGGCCAGCCGGTGTTCGCGGTGATCGCACAGACGCGCGAGGCCGCGCGGCGTGCTGCGGCTCGCGCGAAAGAGGTGCTGACGATCGAAGCCCTGCCCCCCGTCATCACCCCGCAGCACGCGCACGCCAAGGCGCAGTACGTGCTGCCGCCGATGCACCTGGCACGCAGCACCACACCGGGTGGCGCGCGCGCCGCCATCGACGCCGCGCCGCACCGGCTGAAGGACACGCTCGACGTCGGCGGGCAGGAACAGTTCTATCTGGAAGGCCAGATCAGCTACGCCATTCCGCTCGAAGACGGCTGCATGCGCGTGCACTGCTCCACCCAGCACCCGAGCGAGATGCAGCACCTGGTCGCCCACGCGCTGAAGCTGCATGCACACGACGTGCAGGTGGAATGCAGGCGCATGGGCGGCGGCTTCGGCGGCAAGGAGTCGCAGTCGGGCCTGTTCGCCTGCGTTGCCGCGGTGGCCGCGCGCCGGCTGAACCGTCCCGTCAAGCTCCGCGTGGACCGCGACGACGACTTCATGATCACCGGCCGGCGCCACTGCTTCTGGTACGACTACGAAGTGGGCTACGACGACGAAGGGCGCGTGCTCGGCGCCGAGATCACGATGGTTTCGCGGGCCGGCCACTCGGCCGACCTGTCGGGGCCGGTGATGACGCGCGCGCTGTGCCACTTCGACAACGCCTACTGGCTGCCCGATGTGTCCATGCACGGCTATTCGGGCAAGACCAACACGCAGAGCAACACCGCGTTCCGCGGTTTCGGCGGGCCGCAGGGGGCGATCGCGATCGAGAACATCCTCGACACGATCGCACGCAGCCTGGGCAAGGACCCGCTGGACGTTCGACGCACCAACTTCTACGGCAAGAGCGCTCGCAACGTCACGCCCTACGGCCAGGAAGTCACCGACAACATCATCCACGAGCTGACCGCAGAGCTCGAGATGAGCAGCGGCTACCGCGCGCGGCGCGAACAGATCGCGCAGTTCAACGCGCAGAGCCCGGTGCTCAAGCGCGGCATCGCGCTCACGCCACTGAAGTTCGGCATCTCGTTCAACGTGAAGCACTTCAACCAGGCCGGCGCGCTGGTGCATGTGTACACCGACGGTTCGATCCTGGTGAACCACGGCGGCACCGAGATGGGCCAGGGGCTGAACACCAAGGTGGCGCAGGTGGTGGCGCACGAGCTGGGCGTGGCCTTCGAGCACGTGCGGGTGACGGCAACCGACACGCACAAGGTGGCCAACACCTCGGCCACCGCCGCGTCCACCGGCAGCGACCTGAACGGCAAGGCCGCGCAAGATGCGGCGCGCCAGATCAAGGAGCGGCTCGCGGCGTTCGCGGCCACGCGTTTCGGCGGCGAGCCGGGTGCGGTCACTTTTTCCAACGACCGGGTCACCGTCGCCGGCCAGACCCTGGCCTTCGCCGACGTGGTCGCGCAGGCCTACACCGAGCGCGTGCAGCTCTGGTCCGACGGCTTCTATGCCACCCCCGGCCTGAGCTGGGACCGCGAGACGATGCAGGGCCGGCCGTTCTTCTACTTCGCCTACGGAGCGGCCGTCAGCGAGGTGGTGGTGGACACCTTGACCGGCGAATGGAAGCTGCTGCGTGCCGACGTGCTGCACGACGCCGGCCGATCGTTGAACCCTGCGGTGGACATCGGCCAGGTCGAAGGCGCGTTCATCCAGGGCATGGGCTGGCTGACGATGGAAGAGCTGGTGTGGCACCCGGCCGACGGCACGCCGCGTGCCGGCCTGCTGACCACGCACGCGCCCAGCACCTACAAGATCCCGACGGCCAACGACTGCCCGCCGGTCTTCAATGTGAAGCTCTACGAGGCCGACAACGTGGAGGACACGATCCACCGAAGCAAGGCCGCTGGCGAGCCGCCGCTGCTGCTGCCGTTCTCGGTGTTCTTCGCGATCCGCGACGCGGTCTCTTCTGTCGGCATGCACCGTGTTGACCCGAAGCTGTCGGCGCCGGCAACGAGCGAATCCATCCTGCGCGCCATCACGGCCGTGCGGCGCGGCGGCTGACCGGCATGGACCTGTTGCGCGACACGGCCAGGGCCTGGTTCGCCGGTGGGCGCGCCGCCGTGCTGGTGGAGGTGACGCAAGCGCGCGGTTCGGCGCCGCGCGAGGCGGGCACGCGCATGCTGGTGGGGTTCGACCGCTGCGCCGGCACGATCGGCGGCGGCCACCTGGAGTTGAAGGTGATCGCGCAGGCGCGCGACATGCTTGCCTCGGGCGACGTGCACCCGCAAATCGCGCACTACCCGCTCGGCCCGGCGTTGGGGCAATGCTGCGGCGGCGCGGTCAGCCTGGGGTTCCGCATGCTCGATGCCACGGTGCTGAACGCCTGGCCACAGAGCGCAGCACGCTTCCACCTCCAGTTGTACGGTGCCGGCCACGTGGGCCGCGCCATCGCACGCGCGCTGGCGCCGCTGGACGGGTGGGTCGACTGGATCGACGAACGCGAAGAAGAATTCCCGCAGCGCTTTTTCGAGCACGGCGCGCCGTGGCCCGGGCACATCCGCAAGCTGTGTGTCGACACCGTCGAAGCCGAAGTGCGCCACGCGCCACCGGGTGCGTTCTACCTGGTGCTGACACACCAGCACGACCTGGACATGCGCATCACCGAAGCGGTCTTGAAGCGTGCCGACTTCGGCTACCTCGGCTTGATCGGCTCCAAGACCAAGAAGCAGCGCTTCATCCACCGCCTCGAGCAGCGCGGCATCGAGCCCGAGTCCATCGCCCGCATGACCTGCCCGATCGGCGTGCCGGGCATCCCCGGCAAGGAGCCCGAGGTGATCGCCGCCGCGGTGGTGGCACAACTGCTGCAGGTGGCGGCGGCGGTCCACACCGACAGCCACACGCACCCGCGCATGCACCCGCAAACGCACCCTCAAACGCAGCCGAACCCGCCCGGCGCCCGCGAAGAATTCACGCGCTAGGGCCGCGGCCTGCGGCGGCCGGCCGACCGCGGGTTCAGACGCGGCGCCCGGCGGCCGAGAAGACGGGATACTCCGAAGTTGTGCACGCCCGCCGTTGACGGCCGCGCGTACACCAGGGGATTCGGGAGCCTATGGATTTTGAGAACACCGCGATCAGCGGGCAGAGCGGGTGGTGGGGGCGCCTGGGCGCTCTGCTGACGGCGCGCCTTCACGCCTTGCGCCTGGAGATGCAGGGTTTCCCGGCCGACCACCCGCTGGCCGGCAACTTCCGCGCCGAACAATTGCGGGCCGTGCTGCGCCTCACCCCGCTGACCATGCTGGCCAACCTGGTCAACGCCAGCCTGATCGGCATGACCTTCTGGCACAGCGCCAACCCGTGGCTGCTGGGCGGCTGGACGCTCGGGGTGCTGCTGGCCGTCGTGCAGGGCTTTCGCGCCTGGCGCCAGGGCCCGGGGCGCAGCACCGCTTCGCCACGCGCGTTGCGCCGGGCCGCGGTGCACGCCTCGGTCCTGGCCGCGTTGTGGGGCGCCGTTCCGGTGCTGCTGATCCCGGGCGCCGACCCGTCCGAACAACTGCTGCTGGCCGTCATCACCGCCGGCATGATCTGCGCCGGCGGCTTTGCACTGGCCACGGTACCGCAGGCGGCCACGGCCTATGTGCTGATCTTGTCGGGTGCCGGCGTCTGGGCGCTGGCGCGCGCGGGTTTTCCGCTCGCGCTGGCGGTCAGCCTGCTGGTAGCGTGTTACGGGCTGATCGTGCTGGCCAGCGTGTGGTCGAACGCGCGCCTGTTCGTGGCCCACCTGCTGGCCAAGGCCGAGGCCGAACGCCACAACCAGGTCATCGGCCTGCTGCTGCGCGACTTCGAAGAACACGCCAGCGACCTGCTCTGGGAAATCGACGCGCGCGGCCACCTGTGCCACATCTCGGCCAAGCTGCTCGACGCCTTTCGCCAGCCGCTGGAGGTGCTGGCCGCGGCGCCGGCCATCGAATTGCTGGGCGCGCTGCAGCCCCAGTTGCCCGACGACCAGCGCCAGCACCTGGCCGTGCTGCGCCTGAGCCTGGAGCGCGGCCTGCCGTTCAAGGACCTGCTGCTGCCGCTGCCCGCCTCGGGCAAGACACGCTGGTGGTCGCTGACCGCCAAGCCGTTGCTGACGGCCGAGGGCGAGTGCGTCGGCTGGCGCGGCGTGGCCACCGACATCACCGAAGCACAGCGTGCCAACAGCAAGCTCACCTTCCTGGCCCACTACGACGCGCTCACCGGGCTGGCCAACCGTCACCAGTTGCGCGCCCAGCTGGCCGACCTGCTGGCCCCCGGCCTGGGCCCGACCCAGCCGTGTGCGCTGCTGTGCCTGGACCTGGACCACTTCAAGACCATCAACGACACGCTCGGCCACGCGGTCGGCGACGGGCTGCTGCAGGAAGTGGCCAAGCGCCTGCTCGCCAGCATCCGCCTGAGCGACACCGCGGGGCGCCTCGGCGGCGACGAGTTCGTGGTGATCCTGCAGCAGGTCAAGTCGCGCGACGAAGTGGCGCTGCTGACGCGCCGGCTGCTCGACAACCTGCACCAGCCGTGCCAGATCCAGGGCGCCAGCATTTCGCTGCGCACCAGCATCGGCGTGGCGATGGCACCGGCCGACGGCACGCAGATCGACACCCTGCTGAACAACGCCGACCTGGCGCTGTACGCGGCCAAGTCGGAAGCGCGTGGCGACTTCCGCTTCTTCGAGCCGCGCATGGCCACGCAGACGCGCCGCCGCCTGCAGATCGAACACGGCCTGCGCGACGCGATGGGCAACGGCGAACTGCGCCTGGTCTACCAGCCGCAGATCGACCTGAAATACTGGCGCGTGATCGGCTTCGAGGCGCTGCTGCGCTGGCTGCACCCCGAGCTCGGCGAGGTGCCGCCGTCGGAATTCATTCCAGTGGCCGAAGAGGCCGGGCTGATTCTCGACATGGGCCACTGGGTGCTCGGCCAGGCCTGCGCCGACGCGAGCGACTGGCCCGAGGCGGTGCATGTGTCGGTCAACGTGTCGTCGGTACAGGCCATGTCGAACGACCTGTGCGAGGCGATCCGCCAGATCCTGGCCCGCCTGGGCATGCCGGCGCGCCGGCTCGAGCTCGAGATCACCGAGTCGGTGTTCCTGAACGAGTCGCACGCCACGATCCAGGGCCTGCGCGCACTGAAGGCGCTCGGCCTGCGGATTGCGCTGGACGACTTCGGCACCGGCTATTCGTCGCTCGCCTACCTGCGCCGCTTCCCGTTCGATACGCTCAAGATCGACCACAGTTTCGTGCGCGAACTGATGGCGCGTGGCGATGCGCGCGCGATCGTCAAGACCATCATCGGCCTGGCGCGCACCTTGAACATGAACACCGTGGCCGAGGGTGTGGAAGAAACCCAGCAGCTCGAGGTGCTGGGCGGTCTGGGCTGCGGCGCGATCCAGGGCCACTTCGTGGCGCGTCCGATGCCGGCGTCCGACGTACCGGCTTTCCTGGCGACCTGGTCGGAGCGGCCGCGCCCCGAACCCGGGCACTTGCGCCGCACCGATTCGATGCCGCTGTAGGCCGCGCCGCGGCGAAAGAGCCGCGGCACCGGTGGACTATTTGCCCGCGGGCAGCGACGTCACACTTTCGCCAGAGGGCGTGATGCGACGGGTGCCTTGCGGCTGCAGCACCACCTTGCCCGAGCCCACGCGCACCGGCACCACCTGCACGCTGGTGCGGCCTGCCTGGGTGCTCGAAACAGCCAGGTACAGCGTGCCGTCTGCCGTCGGCGTGAGCGGCAGGTCGAGCGTGCGCTCCTCGCCCTTCTGCACGTAGAAGTCAGCCAACTGCCGGCGTGGCTCGACGGTGCGCACGACCACGCGCGCGCCGTCGTCGGCGGTCACGTTCGAAAAGCTGAGCTTGACGTTGACCGTCTGGCCCGGCCGGATGTCGGGCGGCAACAAGTAGCGCAACGCCACACCCGAGCCGTGCGGCTTGCTGCTCGCGCTGACCGGGCCGGGCGTGCTGCCAGACGCCGCCACCGGCCCGTGACCGCCGACGACCGACAGCACCAGCACGGCCAGCGCAGCCATCGCGGCCAGCCCGCAGGCCGAAGATCGCAAGCGGCGAGCGTTGCAACTCGCGCCAGCGCGCGGGGTGAACCAGATCGAAGCCATGGTCGGATTCCTCGGGGTGATCATTGCACGACCAGGTTGAAGCAGCGCGTGCCCTGTTGGGCCGCGGCGGTCGCCGGGTTGCTGCTGAGGTTGTAGTCGTGGAACAGCAGCAGGTGCGTGCCGGCGGGCAGCGTGGTGGTCAGCGTCTGCACATTGGCCTGCACGTCGATGTAGGCTGCCGAGCTGCCGTCGGAGCGGATGAGCACGACGTTGGGGTCGGTGGGTGCGGCGCCGTTGGTCGAGCTCAGCGTGAGGGTGCGGCTGCCGGCGCTGGCCAGCGTGATGCGGACATAGGCCCACATGCCGAGCTTGTTGAACTCGCCGGTGAACGCGGTCTGGGCTACATCGGTGACGCAGTAGTTCTGTGGCACGCCGAGCGCAGCCGAGTGGGTCTTGTAGATGGGCAGCGCCAGCGCGACGCCGCCGTCGTTGGTCTCCCCGCTGCCCAGCGCGTCCTGCGCGGTGATGAGCTGCCCGGCCAGCAGCGCGTCAATGGCCGCGGCGCGCGCCGGCACCGCAGCCTTCAGCGCGGTGGCGAAGTTGTGGATGCCGATCAATGCGCTTGAGGTCTTCAGCGGCCCGGTCAGGGTGTTGAAGATCGGCGCGAACCCGATGGTGCCGTCTTGGTGAAGGCTCCACAGCACATGGCCCACCGACGCCTCGTTGAACCAGCCGCGGTTGAGCGTCGGCGCCTGCGACACGTCCAAGATGATGCTGCCCGACGCCTGGCCGACGTCCATCGAGTCGGACAGCGCCGGCGTGCCCAGCAGCATCCCGGCCCAGGCGGTGCTCCAGCCTTCAGAGAAGGCCACCCGCATGTCGACGCGTTCTCCGATGGCATGCGCACCGCCGAAGTTGTCCAACCGCGACAGCGCGAACTCGAGGTAGTGGCCGATCTCATGCGCCACGACGTGCGAGTCGTACTCGTCGGTGTCCACGTCTTGCCGCCCCGACAGGAAGATGAAGTTCGCGACGCTGCGGTAGCAGGTGCAGCCGACCTCGCCGACCGCCGGGTCGCCCGGCACGTCGATGTTGTTGGTGCTCCAGAAGAAGCGCAGCGCGGGCAGCACGGTGTTCGGCGCCACGCTCAGCACCTTCTGCACGGCCAGGTAGGCCACATCGAGAATGGCGAACGGCCCGGCCGCGCGGGGCGCCGTGTAGCTGGCGCCACCCCAGCCCGAGGCCGCACGCAGGTTGCGCGTGCTCGCGCCGGCGGCGGGCGTGAAGGCGGCCGACTCGAGCAGGTACAGGCTGTCGCCGGCGGTGTTGTCGCGCACCGTGAAGTCCCACTGCCCGCCGGTCGTGGCCACCCGTTTGAGCTCGGCCCGCACGCTCACCACCACCGGCTGCGCCACCGGAATGGCAAGCGAATAGGTGCCGGTGGCGCTGGTCACGGCGCTGGCCAGCACGGCCCCGCTGCCGGCGGCGAGCAACTGCACGCTGGCACCGCGGATCGGCTTGAAGCTGGCGCCGGCATAGTTGAGCCGGCCGTTCGTGGCCGTGTCGTTGGGCACCGATTCATAGTCCGCCAACCCGCTGATCACGACCTGCTGGCCCTGCGAATACACGGTCAGCGTGACGCTCACGTTGCGCGGGCTGTTCGACGCCGACAGCGACAGCAGCGGCACGGTCGCGGTATAGGTGCCCGCGGCCAGCGCGCCGACCAGGGGTTGCAGCGTGAGCGTGGCGGGGGCGCTGGTGGCGCTGAGCGTGGGCGCCTGGAGCCAGCCGCTCGCGCCCGCACCGTACGCGATGGTGCCCACGCTCAAGCCGCCGAGCGTGCCGCTGCCGCTGTTGCTGATGGCCACCGTCTGCGCCAGCGGGTTGGCGCCGCCCTGCGTGGCGCTGTAGCTCAAGGCACTTGCCGACAGTCCGATCGCACCCGGCGGCACCGCCACGGTGAAGGTGACGCTGAGCAGCTGCGGGCTGTTGCCGGCGGCGGCCGATTGCACCGGCACGCTGGCGGTGTAGGTGCCTGCGGCCAGACTGCCGGTTTGCGGTTGCAAGCTCAAGGTGGCCGGCGCGGTGCTGGTGTTCAGCGTGGGTGTCGGCAACCAGCCGCTGGCGCCGGCGCCGTACGAGACCGTGCCCACCGACAGCCCACTCAAGGTGCCGCCGCCGCTGTTGCTGACGGTCACGCTCTGGCTCGCCGGGCTGGCCCCGCCTTGCGTGGCGGTGAAACTGCGCGCCGCGGGCGTGAGCGCGATCGACGGCGCCGGCAAGCCCACGTTGAAGGTGGCGATCACCGACAAGCCCGCAGCCCCCGGCGAAGCTACCTGGACCGCCGCAAAGTAGGTCCCCGCGGCCAGGCCACCGGTGAGCGCCTGCAAGCTCAGCGTGGCGGGCGCGCTGGTGCGGTTGAGCGTGGGCGCCTGCAGCCACGCCGGGTTCTGCCCGTACACCACGCTCACGCTCAGCCCGGTGAGCGCGCCGCCGCCGCAGTTGTCGATCGTGAATGTGCGGCCGGCCGGGTTGGCGCCGCCTTGCGTGGCCGAGAAAGCGATGGGCGTGGGGGAGATGCAGATCGACGGCGGCAACCCGGGTGCCACGGTCAGACTCACCGTGGCCAGTTGCGCCACGACCCCAGCGACTGAAGACCGCACCGCCACGCTGGCGCTGTAGTTGCCGGCCGGCAGACCGCTGGTCAACGGCTGAAGCGTCAGCACGGCCGGCGCGCTGGTGCTGTTCAGGCTGGCCTGCAACCAGCCGGCCGAGCCTGCGCTGTAAGTGATGGCCCCCACGCTCAAGCCGCTGAGGCTGCCGCCTCCGGCGTTGCCGACCGCGATGCTCTGGCTGGCCGGGCTGGCACCACCCAAGCTGGCCGAAAACGCGCGGCTGGCCGGCGTGAGCGCGATGACCGGGGGCGGCGCCACCACGGTGAACGTGACGGTGAGCGCGACGCTGAAAGTCGACGGGCTGTTGGGCGCCGCCGCCGAGAGCACGTCGATCGTCGCGCTGTAGGTGCCGGCCGGCAGGCTGCCCGTCACCGGCCGCACCGTGAACGTGGCCGGCGCCGTGGTGGCGCTCAGCGCCATGGGCTGAAGCCAGCCCGCCGCACCGGCGCCGTAGCTCACGTTGCCCAGCGCGATGCCCGTGAGCACGCCTTGGCCGACGTTGTTGACGGTCACCGTTTGCGCGACCGGGTCGGCCCCTCCCTGCGTGGCGCTGTAGTTCAGCGTGGCGGCCGACAGCGCGAGCGTGGGCACCGGCGCCACCGCGGTCCTGAACGACCACGCGTGCGAGTTCGACGCCAAGGTTTTTCCGGTGACCCCGGTCACGCCGACCACAGCCACGCCGTGATCGCTGCCAGGCACGAGCGGCGCGCTCGGCGTGAAGGTGGCGGTTGCGCCGCTCACCGACACCGCGCCGGCCACCGGCCCCGACGGGCCCTCTACCGCGAAGCCCAAGCTCGGGCCGATCGCCTCGGAGAAGGTGACGGCGACGGCGGCGCTCGAGCTCACGTCCACCGCGCCGGCGGCCGGCACCGTGCCGACGACGCCCAGCGCGACCGGCACAGGCGGAGGCGCAGGCGCAGGCGGCGTGACGACCGGGGGAGCGCCGCCACCGCCGCCGCCACCGGAGCCGACGACGGTGGAGAGCCCGGCGAGCAGCAGCGCCACAAGAGCCAGCAGGCGCAGGGCAGCCCGGGGGGCGTTCAGCGTTGTTTTCATTCGATCTCCCTGGTGTCGCGGGTGGGCCGGGTCTGGCGGCGCTGCTCAGCCCGGGCAGGGCGGTCGCTGGCCCGGCTCGGGCGCGTGGGCCAGGCGCAGCACCGCAAAAGCCGCCAGCGCGCCGAGCAGCCCGAACAGCACGTCCACCGGATCGAAGACGCCGCCGCTGAAGTACGGCACCAGGTGGTCGAGCACGGGGATGCCATTGAAGCGCTCGCCGATGGCGCGCGCCAGCAGCGGTGACACGCTCGGGTGCTGGCCCAGTTCGAACAGCGTTTCGAGCAACGCCCAGCCGCCGCAGGCCAGCGCCGCAAATCCGGCCCCTCGCGGCAGCACCAGGGCCGTGAGCAGGCTGAAGGCAAACGCGTGCGCCAGCGTCGGCAACGAGGCGCCAACGCCGCCAAAGGCGCCAAGAGCGCCAAGATCGCCGAAAGCGCCGAACGGGCGCACGCCGCTGCCTTGCAGGTTGAGCCAGGCCGACAGCAGGTACGCCGTGCCGGCGGGCCGATCGAACACGTAGACCGCCGTGCCGAGCAAGAACGCCAGCACCGCTGCAAACGCCAGCAGGCTGACTTTCCGATGCGCCGGAGGGATCAAGGTCGGGACCGATCTGGAGGGGATGAGGCGCGGCCTGCAAGCGCCGCTTTGCACACTTCGTCACACTTTATGCCCGCTGGCTGCCCGGTCTATCCCCAAGCTTGTGGAGGAAATCTTTGCGGATTGCCTTGACGCGGGTCATGCCTCGGCGTATCAGCGCGCCCGCGAGCCGGGGCCACTGCGCCGGACGGATGCGATGCCGCTCAAGCGGCCCCTTCCCGGCACCGCGTGCGCCCGGCTTGATGAAGATCACGCTGCGCGCGCCTGCCCGACCCTAGAGTCGCGCGATTCCGCCCACTCGCCCCGCCTTCGATGACCCTGGCCGCTGCCCACGCCGCCCTGCCCGCAACCCCGGCGGCCGCTGCCCGGCTGCTGCTGCTGGACGATGCGCAGGAACAAGCCGAGTTCACGCGCCAGGTGCCGCTGCCCGACGGCACGCCGCGTGCGCTGTCGCAGTTCGCGCTGACGGGGCTGCACTGTGCGGCCTGCGCCGGCATCATCGAAAACGCCTTGATGCAGGAAGACGGCGTGCTGGCGGCCGAGGTGAGTGCGAGCGGATCGCGCGCCGAAGTCACCTGGGACCCGGCACGCACGCGCCCGTCGCGCCTGGTGGCGGCCGTGCAGCGCGCCGGTTACGACGCCGCGCCCGACCTGGCCGCGCCGGCCCGCGCCTTGCGCGAGCGCGCCTCGCGCCGTTCACTGTGGCAACTGTTCGTGGCCGGCTTCTGCATGATGCAGGTGATGATGTACGCCGCGCCGGCCTACTTCGCGGTGCCCGGCGACATCAGCCCCGACCTGCTGCGCCTGCTGCAGTGGGCGAGCTGGCTGCTGAGCATTCCGGTGCTGCTGTTCTCGGCCTCCGACATGCTGCTCGGCGCGTGGCGCAGCCTGCGGGCCGGGCGCCTGGGCATGGACGTGCCGGTCGCGCTGGGCATCGTCGTGACCTTCGTCGCCAGCACCGGCGCCACCTTCGACCCGGGCGGTCTGTTCGGCACCGAGGTGTACTTCGATTCACTGACGATGTTCGTGTTCTTCCTGCTCGGCGGGCGTGCGCTGGAGTTGCGCGCCCGCCACCGCATTGCCGCGACGCTGGAAGGCACGCTGGCCGACCTGCCCGACAGCGTGGTGCGCATCGAGCCCGACGGCAGGGTCCGCACCGTCACGCGGCGCCAGTTGCGCGTGGGCGACCACGTGCAGGTCGCCGCAGGGCAATGTTTCCCCGCCGACGGCCGCCTGATCGACGGGCTGACGCAGGCCAGCGAGGCGCTGCTGACCGGCGAGTCGAGCCCGGTCCCCAAGCAGGTGGGCGACGCCGTCAGCGCCGGCAGCTTCAACCTGATGGCGCCGGTGGTGATGGCGGTGGAGCGGCTCGGTGCCGATACGCGGCTCGAGGCCATCGCCATCCTGGTGCGCGGCGCATTGACCGATCGGCCCGAGGCCGTGCGCCTGGCCGACCGCTGGGCCGGCGCCTTTCTGGCCGCGGTGCTGGTGCTGGCGGCGGGGGCGGCGGCCGTGTGGTCGGTGCTCGACCCGAGCCGCGCGGTGTGGGTGGCGGTGGCGGTGCTGATCGTCACCTGCCCGTGCGCGCTGTCGCTGGCCACGCCGTCGGCGCTGCTGGCTGCGGCCGGAGCGCTGGCGCGCCGGGGCGTGCTGGTGCAGCGGCTGGTCGCGCTGGAATCCTTGGCGCGCGTCGATTGGCTGTTCATCGACAAGACCGGCACCTTGACCGAAGACCGGCTCGACGTGACGGCCATCAACGTTCTGCCGGTGGCATTGGCGCTCGGCCTGGAACGGGCCGCGCTGCTGCAGCAAGCCGCCAGCCTGGCACGCCGTTCGACGCACCCGCTGTCGCGCGCGGTGGTCGACGCCGCGCACGCGACCGACGCCAGCACGCAACCCGACCTGCACACTTGGCACGCCATCGAAGAACGCCCCGGCCTCGGGCTGCAAGCGCTTGCCGCCGATGGCCGCCGTTACCGGCTGGGCTCGTTCGCCTGGGTGCATGGCGGCCCGGCCGAAGCCGCGCAGCCTGATGCCAGCGCCGCCGTCGAACTGTGGTTCGGCATTGCCGGCGAGCCCTGGGCGCGCTTCGACATGGCCGAGACCCTGCGCCCGGATGCCCACGCCGCGCTCGCCCGCCTGCGCCAGGCCGGCGTGCACGTGGCGCTGCTGTCGGGCGACCGCCCCGAACGCGTGCAAGCGATGGCCCGGCGCCTGAGCCTGGACGACGCCCGTGGCGGCGCCACGCCCGAATCGAAACTGCAGGCGGTGGCCGACGCGCAGGCCGCCGGCCACACCGTCGCGATGGTCGGCGACGGCCTGAACGACGCGCCGGTGCTGGCGCGCGCCGACGTGTCGTTCGCATTCGCGCACGGCGCCGCACTGTCGCAGGGCCATGCCGACGTGGTGGTGCTCGGCACCCGCCTGGCCGCCGTGGCCGACGCACGTGACCTGGCGCAACGCACCGTGCGCGTGATCCGCCAGAACCTGGCCTGGGCCGCGCTCTACAACGCCACCTGCATCCCCCTGGCGCTGCTGGGCTGGCTGCCGCCCTGGGCGGCGGGCCTGGGCATGGCGGGCAGTTCGCTCGTGGTGGTGCTCAACGCGCTGCGGCTGGCACGTGTGCCGGGCTGAAGCATGGACGTGCTGTACCTGCTGGTCCCGCTGTCGGTGCTGCTCGTGCTGGCGCTGATGGGCGTGTTCGCGTGGGCACTGAACGCGCGCCAGTTCGATGACCTGGAGCGCGAGGGCGAGCGGATTCTCGACCTGGCCACCGCCTCGGCGGCCCCCGAACGCCCACCGCTTGATGCCGATCAAGCCGCCGCACCGACCCCACTTTGACAATTGGAACCCACACTGAACAAGAGGAGAACACCCATGGCTTCGGTTCCTGCGCCGGCACCCTTGGCCGCCGGCACGGCGGTTTACAACGACACCGTCGTGCGCAACTTCGCGCTCGCCTCGGTGCTGTGGGGCGTGGTGGGCATGCTGGTGGGCGTGCTCATTGCCGCGCAGCTCACCTGGCCGGAACTGAACTTCGGTATCTCGTGGTTGAGCTACGGGCGCCTGCGGCCGCTGCACACCAACGCGGTGATCTTCGCCTTCGGCGGTTGTGCGCTGTTCGCGAGCAGCTACTACGTGGTGCAGCGGACCTGCCAGGTGCGCCTGTTCGGCGGCCGGCTCGGTGACTTCACGTTCTGGGGCTACCAGCTGGTGATCCTGCTGGCGGCCGTCTCGCTGCCGATGGGCTTCACGCAGGGCAAGGAATACGCCGAGCTGGAGTGGCCGATCGACATCCTGCTGGCGGTCGTGTGGGTCGCCTACGCGGTGGTGTTCTTCGGCACCATCGGGGTGCGCAAGGTGCGCCACATCTACGTGGCCAACTGGTTCTTCGGCGCCTTCATCCTGACGGTGGCGCTGCT